>CAYUCU010000195.1:0-7318 GCA_964443345.1 uncultured Chitinophaga sp.
GGCCAATGAAAGAAAAGCTACAATCAAATACATTTTTGAAACGCATTTTCATGCCGATTTTGTCAGCGGCCATTTGGACCTGGGTAATGCCACCAATGCTCCTATAGTATATGGACCAGGCACCCAAACAAAATTTCCGGTGCATGTGGCAACTGATGGAGAACTGTTCACCATCGGTAACCTTACCATTGAAGTATTACATACACCCGGGCATACCATGGAATCCACCTGCTATTTACTCAAAGATGAAACCGGTAAAGACCATTGTGTATTTACTGGAGATACCTTGTTCGTAGGTGATGTGGGCCGCCCCGACCTGGCACAAAAAGATGCTGAAATAACCATGAACGATCTCGCTGGTATGATGTACGACAGCATTCATTCAAAATTATTCCCGCTGGCTGATGAGGTGATCGTTTATCCCGCACATGGGCCTGGCAGCTCCTGCGGAAAAAACCTGGGGCCCAATACCCACAGCACTATTGGTGAAGAAAAGCAAACCAACTATGCATTAAAAGCAACCAGTAAGGAGATGTTCATTAAGGAAGTAACAGATGGTATTGAAGCACCTCCTTCTTATTTCCCAATCAATGCTAAAATAAATAAGGAAGGTTATGACAGCCTGGACGCAGTACTTACTGAAGGGTTAACTGCTTTATCCATTGAAGCTTTTAAGAAATTGCTCAGCGAAGAGGTTATTATCCTTGATACAAGAAATGCGGCTGTCTTTACACAGGGATTTGTTCCCGGTTCCATTTTTATTGGTCTCGAAGGCCGTTTTGCAGAATGGGCCGGCAGCCTGCTTCCTTTTACAACACCTATGGTGCTGGTAACAGAGCCGGGTAAAGAAAAAGAAACTATTATCAGGCTGGCCCGTGTAGGTTTTGATAAAGTAAAAGGCTACCTCGCCGGCGGCTTTGATGCATGGGTAGCTGCCGGTGAACCTGTTGATATGATCATTGATGTGGAAGCCGATGAACTGATGATGGATATTCCACATGATGAGAACCTGGTGATTTTAGATGTGCGCCGGGAAACCGAGTTTGCAAATGGCCACTTGAAAGATGCCGTTAACCTACCGCTTAATGACCTGGTCGATCCCGCCAGTATGGCTAATATAGAAGATACACAAAACCTGTATGTACATTGTGCGGGTGGCTACCGCAGCGTTATTGCTTCTTCACTATTAAAAAGACAAGGCATACACAATCTCCGGAATATTGCAGGTGGCTGGGGCAAGATCAAGGAACAGGAAAAAGCGAAGATCGTAAAAGAGAAAAGTGTGCTGAATTAAAATCGCGGATTACCCAGATTTGAAAGATTAAAAAGGATTAATACAAACAGTTTGGTGTTACTGTATTAATCCTTTTTAATCCATACTTCTTTTTCCGTGGAATCCGTGATTTTTTTTCCGTGGAATCCGTGATCAGAGTTTGCTTTTTATCCACGCATCCAGCTCCGGGGAGCTTTCTGTGCTGATGATCACGGCGTACCTCGGCTTGCTGCCATTATGCACACCTACATGCCATAGCCTTTGACTATCCACAACAAAGTGTGCTCCTTTTGGCATAGGCACTCTTGCCTCTGATTCTTTGATGGGTAAATTATTTTCATCACTATCATACAACAACATATAACTGTCGGGGTTATCGGTCAGTTCGATCCACATACGCACCACCCAGCCTTCATCTTCAGGGTTTAGCCGGTTATTATCATCCCGGTGAACAGAGCGGATGGCCTGGTCATGATTTTGCGGCTCCAGTTTGATCACCCTCACCCTTCCGAAGTTGGCAGGTATAGATTTGATATACGCCATCAGGTTGGGACATAGTTCAGCATTGGGAGTGAAGATGGCATCCTTATCTGTTTTACCATTTTCCCAAAAGCCTTTGCACTCATTGGTGCCATCGCAGGAAGCCAGCGGCGCAAAGTTGGTATCGCCACCACTTTTCCAGTCCATATAAACAAGGTTCTCCCATTCAGCTGCGGGAATATGGGAAATATCTAACGTCTTCATGATCACATAACCCTTGTCTTGCATTACCGGCATCCGGTAATGAGGGGTATGCAACGGGATCTTAACGGACCAGTGTTCACTATGCGGCCAGAATATGGCTGGAGCGGGGGATGACATAAAAATGAATTAGGTTAATTGAGTTAACGATTGAGGTGGAAAATTAATGAATATTTGAATACTCGCAGAACTGATATTGATCAGCAGGGCCGGCCTGCTGGTATCTCCGCAACATTTGCAGCAGCAACAGTGAAAACACCTTTTAAGATTGGGTCAAAAAAATAATACAAAGCCATTATGCTTTAACTATGTTTGATGTGTTAACCTCAACCTCCGGCATGAAAGAAAATCTGAAAAGCTTGGAGATCTGAGAATTTGTTTATAGGTTAGAAAAAATTAACCATATGGCAAAAGCAACTGGTACGAAACCAATCGGCAGGGTTCCTGGTGGCCCAAAGAAAAAAAAGCCTATCAAAAGAGTTGGTGGTGGCCCCGCCAAAAAAAAGGCAGCTAAGAAAAAAGCTGCCAAAAGAAAATAACCGGAGAGGTTGAATAGTACAATATTCAACCTCTTATTTTTTCCACCCTTTTGATAAATTCACCCCAGTTCGTGTTGGAAAAGTCCACTTTGAATTTGGCGTTCCTCTCGTAAAAAAGATCAAAATATTGCATTTCAAAATCATTCCTTAAAAAAGGGAAATAGATGGAAATGCCATTCACTATCCTTTTATTCCCTTTCCCGAAATCGCTGCCAATAAATTTTGCAACGATCGCCTTTGCAATAAGGTATTCAATTTTTTTTACCAATTCATTTCCGGGTCCCATACTTTTCAAAAAATGGAGCAAGTCATAAAAGAACAATGGTTCAAGGTCCTCTTTTTGCTTTTTTGTAAAACTGAATTGAGACAGGTCCACTCCTTTCTGTCTTGCAGTGGCAATAGTTTTGAAATGATCTTTTACATCCGGCAACAGCGAGGAAACGAACTCATCCAGCTTATCATAAACAGGTATCATTGTTTTGAGCTCAATTGCGGAGAAACTAACATCGTTCAGACTTTTTAATTTCCCGATCCTTTCATAACGGAATGGCATGGTCTCTACACAAACAGTGGCCACTTTCCGGGGACTAATAGACGGATGACTATCAATGCGGAAAAGAAGTTCCCTGTAGTTGATCCCGTATATCCAGAACAAGGTTTCGCTGGCCACCAGGTAATCCACATTATCCTTTAATGAGTACCCGGTCTCAATCATCTGCATGTTGCAATTGATCAGTACCACTACATCCACTTTTCGCCCGAAGCCCCGTTTTATGGACTCAGATAACTCCTCCATTGTAAGCATATCCGTTTTGGCGTATGTTTTCCTGAAAAACTTAAGTAAGCCATCATTACTGCTGCGGGAAGGACCGTGGCTGAGCTTGAATTTTTTCCTGTGACGGAATCCCGGGTAGAAGCCGCTGGATGCTTTCGGGATAAAACGCTGATACGTTTGGTTCTGCTTCGAATTGTATAATACATCATCCACGTCTTCCAAATTACTAAAAGGAAGCCTTTTTTCGGTTGTTGGGATAGCCTCAAATATTCCAAACCCGGCGCCATGGTCAAAAACCAGCAGCATCAGTTTTTCTGCGGGATACTCTTTCCTGACATACTCAAACACTTTTTCAAGCTTTGCTTTACTGCCGATATTTATTTTTGGAAAGACTTTTTCCCGGGTCGTCACAGGTTTACCCCTTCGCTTATCACTTAAAGAACTTACTTTGTTAAGTACAGCATTAACAGGCCTGCCTTTTTTAGAAAAGTCAGTTTCGCTTTTTAAATACAAAAGATTAGTATACTTTAATGACCAGTTTCCATAACGGATGACATTTATTAAAACCTGAGATTGCTCTTGCAATCCATCATCCAGGCCATGTATTATAAATAATATAGTCCATTTCATACAAGATGGTTTCAATAAAAAGAATAAAACCTAATATACTATTAATTCTCTTAGTAATACACGGCCTGAACGCCGGGGGGCAGCTTGCTGCTGATTTCCTGCATTTTAAAAAGTACTCCGGTGAAGAAGGGTTGCGTTCTAACTATTCAAAAAAAATTGTGGAAGACCCATACGGTTTTATGTGGATTGCGACCCAGGATGGTCTTTGCCGCTTTGATGGAAAAACCTTTATTCAATTCAATAAGAACACCGCATCAAAGATTGCGGGGAACGATGTTACTGATATTGTAATTGATAAAGACGCTAATCTTATCTGGGCTTCAACAGCTCTGGGGGGTATCAACGCCATTGACCTTAAAACACTGAAGGTCAAAAAGGAGTTCCTGATCACCCGCCCCGGCTCCGAAGAACTAAATGACTGGATCGTCAGTATGCTACTGGTAAAAAACGAGCTTTGGATCGGTACCAATAACGGGCTGTTTGTATATAACACCGGCACCAACTCCCTTACGGGTAAATTAGAAACACCGGGGATGTTAAACGGGACCAGGGAGTTCCGGTATCAAAAACTCATCAGCCAGGACCAAACGACTATTGTTACACTGATCAATAACAACATTATTGCGGTATATGGTATCCGCGACAAAAAAATAATATCCGGTATCAACTTATCCGGCAATAATACAAAGAGTATCCTGTATATAAGTGATATAACTATTGCCGACGGGAAGAATATCCTTGCAGCAACATCCGCAGGCATCCGGCGCTTTCAAGTTCTTACTTCTTCCTTTGACAAGGAGTTGAAATTTACAGATGCCCCTGCATATGATTTTATTAAAATTCCCGATATACGTCTTATCAGCAAAGAATCGGAGGACATTCTGTGGCTTGCAACAAATACCGGTTTATATAAAGCAACTATCAGCAATAAACGTATCAACAGGGTTGTTGCTTCAACAAAATTTCAAAACTTTGATTGGGAGAGTTCGATCAATCAAATATACTTTGACAGTAATAAGCATTTGTGGATTTCCGGCACACCTGGTATTTTGGCTTCCAATAATTCTCCCAGTCCATTCACATCATATACAGCCCTGAATAATGAGATACTAAAAATCGGTCACACCTATAGTATTTTCAAAGACGATCACTCCAATTACCTGATTAATACCAGTACGGGCCTGATCATTTCAGACAGCGGCCTTTCATCCGGGGAGAAAATCAACCCAAATAGTTCTTTTTATTCAGCTACGATTATCAACGGACGGCAACTTATCTTTTCATCAAATGGCATCCAGGTACTCAACAATAAAATCTTAAACTCACCGGTCAGCTTTTTTCCTGAACTAAGGCCAATAGAGTTTGAGGAGATCGGCACCTGGCTTAAAGCAGGAGATTCTGTACTACTATTGGCCAGCTATCTTAATAAAGGAATATGGAAGTGGAATTACAAAAGCAAAGAGCTTACTTACATTAGCACTCAGAAAAAAAACGACTCAGTTAAGACCCAGCAAATTAATTCTCTCTATCCCGATCCTTCAGGAGCTATTTTGATCGTTTGCCTTTCCAATATTTATAAATACTCCCTGGAGAATAATTCATTGACTGAAATACCTGTAAAAACCCCGGCCAATTGCATTTTTTATGATGTGATCAAAAAAGGAGCCTATTACTTCGTTGGTACCTATGGTGACGGGGTATTGGTTTTTGATAACCAATTCAATTTTGTGACCCAGTTAAAAACCCAAAATGGTCTTTCCAATAACAATATATATAATTTTTACAACCTGAATGATTCCTCAATACTGGCATCCACCAATTTCGGAGCTTCAATAATTCATGCTAAAGATCTTTCTGTCAGATCGTACTATGCCGGTGACGGACTGGCATCAAATAGTTTAGAATACAACTTCCATACATACAGCAATGAAACCAGTTTCTTTTTGCCATCTCTTAATGGCTTTAGTATCGTTACTCCGGCGTTCTTATCCAGGAACACCATTCAACCAAAGGTGTATTTTGATAAAATATCTGTTGAAACGGCATCAGGCACCACAGACACCATTGATCTTGAAATAGAAAAAATCCGTGTACCCAATAATTTTCACCGGGTCATCATCTTTTTTGCCGGGCTAAACTTTTCAAATTCTGACAGGATCAGCTATGCCTACCGTATTCAAAAAATAACAGACAACTGGATAAACAGCGATGGAAAGAATTTTATATCCCTGATAAGTATGTCTCCGGGCACCTACACCCTGCAGCTAAAAGCTATTAATGAAGACGGGGTTGAAAGCAACATTAAAGAACTCATACTTGTTTTCCTTCCCAAATGGTACCAAACCTGGTGGTTCAAAACGTTACTGGTACTAAGCATACTCACCATCAGTTATGCCCTGTACCGGATGCGGATCAACCAGTTCAAAAAAGAGCAACAGATACGTACTAAAATTGCCAGCGATCTGCATGATGATCTTGGAAGCACCATGAACAGTGTAAAAGTATATGCCAACCTTGCCATCATGGAAAAGCAGGCCGATAAATATCTTCCTTTGATAAAAGATGGTACACAAGATGCCATTACCGGTATCCGGGATATCATTTGGGTGCTCGATGACAGCAAGGATAGTATCGAACACCTGCTTACACGCATCAATTCCTTTGCTTCCCCTCTTTGTGAAGCGAATAGCATCCGGTATAAACAAGAGTTGTCTGACAATGCCAGGGACCATAAACTGGGACAGGAAGAAAGACGAAACCTTTATATGATGCTGAAGGAAGCTGTCAATAATTCCGTTAAATATTCAGGAGGTGATACGATAGAAATAGAAGTTTCATTATTAAAAGGAAAGCCTGTTATCCGGGTAATAGACAATGGAAAAGGGTTTGATACCGCAAAGAACAGCGAAGGCAACGGGTTGAAAAATATGCAGCGAAGAGCTAAAGAAATTAAATACCGCATTCAAATAGATTCCGCCCCGGGTAAAGGCACTACCCTCTTGTTTGCAAAAGCTTAGTTTATTGAAACAATGCTGTGCTTAATGGCATATAGTACCAGCCCCACCCGGTTCTTAATATTGAGTTTTTCGAACAAGGCATCCCGGTAACCATCTATGGTGCGGGGACTAAGGAACATTTTCGTTGCAATTTCCTTATACGTCATTTCAGTACTGGCCAGTTTCAGGAATTCGATCTCCCGTTCATTCAGCTCCAGCATTTCCTTTGTGCCATTGCCCGGCTCATCTACTTTATAAATAGAATGAAGCAATTTGCCGGTAACCAGTTCGGAATAATGCACCCCTTTCGTCATTACATCATCAATGGCATGTTTCAGTTCCAGCGGATCAGCACCTTTCATAA
>CAYUCU010000196.1:0-7313 GCA_964443345.1 uncultured Chitinophaga sp.
GTTCTGTTAGCAGGTTGTGCTGATATTACCGGCAACTGGCTGTCGGTCACTGTTACAGTAAATGTGCAAGAGCTGCTGTTGCCGCAGGCGTCTGTAGCAGTAGAAGTAACGGTGGTTGTTCCGATCGGGAAGGCAGTACCTGAAGCAGGGCTGCTCACGATGGTGATGGCACCAGTACAGTTGTCAGTAGCAGTGACATTGAAGTTTACTACAGCAGTACAGGAACCAACCGGTGTGGATACAGTAATATTTCCAGGGCAGGTGATCACCGGAGCGATATCATCGTTTACCGTAATGATCTGTGTACATTCTGCAAAATTGCCGCATACATCTGTTGCACGGTATGTCCTTGTAAGAGTGTACTTATTCGGACAGGTTTGATTGGTGATCACATCACTGATATGTGTGATAGTGATAACACCGCCGCAGTTGTCAGTAGCAGTTACCAGCGCTGTATTTGGCGCAGGCACCGCTGAAGCACAAGTTATCGTTACTGGTGCAGGACAGGTTACCACTGGCGGTGTCTGATCATTCACCGTAATGATCTGTGTACATTCTGCAAAATTGCCGCACACATCTGTTGCACGGTATGTCCTTGTAAGAGTGTACTTATTTGGACAGGTTTGGTTGGTGATCACATCACTTATAAAGGTCACGGTTACAGCGCCAGTGCAGTTGTCGCTCACTCCTGTTACTAAGTTTGTATTCGGAGCAGGCACAGCGGAAGCACAGCTTACTGTGATAGCCGCAGGGCAGGTAAGTGTGGGCGGTGTCTGATCATTCACCGTAATGATCTGTGTGCATTCTGAGAAGTTGCCGCACACATCCGTAGCTCTGTATGTTCTAGTTACCGTAAACCGGTTAGCACAGGTTTGTCCGCTGATCACATCACCCTGGTGGGTGATCGTTACCACCCCACCACAGTTATCACTTACTCCTGTTACAGAAGCTATGTTTGGTGCAGGTACGCTGGCAGCGCAACTAACGGTTACAGGACCAGGACAGGTCATCACCGGTGGTGTTTGGTCATTTACGGTGATGGTCTGTGTACATTCTGCAAAATTGCCGCAGGCATCTGTAGCCCGGTATGTCCGGGTGATGGTATAGCGGTTAGCACAAGTCTGCGCACTGATCACATCACTTACATGAGTGATGGTTACAGCGCCCCCACAATTATCAGTTGCTGTTACCAGTGCAATATCTGGGGCCGGTACAGCTGAAGAGCAATTGACCGTTACGGGTGCCGGGCAAGTGATCACCGGTGCTGTTATATCATTCACGGTGATGGTCTGTGTGCAGGTGGCCATATTACCAGCCGCATCTGTGGCCTGGTATGTCCTGGTGATGGTATAACGGTTTATACAAGTTTGATTACTGATCACATCACTTATGAATGTGATAGTTATCGGGCCACCGCAGTTATCAGTTGCTGTTACTAATGCTATGTCAGGTGCAGGCACATCTCCTGTGCAACTTACTGTTACCGGTGCAGGACAGGTAATAACAGGATTCTCTGTATCATTTACCGTAATTGTAAATGAGCAGGTAGCCGTAGTACAGCTGTTTGTTGCGGTGATCACCACTGTTGTTGTTCCTGTATTGAACAGAGAGCCGCTACCACTACCAGTCCCGATGCCTGTAGTAGCTCCTGTAAAGGTGTAACTCAGCGCTGGTGCAGGTGTTCCCGTTACTGTTGGCGTATAGGTTACCGGCGCACTGCATGATCCCGGGGTATTGCTTACTGTAATATCAGCTGGGCAAATTATCGCAGGGGATGCATTCACGGTTACGGTAGCAGTGACCGGTGTGCCTGTACAACCATTTGCTACGGGTGTGATGGTAAAGGTTACTGTTACAGACGCCGCCGTAGTATTGGTCAGCGTACCGGTGATATCGCCACTGCCGCTGGCAGCAATGCCTGTTACTGTGGCGGTATTATCTCTTGTCCAGTTAAATACTGTTCCGCCGGTGTTGCCGGTAAGCACAACAGGGGTTATCGGTCCCGAACATATTGTTTGGGACGAAGGTGTGGCAATGACAAGAGGCAGATCATTTTCGTAGGCCCCTTTATCCACGGTGCCACCCAATATCCTGTTAGTACCGGCTATATCTGTAGTAATACCAGCAGGTATATCAGCATTAACTCCTGCATTAACATCGGGGCTAAGACAAAAATCAAGTTTATACTCGCCACCGGTAAATGGTGCAGTAGTGAAAGACGGGCTATTAATAAATACCGGATTCGCAGTGCTGATATTGACTCCACCCGGATAGCCATTCTGTACGGTGCTGTTTCTTACATTAGGTACTGAAGTTACATTTTGGATGCCACTGTTGTTGCCATAAATAATACAATTGGTGATCAGCGGTCCTGAAAGTCTTGCGTTATAAATTCCACCACCAAGGGTGGTAGCATTATTACCAGCAAAGGTGCAGTTGCTGATCACCGGAGAGGATTTGAGATCATTATTCAGGCCTCCGCCACGAGAAGAAGCTCTATTGCCTGAGATGATACAATTGGTGATGCGGGGAATTGAGTTGGTATAGTTATTTATTCCCCCACCCATTACTGCTTCGTTGCCTTTAAAAAAACAATTAGTGATGGTGGGAGCTGAGCTAGTATTGAGCATACCACCTCCAAAGTGGCGGAAGATTCCCCAGCCTTCTACCAATATGAAATCCTGGACTGCAGGATTGGCATTACCTGCCATTACCGTAAAGCCATCCACCAGGGTGGAGCCGTCATCATTTACGGATATCAGTACATGGTAGCTGTTATCGGTGTTATTATTTAATGTGCCGATGTCGCCGCTCAAAATGGTTGGGTT
Organism: uncultured Chitinophaga sp.; assembly: GCA_964443345.1. Taxonomy (GTDB): domain Bacteria; phylum Bacteroidota; class Bacteroidia; order Chitinophagales; family Chitinophagaceae; genus JJ008. Next base: position 2,829 of record CAYUCU010000196.1, read on the forward strand.
GAGGGCCAGGTTACGCTGACTCAAATTGGTCTCTGTACCTGCAAATCCGCCGTACAATTTCACCCCGTTCTTCAGGTAAAAAGTTTTATCTCTCGGGTCAGCCGGGCTGGCATTGCCAAAAGGGTCTTCAGTGGGAAAGTAAGTGCCTTTTGCCACGAAAATGGTGTCCTTATTACAGGACTGGGCAGCATTGAGTGCTTCGCTAAGAGTTTTAAAAGCAGTGGCCCAGCTCAATCCGTTGCCGCTGACGGGTTTACTGGCATCCACATAAAAAACAATGGATGGCGGAGGGAGACTACTTTCATAAGCGCCCATGTCCACGGTAAGGTATTGTATCCTGGCGGCACCGTCTATATCGGTTGTGATACCGGGCGGGATGGCCATATTGCTGCCCGCATTGACAGGGGCAGCGCAGGAAAGATGGTAATCGCCGGTGGTGAAGGGTGCTGTAGTAAAAGAAGGGCTGCTGACAAAAAGGGGACCGGTACCAATGATATTGTTTGTGCCGGGATAAAGGATATCCTGTATGGAACTATAACTTACCACTGGTGTGGAACCGCTGTTAATGATCCCTGTACCATTGTCATGAATGATGCAGTTAGTAATGACAGTATTAGCATTTCCGTTTACAACGCCATCACTATTGCCAGCGATGGTGCAGTTAGTGATGATGGCGGGTGAGCCTAAGCTATTATTGATACCACCGCCATTATTTGTGCTTGCCTTATTACCGGAGATGATGCAATTGGTAATGTGGGGAACGGAGTTGTTATAATTCATGACCCCGGCGCCGTATACAGCCTCGTTACCGGCAAAGCGGCAATTGGTGATAGTGAGTAAAGAATTGGTATTAAGAAGCCCGCCTCCAAAGTGCCGGAAAATTTCCCAGGTGTCCACCAAAATGAAATCCTGAATTGCAGGATTGGCGTTACCTGCCATTACCGTAAAGCCATCCACTACAGCGGAGGCATCATTACTTACAGAGAGCACTACATGGTAGCAGTTATCGGTGTTATCATTTAATGTACCGATGTCGCCGCTCAAAATGGTCGGGTTGAGGGCCAGGTTACGCTGGCTCAAATTGGTCTCTGTACCTGCAAATCCGCCGTACAATTTCACACCGTTCTTCAGGTAGAAGGTTTTATCTCTCGGATCAGCGGGGCTGGTATTGCCAAAAGGATCTTCGGTGGGATAGTAAGTGCCCTTTGCCACGAAAATGGTGTCCTTAGTACAGGATTGGGCAGCATTGATTGCTTCGCTAAGGGTTTTAAAAGCGGTGGCCCAACTCAATCCGTTGCCGCTGACCGGTACACTGCCATCCACATAAATAACGACAGGCGGTGGTGGCGGAAGATTACTTTCATATGCGCCCATGTCCACGGTAAGGTTTTGTATCCTGGCGGCACCATCTATATCGGTATTGATACCTGGCGGGATGGCCATATTGCTGCCGGCATTGACAGGGGCAGCACAGGAAAGATGGTAATCGCCGGTGGTGAAGGGTGCTGTGATAAAAGAAGGGCTGCTGACAAAGAGAGGGCCGTTGCTAAGGATATTGTTAGTGCCGGGATAATTGAGTCCCTGTATGGAACTATAGTTTACCATTGGTGTGGAGCTGTTGTTAATGATCGCTGTACCATTGTCATGAATGATACAGTTGGTGATAACAGCATCAGAAGCAGCACCATTTACAATCCCTCTATTATTGCCAGCGATAGTACAGTTAGTGATGATGGCGGGTGAGCCCACACTATTATTTATGGCCCCGGCATCAGCTGCATTTGCTTTATTACCTGAGATGATACAATTGGTAATGCGGGCAACTGAGTTGGTATAGTTCATGATCCCGGCGCCATATACAGCCTCGTTACCGGCAAAGCGGCAATTGGTGATAGTGGGAGACGAATTAGTATTGAGCAGCCCGCCTCCAAAGTGGCGGAAGATTCCCCAGCCTTCTACCAAAATGAAATCCTGAACTAAAGGGTTGGCGTTGGCTGCCATTACTGTAAAGCCATCCACCAGGGTAGAGGCATTATCACTTACGGAGATCAGTACATGGTAGCAATTATCGGTGTTATCATTTGGTATGCCCATATCTCCGCTGAGCGTAACTGTATAGAGGGCAAGGTTACGCTGACTCAAATTTGTCTCTGTACCTGCAAATCCGCCGTACAATTGCACACCGTTCTTCAGGTAAAAAGTTTTATCTCTCGGGTCAACCGGGCTGGTATTGCCATAAGGGTCTTCAGTGGGCAGGTAAGTACCCGCTTTCACCCATATCGCATCACCACTTACAGCGAGGGTGATCGCATTTTGCAGATCCTTTTTGGCGGTGGCCCAACTGGTACCGCTGCCGGTGTTATCCGGCCGGCCGGCATCCACATAATAGGTGGTTTGTGCAGTGACAGCACTGCTTAACAATAAAAGGCTGAGCAACAGGTACGCTGCTGAGCGGAAAACATTCAGGATGATCTTGGTGCAGATTACTAACATTGTTTACGATTTAAGTTTTAAAAGAGAGGATTTAAGAACTGGTTATTGATTGTTTAGGGTATAGTAAAAAATAGCCGGTACAGATAAATAGGGAACAGGGGCCATTACAATGTTTATGGCGCTTCCTTGCTGCTGACCGGAAGCCGGTTGCTGCTGCTTTGGATCCCAATAGCTGCCGGGGAAATAATATCCATTCAACCGGGTCTTGTATGTACTGCTCATTGTCTGAAATTTTAGGGAGGTGTCAAATACCGGCAATGCGGCGTCAGCAAAAAAAGGGCTGGCGGACCTGGAGGTATTATGATAGCAGGGTGTCCCGGCTGAAGATTGGTTATACATGTCGCTAAGTGTTCAGGTTAAGAAATCAGTTGCGACGGGACGACAATTCTGCAAGGTAGAACCAGTCTGCCAAAAAGAGGGGGGTCATTTAGTATTCGCTTGTTTTTCTGAGTATCCGCTCGATTTTCTGAGTATTCGTTTTTTGGAGGGGTCAAAAATGGCTGCTTCCGGGACCGGAATTGGCGTTGGCGGACGTTATTTTGGGGGGTTCAGGAGGGATCAGAAGAGGGACAACTGCCGCTCATTTTTTACCTTTTTGGTCTTTTTTGATGGAAGCGGGCTGACGGCGGTCCCTTCCAGGTAAAATACCGGCGATGCTTCATAGCGGCTGGCCACCACAATACGGGTGGTGCCGGCATGTGGTGTAAACAATTGTGACACCAGCTCCGGCTTATTATTGTTTTTGGATAAATGTCCTAAGATCAGCAATTGCAATGTCTCCGACCGGTAGTGCCGGAATAATTCCAATGCCTGTGCATTGGATAAATGCCCTTCATCGCTGCTGATGCGCTTTTGTAAATAAATGGGGTAGCCGCCATTGCGCAGCATATCATCACAGTAGTTGGATTCCAGGATAACGGCATGACAGCGGCTGAAATATTTTATCACCTGCTTACAGGCAAAGCCAATGTCGGTGATCACTCCCACGTTAATGCCTTTTTCAGAGATCATAAAACTATGCGGGTCTTTTCCATCATGTTTTTTCCGGAAAGGCAGTATGGATAAAGCGCCAATCGTTACCGGCTTATTATGTGCAAAGGAACGGACGAGTTCCGGTTGCAGCGGTATATTGCTATGCTGCAGCGTAACAGGAGTAATATATACCGGCAATTGAAATTTTTTCGACAGGCCGGGCACACCGGTTATATGATCTGAATGTTCATGTGTAACAAAAATGGCTTTTACTTTTTCCATTGAAAGCCCCAGTTGTTTCATCCGCTTTTCTGTTTCCCGGCAACTGAGCCCGGCATCTACCAGTACTGCTTCCGTATCGTTGCCTATATAATAGCAATTGGCATTGCTGCCGGAGTTGAGAGAAGAGATATAAAGGGGCATAAGGGTTCAAAAGTAATACATAGCTAAGAGAAAAAAAGAGGAGAAGGAGGAAAGGAGAAATACATAGCTAAGAGAAAAAAGGAGGAGAAAGAGGAAAGGAGGGAATACCCCCCACTGAGGATAAAGAAAGAGTAATTCCACAGGATGCTGCGAATTCACAGGGTTCTTTGAAAAAAACAATACTTGTATTTCTCTTTTCCTCCTTTTCTCTTTCATTCTCTTAGCTACCTGTATTTCTCCTTTCCTCCTTCCCCTCTTTTCTCCTCTTAGCTATGTATTCCTCCACAAAAAAACATCCCGTTCAGCATAAAGCCGAACGGGATGTGCAGTATGTGTAGTAAGTGTCTTCTGTTACGGATGCCTTACTATGATGCGTTTGGCACCTACTTGTTTACCTGCTGCATTCACCACTTCCACGATATATACTCCTTCGCTGAAGCGGGAGCCGAGGTCGATATCGATACGGGTGTAGGCCGTTGTGGTTACAAACACTTTCTGATAGATCCGCTGTCCCAGTGAATTGAAGATATTCAGTGTCAGGCTTTCATTATCCTGGTTGTAATACCTTACCTGGAACTGGCCCTGGTTGGGGTTTGG
>CAYUCU010000197.1:0-7199 GCA_964443345.1 uncultured Chitinophaga sp.
GCACTGCGCTTCATTTTTTTTGCTTGTACGCCACACGCCCGGGACGATAAGGGCAGTCCTGCTTATGTACAACAAGTAACAAACACATCTGCTTAGCAGGGTGGAAAACATTTGCATGGCGGCCTCGTAAGCAAGGAATTTGAAATTACGGGTACACCGATTGGGAATGGAGTTTATGCATTTGCATTGAATCCCGCAGGTACCAAGGTGTTGCACATACATATATCCACATGGAATGTATGTGCCGGCATACAATATGCGTATGGATACATAACCAATTTCCTTGGAGGTACCTATACCGTATTGGATGATCCGGAAGCCAGCAATAATTTTCTGTCGGTGCAATACACTGAATGTATCCAGGGATATAACGGAACTACCTGTACCTCTTTATGTTGCCAGTGGCAGACTTCTATCTTTAATGGATACCTGTATAAGAATGGGAATAACCAGGACGGATCTCCCAAATTTGTGATCAAGACCAGCCCGGTTACTGTATTCGGTTGCCCCGAATAATATGTAACCGGAATAAGAACTGATCTTCCGTTAGCTATTTCCGGAAACCTGAATGGCCAGATCATAGGGGCCATGGACTACAAAGGCAATAACAATTTTGGAAGTGGGTTGTCAAGAGTAAAAGCACCGTTTGAATTGGTGGCAGATGTGCCGTAAAAGTAAAGGTTAGTTATATGGAAGTTCCTGGTAAATATTCCATGACAGAAGGTGAAAAGATGCTCAAATACCGGGGAGTTGTTAACCCCGGTTTTTTTTGGTTTAGCGGATAGTTCGAAAAGGAAGTGCTACATTTTTAGGTATTGTCAATAATGCCCGGATTAGCCGGGACAAGTTGTGGTTCAAGAGTATTTAAAAGACAATTAATTTTCAAACTGACCCACTACCAATAGCTGTTTAACTGCTATTTCCTCGCCTAAAACGCCTACCTTTGCGGCTCTTGAAAATGCTGCTTTTTTGGCAGCTAAAGAGGCATTAAGCACATGAAGAATATCCGCAATTTTTGCATTATCGCCCATATCGACCACGGTAAATCCACCCTGGCAGACAGACTGTTACAAAGTACCGGCACTATCAGTGACCGTGATATGATGGACCAGGTACTGGATGATATGGACCTGGAACGGGAAAAAGGCATTACTATTAAAAGCCATGCCATCCAGATCAATTACAAACACTCAGACGGCCAGGAATACATTCTAAACCTGATCGATACTCCCGGTCACGTTGACTTTAGCTATGAAGTAAGCCGGGCACTCGCCGCCTGCGAAGGCTGCCTGCTGCTGGTAGATGCCACACAGGGCATACAGGCGCAAACGATCAGCAACTTATACCTGGCCATTGATAATGACCTCGAGATCATCCCTATCATTAACAAGATAGACATGGATGGCGCCATGATCGAAGAAGTGGAAGACCAGATTATCGAACTGATCGGTTGTAAAAAAGAAGATATCCTTCATGCCAGCGGACGTACGGGAGTGGGAGTACCTGCCATTTTGGATGCTATCGTCAACCGCATACCGGCACCGGTAGGCAAACCGGATGCACCCTTACAGGCTTTGATATTCGACAGCATGTTCAATTCCTTCCGCGGTATCATCGTTTACTTCAGGGTACGGAATGGTTCTATAAAGAAAGGAGACAAAGTAAAGTTTGTAAGTACCGACCAGGAGTATGATGCAGATGAAGTGGGGATCCTGAAATTAAAAATGACAGAGAAGAAAGAAGTGCTCTGTGGTGATGTGGGTTACCTTATCACCGGTATTAAGAACGCAAAAGAAGTAAAAGTGGGGGATACCATTACACTGGCCGCTAACCCTACACAGGAGATCATCAAAGGTTTCCAGGAAGTGAAGCCGATGGTATTTGCAGGCATCTTCCCAGTGAATACGGAAGACTTTGAAGAGTTGCGGGATTGTATGGACAAACTGCAACTGAACGATGCATCACTCACCTACGAATTAGAAACCTCACAGGCGTTGGGCTTTGGTTTCCGTTGCGGGTTTCTTGGCCTGCTGCACATGGAGATCATACAGGAACGCCTGGAAAGGGAATTCAATCAAACGGTGATCACTACCGTTCCTAACGTGAGCTTTATTGCTTATACCACCAAAGGAGAAAAAATAATTGTAAACAATCCAACCGAATTTCCCGACCCGGTAAAGACCGATCATATTGACGAACCATTCATCAAAGCACAGATCATCACCAAGCCGGAATACATTGGTAATATAATGACACTTTGCCTGGGTAAAAGAGGTATCCTGATGAACCAGAGCTACCTGACCACCACCCGGGTGGAATTGATATTTGAAATGCCATTGACGGAGATCGTATTTGACTTCTACGATAAACTGAAATCACAAACGAGAGGATATGCCTCATTCGATTATCATCCTATCGGTTTCCGGGAAGCAGATATTGTAAGAATGGATATCCTGCTGAATGGCGACAGGGTGGATGCATTGAGTGCATTGATACACCGAGGCAAAGGACAGGAGTTTGGCAGAAAACTTTGCGAAAAACTGAAGGAGCTGGTTCCCCGCCAGCAATTCCAGATCGCCATACAAGCCGCTATCGGAGCTAAAGTACTGGCAAGAGAGACCATCTCTGCCATGCGGAAAGATGTGACGGCAAAATGTTATGGAGGTGATATCAGCCGTAAACGTAAACTGCTGGAGAAACAGAAAGAAGGTAAGAAGCGGATGCGCCAGATCGGAAATGTGGAAGTGCCGCAAGAAGCATTCCTTGCAGTGTTGAAGCTGGACGATTGATCTTCAGTTAAGAGTTTTGGTTTCCTATATAATTCAGAGGCATCAGTATTGATGCCTTTTTTTGTGTAACCTGGCAGGCTTTACTCTTGTCATACCAGCATGAGGTATGTAACCTGCCTGGTAGTATTGTTCTTGTTTTCCTGCTCTGGTAAGCAAACGGAGTTGGTAAAGGAAAGCAAACGCCTCTCGTTCACCACCCCGCAGCATGTTACTGTACAGGGATATACCGGTCACCTGATGGAGCCGTTCATTTCCAGGGATGGCCGGTGGTTGTTCTTTAACGACCTGAATGACCCTTCTTTTAATACCAATATTTACTATGCCGAAAGAATTAATGACACTCTTTTTAATTTCTCAGGCGAAGTACAGGGATTGAACTCTTTGTTCCTTGATGGGGTGGCCAGTATGGACAACACAAATAACTTGTATTTTATTTCTACACGGACCTATACGCATAATTATTCCACGGTGTACCGGGGGCTTTTTACTAATGGCAGTATCAGTCCGGCAGAATTGGTTACCGGTATTTCAAAACAGGAGCCCGGCCTGGTAGACTTTGATGTGGAGATCAGCGCTGACGGGCAAACGATGTATTTCTCAGAAGGCCATTTCAATCAAACCGGGCAGCCGCTCACCGCAGATATTGTTCTTGCAGGAAAAAGTGCAACGGGATTTAACCGAAATGCAGATAGCGAAACCATACTACGGTCTGTCAATACCAAAGAACTGGAGTACGCAGCCGGTATCTCAGTGGATGAACTCACTCTTTTTTTTACACGATTACCTGCCGCCACTGCAGGAATGACTGCCCGGCTTTATTATGCCACAAGAGATAATAAAACAATGCCTTTTAATGTGCCCCGCCTGGCGGAGGAAGTGACCGGGTTTACTGAAGCCATCAGCTGTTCCGGCGACAACCGGCTTTATTTTCATAAACGTGATATTGACTATTTTCAATTGTATTGTATAAAGAAGTTGTAGAAGCCTCCTGCACAAAAAGATTGTATTTAGTACAGTACACGCTGTGATTACCGTATTAATTGTATTTTAGAGTTTCAACATCTGTTTTGAAACTTTCTCAACTTATAAATTACCCGCTGGGGCTGTTCGGACTAAAACTTGTCCGCAGATCAAGGATGCACCTTGTGAATTTGCTTGATATTGAAGCAGACAAAACATTCCTGGACATTTATGAAAAAGTAAGGCCGTTTACCATGGTGGAAATAGAACGATGCTATGCCTTGTACCAGGCAGTTCAGTATATTATTAAGAATAATATCCCCGGCGACCTGGTGGAATGTGGTGTATGGAAAGGAGGGAGCGCCATGCTGGCAGCTTATACACTGAAACAAGCCGGTAGTATTAACCGCAAACTGTATCTCTATGATACCTTTGAAGGAATGACGCAACCCGGTGAGATGGACGGACAACCTGAGAAAGAAGAGTGGGAGCGTAGCCGGGTGACGGATACACTCAATAAAATGTGTTATGCACCTGTTGAAGAAGTGAAAGCGAATATGGAGAAAACAGGATACCCGGCGGAGCAGATCATATTCATAAAAGGAAAGGTGGAAGAAACGATCCCCGGCACCATTCCTCTGCACATCTCTTTATTACGGTTAGATACGGACTGGTACGAATCCACGAGTCATGAATTGCAACATTTGTACCCGCTGTTGTCCCGGCATGGTATATTGATAGTAGATGATTATGGGGCCTGGCAGGGAGCAAGAAAAGCAACCGATGAATATTTCGCTGCTAAGAGCAATGTGTTGTTGCAGCGGATAGACTGGACGGGGCGGCTAATTACTAAAGGGTAAATATGGTTTCTTCCCATTTTGCATAAACCAAAGCAGGAGAGAACCGCTGTACATTTTCAATAGCTTTTACACTCATTTTGTCTCTTTGCTCTTCATTCTTAATAAGGGAAGAAATTGCTTCGGCAAGTTTAGCAGTATTTCCTTTTTCAACCAATATTCCATTTTCTCCGGTAATGATATGCCGGGGGCCGCTATCGCAATCAAATGCGATACAGGGAAGTCCGGCAGACTGTGCTTCCAATAAGGTCATCGGGAAGCATTCATTTCGTGAAGTCATCACATACAAGGAGGCCTGCTGGTATTCAGAAATGATGTTATGGTCAACCGGTTGCTGAAGGAGGAGTTTGTTTTTCAGGTTTTCTTTGTCGATAAATGCCAGAACGGTTTCCTTCATCTCCCCATCGCCTATGATCTTCCATTGCCAGCCGGGGTTGGTATTCAAAACTTCTTTTGCAGTTTGCAATAAATGATCAATACCTTTTACTACCGTTAGTCTTGCAACTGTTAGTATTCTCTTATTTTTCAGTATCTTTTTTTCAGTTGTTTCAATGAAATTAGGAATAACAACAGATGTAGGGTTGATTGCGGCAAATAGCTTTTGTTCATCTTCATTCAGGCATACGATAGCATCCAGCCTGGGGTAAGTCAGGCGAAATACATTGTTCCAGAATGAATTTCTTTTCAGTTCATAATAATGATGATGTTCCCACGAGATCACTTTTGATTTTTTTCTTCCCCCGGCTAGTATGGCAGCAGCGGTAAACGGATATTCAGTTGCAATGATAAGGTGAGGGTGTAAACCGTTTAACAACCGTCGTAGTTTCAACACATCTCCCAGCAATCTTATTTTCCTCGTGATGATATTACCATCCGGTGTGATTCCGAAAGAAAGTGGCTGCTGCACCAATGCAACAGATGAATGTACAGGATAGAAACTTTTTCCGGTATCATCAAGTATCACCAGTGTTACTTTATGTCCTTTATCGGCAAACAGGTTGGCCGTATTCACCACCGCTCTTTCAATACCGCCCGGCAGATCGAGCCGGGAGCAGAGAAAGGTAATTTGTTGAATGTTTGTCTTCATGATTTCATCGATAAAGTACCCTTTTCAAAAGGGCTTTTACTTTCAGGAAATATTTTCTTCCTGGTGTCAGATATTTACTCAGAAAGCTTAATTCATTTTCAAGGCTAATACCTGCAGTTCTCCTGTTTTGAATAACCTGGGTATAAATGAGTATTCTTTCTTCTATTCCCTTTTTTCCTTCAAATGTTTTTTTTAGAGTTGCAGCCGCATTTGTCCCGAGTTTATTTCGTAATTGAGCATTGTTTTGCAAGTAAAGAATAGCTTCGGCCAGTTGCTCCGGGTCGTTGGCTGGTACAATATATGCATCTTCTCCATGATGAAAGAGATAGGCTGCACCTGTTGAAGATGTCATGATAATGGGTTTATTTAAGGAGGCCGCTTCCAGTGCCACAAAGTTCAGCGTTTCCCATTCAGAAGGGATAACAACAATGGCAGACCGTGCCATTCGGTTCAATGATTCAGAATGAAGTAATTCATTTAACCAGATAAAATTCTTGTCCCATATGTCTGGAAATTCTTTTTGCAGGTACTCACTCATTTTTTTTGCACGCGGTGCAGTATAAGTATCGCTACCTGCCCAATACAGCCTGACCTGTTCATTTTGTTTTGCAACGATTCTTATTGCCCGGGCCAATACAACAGCACCTTTAATTTTTTGCAAACCTCCGGCTACATAAATAAAACCATCAATTTCTTTTTCTATCTCTTTCTTTGATTCCTGCCAGGGAGCTGTTGCGAAAAGTATTTCTCTTTTTACGAGGTTTGTCAGATCAGCCTGGTTTAATGGGCTATATGGAAGTATGGCATCGGCTTTTTGTAAGGATAGCAATTCAAGTTTTCTGACGACTTCAGTTTGAGAATCTTCTCTTACATTGTTATATCGGCTCAATTGGGTGAACGTACCATGGCCAGTAACCACCACAGGTGGTAGATTTCCGGACAAAAGAAAAATGCCTGTCCCCCCATAGTCGCTCACTTCAATAATGTCAATACCATAGATTTTATGATTTTTCAACAACCAGTCCTTCATTGCCATACCAGCAGCAATCCACTCCGCTGCACAAAGACCACCAGGAGGAAAATAAGGTGTATGGTCAGAAAGAAACTGGCGATAGCTGTTTCTGAGCACAATAGTTGTCAAACCACCCCGTTCAGTTATTTCGTCTTCATTATTTTTTGTGTCAGTATCACCGGGTATCAGCACAAGTACCCGATGCCCCTCTTTTAGCAGCAAGTTTGTAAGATGCCCGTAGAAGGTGGCAATACCTCCAATTTGTGGTGGGAAGTTACTGGTAGCGATACAGATCGTCATTTTAGAAATGAGGGTTTATTACTTCTGACTTAACTTGAACAACCATCTTTTTATCCGTGTTCTCAATAGTAATTTACGTTTCACTCTTACCAGTAAGGCGGGTTTTTTATATTCAGGTGTTCCGGGAATGAATTCAGTTAATTTTTTTCCGGATTCACTAAATGTCTTTTCATATTCCATGTAGTAAGGGTAGA
>CAYUCU010000198.1:0-7183 GCA_964443345.1 uncultured Chitinophaga sp.
TTGTTCAATGCACCAGTCAGCTTCTTCCTGTGTTTGTCCTTTCCAGGCAAATACACCAATACCAGCAGCAGCGATAGCAGCAGCAGCATGATCTTGTGTGGAGAAGATATTGCAGGAGCTCCATTTTACTTCAGCGCCGAGGGCTGTTAAAGTTTCAATCAGCACAGCTGTTTGAATGGTCATATGGAGGCAACCGGCCACTCTTGCACCTTTCAGTGGTTGAGAAGGGCCATATTCTTTACGGATACTCATCAGGCCGGGCATTTCTGCTTCGGCTAATCTTATTTCTTTACGTCCCCATTCTGCCAGGGAAATATCTGCCACTTTATAGGGCAGGCTGAAATCAATGGATTTAGTTACAGTTGACATTATTTATTTTTTTAGGGTACGAAAGTACTATTATAGGATATTTTTCTAAGGAATTATGTAAATTTGGTGGAATGTCCTTTTATTCTATCATTAAAAGTTGAAAATCCTTTTTAGCAATGGCAAAAGTGACTAAAACAGAAAAAACGGCTGGTAGCGATAGCACACCGGATTCTAAAGACCTGGCCATATTGAGTTTATTGCAGCAAAATGCAAGAATGACCGTGAAAGAAATAGCTGATAAAATACACCTCAGTACCACGCCGGTTCATGAACGTATTAAGCGTATGGAAGTAAGCGGGGTGATAAAACAATATGCCACATTAGTAGATCATACCAAGGTGAAGAAAAGCCTGATCGCTATTTGCTACGTATCATTAAAGGAACACAATAAAATTGCAGGCACTAAATTTGTAAAGGCCATTCAGTTGATGCCTGATGTGGTGGAGTGTTATACTATTTCAGGCGAGTTTGATTTTATGCTGAAAGTAATGTGTGAAGACATGAATGCGTATCATGATTTTCATGTGAATAAGCTAAGCCAGATCGAGAATATGGGGCATGTTCAAAGTATATTTGTGATGGGCATCATCAAACAAACACACCAGTTAGTGTTTGGTTAAATGACATTTGTATAGCCAAATTCTAAAAAAAGCGGAATAATTTTATTATAAGAAAAACGTTATAAAGATGTATTCATACGATACGTTGTCTGAAGCGGTGAACGGCCTTAAAAAAAGGGGATTTGATCTTGATTTTAACCTGGAGGAAAATTGCCTTGTTTGCCATTCCGGGAAGCTCGATATCAATGATTTTGAGATCGTGGAGGTTTACCGGTTTGAAGGGAATACTGATCCATCGGATCAGGCGATTTTGTATGCCATTGAATCCACTACAGGATTGAAAGGGGTGTTGGTAAGCGGGTATGGTATTTCTGCGGAAGGTATGAGTGCCGAAATGGCAAAAAAATTAAGTATGCACCGGAACTAATCAGGTGCTTTGTCCGTCTTATTCTTTTTTCAGTATAAATTCGTATTTCGATGAAACGATTGGTTAAGCCCTCCTTATTAGCACTATTGCTGCATGCAGCTGCATTTGTAAATGCACAAAAGGACAGCGTATGGCTGCAATGCCCCCTGAATGAAGCAGTAGTGGTGCCTCCTCCAAAAAATGTGATCCATTATGATGAGCCCGATCTTTGTATCGTATTGAGCAGTGTGCCTGATACGGTCGTTAAGGCCTGCTACAGTGGCCGGGTTACCAATGTGCAGCAAACCGATGAGGGCAAATGGGATGTGGTGTTTTACTATAAAGATTTTTATTTCTGGTATTCCGGGTTGACAAAAGTGACGGTAAAACGAAACGATAACCTAAAGGTGGGGCAGCCGGTTGGTCATATTGCAAAAGGCGATAAGATGGAAATGCTGCTTTTTAAGTTTGAAACACCATTGGACCCGGTACGATATCTTGATTGTAAAGGGGTGCTGAAGAGAGAGTAGAGAGAGTAGAGAGAAGATAATGGCGGTGACAGACGATAAGTGGCCCGCTTAAAGTTCCTTTTGCATCACATAGTCATCCATTATAAACCCATTACCGATATCCAGTTTGATCTCTTCGAGCAAAGTAAAGTGCAGTTTCTCATAAAATAATTTGGCTTTATTGTTCCGGTTCACCTGTAGTTGTAGTGCAGTGGCACCTTTTGCCTTTATTTCATTGCAGATGTGGTCTATAATAAAACGACCGGTCCCTTTGCCTTGTTGCGATGGCAGCACATATAGCTTGTGTAATTTAAAGACAGCCGGTTTTATTTCCTGGTAAGAAGCAAATCCCACCGGTTCATCTCCTTCATATATAATAATGAATTGGGCACCGCTGTTCATTTGCTGTTGTAATGATCCGGGGCTGTACATCATCTCCAGCATGTAAGCAATTTGTTCCTGTGAAAGAAGGCCGGTATAGGTTTGCGGCCATACTTTGTATGTAAGTTCCCTTACCAGGTTTATGTCTTCCGGGGTTGCTTTTTGAATTGTAAACATGAATATGCCGGTTCTTATACTTGTTGAGGTACTATATGGATGAGTGGCTTTTGTAAAATGCCCGGAGCAATATTTTTTGATGAACTGTTCTTAATTATTGTCCTTATCCTTGTTCTTCTTTTTTTTCTTTTTAGGTTCCTCCACTACCGAACCAATAGGTGCTACCGTCTCCTCTTCTTTTTTTGCCGGGGCCTTTATCACGGTATCCTTTTTAGGCTGGGGCTTTGCAGGTTTGGTATCGTTCTCATCCTGGTAATCTTTTGATTCCGGTCCGAGTGAATCACCGGGGGACGGTTCATAATAATCATTCGCATCACCCACACCCTGGTCAATTCCTTCTCCGGCAGGGTTGGGATCTGTATCGCTGATAATAATGTCGGCGCTAAGCATTTCATTTTCCAGTTCGGCAGGCTTTACAAATACGGCATCTCTTTCTATACCTGATTTTTTATCGGCCAATACTTTGCGGAAAAAATATTCAGTGATAGGACGGGCAATAGTATTACCATCACTTGTATTTCTCATAAAGGTATATTCAAAGCCCACCCAGGAACCTGCGAGCAGTTGTGGCGTATAACCCAAAAACCAGGCATCCGCATTATCATCAGTAGTACCGGTTTTGCCGCCCATTTCTTTTGCGCCTACTCTTGACCGCAATCCTCTTGCAGTACCTTTATCCACTGTGCCCTGCATCATATGTGCCATGGTGTAGGCGGTCACTTCACTGATCGCTTCTTTGCGGTTCGCACTATAGTCAAATCTTTTTATCACATTGCCGTTCCTGTCTTCAATACGGCTGATGCTGTAAGGTTTGGTGGAAAATCCACGGCCGGCAAAAATGGTATAACCCCAAAGCATTTCATACATGGAAAGATCGCAGGTGCCCAGGCAAATGGAAGGGTAGGGCTTAATCTGGGTGGGTATGCCAATACGCCCAAGAAAGTCAACAAACTGCTTTGGGCCCACTTGTTTCATTATATAAGCTGTAGCACAGTTCTTTGAATAGGCCAGTGCATTTGCCATGGTCATGGAACCACCACCGCATCTTTTTCCGGAAGGCACCCAGGCGCCGCCGCCAAAGTTCTGTGCCACGTTCTCACAATCAGTTTCGGGGGTAAAACCTCTTTCTTCCATGGCCTGTGTATAAAGAAATGGTTTGATGGTGGACCCTACCTGTCGTTTTGTTTTCAGGTTGATGTGGTCATTTTTATAGGTCTTAAAATGAATACCACCCACCCAGGCTTTTACCTCACCGGTCACAGGGTCCATCGCCATAAAACCGGCCTGTTCCATTTGCAGGTGATATTTGATAGAGTCCAGCGGCGTCATTACGGTATCCTTTTCTCTTTTAGTGTTCCAGGCAAAGATCTTCATCGGTGTCTTTACATTAAAAGTGGCCATTATTTCTTTATCGCTCATGTCATCTTCCACGCCATTCTTCCAGCGATCTGATTCTCTCATCGCTTTTTCTAATTGTTTTTCATGGCCTTTCCAGATAGAACCGGTCTTCATATCATTCCGGGCATTGATGCTCCGCTGCAGCATAGCCATATGTTGCGCCATGCCTTCTTCGGCATATTGCTGCATCTGCAGATTGATGGTGGTGTAAACTTTAAGTCCATCATCATATATGTCATAGCTGTCGCCGTTTGATTTTTTTAATCCCTTCAGCACTTCTTTTACTTCTGATTTCAGCACTTCACGGAAGTAAGGGGCATAGCCGGTGTTCTCATCCAGTTTGCGGTAGTTGAGTTTTATAGGTAATGTTTTCAGCCGGGAGGCTTCTGTTTGTGTGATGTTTCCATTTTCTGCCATCCGGCTGATGACCAGGTTGCGCCGGTCCATGGCCGATTTGGGATACCTCCTGGGGTTGTACACCCCCGGGCCATTGATCATTCCTACCAGCAGTGCGGCTTCATCCACTGTCAGCCGGTCGGGTTCTTTTTGAAAAAAAGTGCGGGCGGCATTCCTTATTCCAAATACATTGTCTGAATAAGGAACTGTATTAAGGTAAAGAGCGATGATCTCTTCTTTGGTGAAATTTTTTTCCAGCTTTACTGCTATGATCCATTCCTTTAATTTTTCCAGCATTCTCTTTACACCACTTACCCTTCCCTGGTTCAGCAGGGCTTTGGCCAATTGCTGGGTGATGGTGCTTCCGCCACCCTGCAATCCTACGGTAAAAACTGCCCGTAAGGTACCTCTCATATCCACCCCGGAATGGGAATAGAATCTTTTATCTTCTGTTGCTATCAGTGCATTGATGATGTGGGGAGAGATGTCTTTGTATTTTACTACGCTCCGGTTACCATTTTCCCGGTAATATTTTCCCATCAGGGTGCCATCTTCAGCGTACACCTCAGTGGCCTGCAGGATAGAGGGATTTTCCAGGTCGGAGAGACTGGGCATTTTACCAAACACACCAAAGTTGGCCAGCATCAGCAGGATAATAAATGCGGCTAAACCTGTTGCAAAAATTCGCCAGAAAATACGAACGGCTCTTTTCATAAGTAATGAATGGTTATGGTGAAGCAAAACGGCATAACAGAATGAAAAATCAAAACCGAAATTAAGCAATTAGTTTTCGGCAAATGACAGGCCGGAGTTTAATTTTTTCCCAAAATCATTGGCAGTCCGGATAAAAGAACACTAGAATTTGCCCGGAAAATACTGATTCAGAAAGGCTTTGTACCCATCAATATTCTTATTGTTTTTCAACAGGTCAAAATTGGCGTTAGTTAATATCATATAGCCGTATTTACCACCTTTCAGCCAGGGGATGATCTCTGATGCAGTTTTTGGTTTGGCTTTGTCAATATAAAGAATGGCTTCCTGCGCATTGGCAAAAGGAGCGATCAGCAATAAGCGGTTTTCCGGGTCGAGTTCATACAGATCTATCGAATAGGTCTTATTGTAATAGACCTCCCGGTTGTACCTGTTGTATGCATTCTTGGCTTCATTGCAAAAAACGGGGTCCACCTTATTTAACAGGAGAACAACATAATGCGGATCATTAGGCGTATTTGCAAATGGTGTATTAACGGGCTGAGGTGGCCTGTTGTTCAGTGTATCATTTATCGGCCGGGGCGGGGTAGTTACCAGCGGCGGATTCGGCCTGTTGGAAGAAGTATCCACTGCAGGTCTGCTTACTATTGGTACGATCGTTCTGCCGGCAACAGAATCTGTAGCACGGGTAACCACCATATTTCTTAACTCTTCTTCTATTTGGTCCCGGCGGGCTAATACGGTAAGCAGGTTGGCAGACTTGATAGCCAGCGGTGAATTGGGAAACTCATTGATCAGTGCGTTAAGCACCGTAATGGCAGCACTGTCATTTCTTTGTTTGATATGATATACTGCCTCGATATAAAGTAACTGGGGTGTCCAGAAATTTTTGCCATAAATACTGTCAGCCACTTTTTTTTCAGCGAGGGCTTTTTCAAAATTTCCTTCTATAAACAGGTCATAGATATTTTCATACGCTTTGGTGGCATCTGAATTGGCTGTTTTTGATTGCGGATCTTTACCTGTGGTTACGATAGTAGTAAAATTGCTGCCACCATAATTATCACTCATCAGTTTTTTAATAGCTGCTGCTTTGGCTGTTTCCCCGTTTTTAGTATAACAGTAGTAGAGATTGAACAGCACTTCATCCATAGGTTTGAAATCAGGATAGCGGTTGCGCAGGTGTTCCAGTGTTTCTGTTCCCGACTTACAGTTCTCTATTTCTTGTATATAAACCTTGCCCAGGTCGAACAGGGCATTTTGAAGGGAGTCATTTGATTTTTGCAAAAGTTCCGGGGTCAGCGGAAGTTTATCATATAAGGATTCGAAGGTTACAGCACCATCGCCTGACTGGCTGTTGTTATTTCCCCGGTCATTATTTTGCAGTTGATTAATGGCTTGTAATCCTGAAACGATGCTGGCACTTCTGCGCCAGTTATCAATATTGGGACGGGTTCCCCATTTGTTTTTAAATTCAGCCAGGCCTCTTGTCCGTGAAGATGCATTATAAAAATACCATTCGCCTTTTTGCTGACCGGGAGGAAAAAGAGGAGGAGTGATGGTAGGCGAACCGCCGGCAGGACCACTTTCTTCTTTTAATCCTTGTTGTCTGCGGATCTGTCTCACTAATTTCTTTACAAATTCCCGTCTTTCTTCTTCCGGCATTGCTGCTATTCGTTGCAGGCTGTCCTGCCGTTCAATGATATCCATACTGGCTGCCAGTATGGCCAATGATTTTTTACGGGCAGTTATTTCCTTCGGGTTGGGAATGGAGGGATCATCTATTTTCAGGCTGTCATAAAAGTTATAGGAAAGCCGGTATTGTTGCCTTGAATAGGTCAACTCTGCCAGTTGTAAAAATGCTTTATTACGTTGTGCGGGATTATTGCTGGCAAACCGGGTGCTTTTTTGTAACAAGGCAATGGCGGCATCATAGTTATTTCCTTCAAGTTGCATTTGCGCAGCCATGTAGTAAATAATGTCACGGTACTCTTCATACTTATCCCGCTTTGCCATTTTCTCCAGTTCGGCCACATTTTTTTCAATGGTCTTTTCTCCGCCATCCTTATTGGCCCGGATAGTGGCAAGGCGTGCATAGATATCCAGGATGGGGTCGGTGGTATGACTGCTTACTTTGGCATAATACTTTTCTGCTTCTTTAAAGTTGCCACCCATTTCAAAAAGTTGCGCTGCCAGGTATTCCCAACGTGCTTTTTCCTGTTTGTTCGTGGCATTACTTAGTGCCAGTACTAAATGAGATGCGGCGCTATCCCACA
>CAYUCU010000199.1:0-7177 GCA_964443345.1 uncultured Chitinophaga sp.
AGGCAATAAGAATAAGCCTTTTACAATATACATAGAAAATGAAATACCCGTAAAACCGGTATGGGTGCAAAGCACGGGCTGTATGTTTTGAAACTTCCCCCCGTCCACATCATTCATCAGGTCAAACCTCGATTTATAACTCATGTGCTTCAGGTCCACACATACTCCCCGGTTAAAAAGACCTTGTACCACTTTCCGTCCGTCTTCCTCCAGCCCGTTACCTGTCGGGATGAATGGATCGATCTTCGCCAATTGCATCGCAAAAGCATGGTTGCATAAATTGGATTGCTGTAAATGAGTAGGGTTAACTGACAGCACCTTCACCTTTGTCAAAAGGATATCCAGGTTGGCCAATATCTCATCCACCGGGAAAAATTCATTTGGCGGCAGGTACTTATTATGAGTGTCTACCAATGAATGGCATCCTTCCACTACAAAAAAGACATTCACCTTGTTCTTTGGTAAAGACCCTGCAAAGTCAGCAGCATCGAGAATATTAAAGGAAGAGCTGGCTTTGATATATTCATTCAGTGTTCTCTCCAGTGTAAACTGGCTGAAAGCCTTGTACTTGTTAGCCGCAATATCCTTCAATAATTTTTCGGAAAGCTTATGTTTCGATCCGCTCTTTAGAAACTTGCGCAACGGTATTACCTCCTCTGCAAGGTAGCTTTCCATGCCATACAGCACCACTCCTGCTATCACCTCCTCTCCAAAATCAGCTAACTGGCTCTGGTGTATCTGCGATTGGATAATATTGGGCAGGTCAGAACATAATTTTGGGAGAGCCGTCACATCATTACTGCTTATACGTGTATCAATATTGGGATTCTCATCAAATATTTGCTTGAACAGGATGTGGGTATGAAAATCAAAATAACGCATACAAGAAGATTTAATGGTAAAAAATTGAACCTTTATCAACTTGCCCTAAAAAGAAAGGTTTCGCATAGAAAGCTAAAAGAAATATCACAATCAGCCAATACCGTGTTTTTGGTATTTTTAGCCACGGCTCACAGCTATGCAAAATCTCCGGCTTCGCAGCCCCACTCGCCACTTTCCACTCCCCATTTCCCCTCCCATCCATTCCCACTAAATCTTTATATTCACGCAAACAATACACAATGCGGCACCTCTTGCTCTGTCTCTTCAGCACCATTACAGTATATTCCTATTCCCAAACCATCCCCACCCGGTTCGAACAATCAAATGGCACGCAAACACCCGCCTACTCCGAGATCATCAGCTGGTGGAAAAAACTCGATGAGCAATCCGGCAAAGTAAAAATGCTCACTATGGGAATGACAGATGCTGGTTACCCGCTGCACCTGGTCGTGGTATCAAATAATGGCGATCATAATTTCGAAAATATCCGCAAAAACAATAAACGCATCATCCTCATCAACAACGGCATCCATCCCGGCGAACCCGATGGTGTAGATGCAAGCATGCTGCTTGCAAGAGACATAGTAATAAATAAATATAAGATCGCCGATAATATAGTGCTCGCATTCATCCCCATCTACAATATTGGCGGTTGTCTCAACCGCAGCGCCAATTTTCGTGTCGATCAAAATGGCCCGGAAGAATTCGGCTTCCGCGGTAATTCACAAAATCTCGATCTTAACCGGGATTTTATCAAATGCGATTCGAAAGATGCAAGGGCCTTCACCGAAATATTTCACCTGCTCGACCCCGATGTGTTTGTAGATAACCATGTAAGTAACGGCGCCGATTATCAGCACGTTATGACGCTTCTCACCACACAGCACAATAAACTCGGAGGCGTTATGGGAGATTACCTCGAAAAAGAATTTGAACCGGCATTATACACTTCCATGAAAACAAAAGGATTTGATCTGGTACCCTATGTCAATGTATGGAATGATACTCCCGATAATGGCTGGCCGGAATATTGGGACAGCCCCCGCTATGCCAGTGGCTATGCAGCACTATGGCATACCTTCTCCTTCGTTCCCGAAACACACATGCTCAAGCCCTACGATCAGCGGGTAAAAGCCACCTACGCATTAATGCAATCTTTTATCGAATTCACTTCAGCAAATAGTGAGGTCATCAGGAATCTGCGAAATCAAACTAAAAAATCCGTCCAGTCCCTGATTGAGTTTCCTATCAGCTGGTCATTAGACAGATCAAAATATAAAGAAGTGCAGTATAAAGGATTTGAATCCGGACGTAAGCCCAGCGAAGTATCCGGTCTCTCAAGATTATATTACGACAGGAACAAACCTTACGAAAAAAAGATTAAGATATTCAACTACTTCCCGGCAAAAACATTCATTCGCAAACCAACCGCCTACATTATCCCCCAGGGCTGGTGGAAAGTAATTGACTTGCTGCAGCTTAATAAAGTAAAAATGTGGCAACTAAAGAAAGACACTACCATCTATGCAGAAGTATATAAGATCGAAGACTATAAAACAGCAGCCCGCCAGTATGAAATGCACCACCTCAACAGTGAAGTGAAGATCAGTACCAGCATGCAATCAGTACGGTTCAGCAAAGGAGATTGGTATATCCCAATGGACCAGGTGGCCAACCGGTATCTTATTGAAACATTAGAACCACAAGCCGAAGACTCTTACTTTGCCTGGAATTATTTTGATGCCATACTCGGACAAAAAGAAGGTTACTCCGCCTATGCCTTTGAAGATATAGCAGCCGCCTTTTTAAAAAACAACCCTGAAATAAAAATGAACCTGGAGCAGCGAAGAGCAACAGATACGGTTTTTGCAAAAGACGGGCGGGCACAATTGAATTATGTTTATCAAAACTCACCCTGGTTTGAGCCCGCTTATATGCGTTATCCGGTGTACCGGGTAAAATGATCAGGCTGTTTCCTGTACCAGTTCAGTATCAGGAACCGGAAGTTCCTTTTTCTCATCAACTACATCTATTTTCCGGAAAATGATCCTGCCATACAACAGGCTCATCAACAATACCAATATGCTAAAGTAACCCACCCAGCTATAATTGATGATCCTCCCCGATTTTTCAGTCGAAACAATAATGCCGGCAAACAAGGCCGCCAACCCGCTGCCCAATTGCTGCACACTCCCGTTGATGCTCATAAAGCTGCCCCGCTGCTCCGGCTTTACCACTTCACTGATCATTGCCTGTGCCGTTACAATTCGTCCGGTGGCCACCACGAACCATGCAGCGAAAAACACCAGCACCAGTGAAAAAGGAACATTCGGCATATGTGTAATGATCAATACCATAAATAGCGAGAAGAACACAGATACTGAAAAAACGGTTAGCTTGCCGATCCTGTCAGACACACGGCCAAGGTAAAGCGCAGATAACAAAGAAGCAATACCACCAAATAGATAGATCATTGGGGTCTGGTTCTTAGAAAATCCTTTATTAAATTCCAGGTAAGGGTTTATAAAGGGGATGATCAGGAAGTGCCCCATCATCAGCAATGCTGAAAATACCAGGGCCGCCCGTTGCGCCGGCACTTTGCATACCGTAACCAATGCTTTGAAAGGAGTTTCCTCCGTTTCCCTCTTTTGAATATGTCCCGTCATTTTAGGTATATAACGGATGATCAGCGGGATGAAAATAATTCCAAGAGAACCGATCAGTAAAAAAGGCACATGCCAGTCGTGTTTGAAGATATTGGTAAGATATAATGACATTGGAACGCCGAGTATAGAAGCACCCGCAAATCCGCTCATCACAGCACCCATAGCCCTGCCCCGTCTTTCATACACAAACATATCCGCAATGATAGAAAGCACCTGTGCGCCAATAATGCCACCAAACAAACCAGCCACTATCCGGGCAGTCAGCAACAAACCATAAGAAGATGCAAAACCACAGGCAATGGTCCCCACCACAAATCCGGTGTAGGCAAACAGCAAAGACCTTTTCCGGTCAAACCGGTCAATGAACATAGCGATCGCCAGCCCGGAAAAAAAGGCGCTGATAGAATAAGACGCCACCAGCAAACTGAAATGCATAGAAGACACCTTCAGGTAATTACCCAGTGGCATCATGATCATAAAATCAAGGATGTGCGTAAAGTTCAATGCCGCCAGCAAAAACACTATGGTGCGTTCTTTTCTTGTCAAAATAGGAAGATCGTCAAAGGTCGGGTTTACTTTCCGTATAACAAAGGCCCTCAACCATTGCACCTCATTACAGATATAGTTATCTTTAATGACATAACATAACGACCATGAATCGCAGATCCTTTATCAAAAACACATCAGTTGCCACCGCAGGAGTAACCATACTCAATTTCCCGGTGTTTGGAAAGCTGGCCCCTTCAAATAAAGTGGTAGTGGCAGTAATGGGTGTCAACAGCCGGGGAGCATATCTCGCCGACTGCTTTTCACAGCTGGCCAATGTGGAAGTAGCTTATATCTGTGATGTGGAAGAAAATGCAATAGCCAACGGAATGAAACCCTTTGCCAATGCCGCCCGGAAACCACTTGTAATAAAAGACATCCGGGAACTCGTAACCAAAAAAGATTATGATGCGCTTATCATAGCTGCTCCCGATCATTGGCATGCACCCGCAGCCATACTGGGTGTATCACATGGCAAACATGTATACCTTGAAAAGCCCTGCGGGCATAATGCTTTCGAAGGAGAGCTGTTGATACAGGCTATGCATAAATACCCAAAGCAACTGATACAAATGGGTAACCAGCGCCGCTCCATGCCCAACCTTATTGAAGCAGTGAAACTTGTAAAAGAAGGCATCATTGGTAATGCCTATTTCGGTAAAAGCTGGTACGCCAATAACCGTAAGTCAATTGGTTTTGGCAAAAAGATTGCCGTCCCTCCCACACTTGATTTTGAACTATGGCAGGGTCCTGCACCACGGAGAGATTATAAAGACAATCTTGTTCATTACAACTGGCATTGGTTCTGGCATTGGGGCACTGCGGAAACATGTAATAACGGCACCCATGAAATAGATATGTGCCGCTGGTTCCTCGGTGTTGATTATCCAAGTAAAGTAACTTCAGCCGGCGGACGTTACGCCTACAAAGACGATTGGGAAATGCCCGATACACAAGTGGCCACATTTGAATTCGCCCAAAACAAAAGTATCACCTGGGAAGGAAGGAGCTGCAACAAATTCCAGGTAGAAGGTGCCGGCCGTGGCTTTACTATCTATGGAGAAAAAGGAACACTGGTTAATAAAGGCAATGATGATTATGCCATCTATGATGCCGATAATAAACTGGTAAAAGAAGTAAAGACCGGCACGAGCAATGATGGAACGAATACCGTAAGCGCCACCGGCAACTTAGATTTCTTCCACTTTAATAATTTTATCGACAGCATCCGCGGCAATTCAACTATTACATCGCCGATAGATGAAGGACATAAATCCATATTGCTTTGTCATCTCGCCAATATTGCACAACGCACGGGAAGAACCCTGCATTGCGATCCAAAGAATGGGCATATACTGAATGACGCAGGTGCCATGAAATTCTGGAAAAGAGAATATGAGAAAGGCTGGGAACCGAAGATTTAATGTGATAAATGTGAGAATGTGGAAGTTTGGAAATTATGAACCTCTTAGCTCTATTTCATTTTCACATTTTCATAATACCTCATTTTCACATTTTCCTGATCTTAATACTCCGGAAACTCACTTCATTACCATGATCCTGTAAAAGAATGAATCCTTCCTTCGCTTCCCCAAAGTTGGTCCACACTTTATACTTACTGATAGCAACAAGATCACGGTACGCTTGTGAGCCACGGTCATACTCCAGCACTTTAATACCGTTCAGGTAATGCTCTGCATGATTATTGGGATAAACAACTATCCGTCCTGTATTCCACCCACCCGGTTGTTTGATAAAGCGGGTAGTTTTTTGTGCTTTGATAAGATCGTACAAAGAAGCCAGTGTTCGATTGCCGTCCCGCCCCAGCTTCGCATCAGGGTGTAAGGTGTCATCAAGTAATTGGTATTCTAACCCGATAGCAGAACCCTGGTTATTTTCAGACAGCGTTACAAAGTATTTCAATCCGCTGTTAGCGCCGGGTGTGAGTTTGAATTCGAAAGAAAGATCAAAAGCACTGAACTTTTGTTTCGTCACAATATCGCCACCGTTGGTTGATTCTTTTCCTTCTGAAGGTTGCACTGTCAGGATGCCGTCTTTTATTTCCCATCCTTTCTCCGGGAAATGATCTTTATAAGCGCCGGTCCAGCCATTACTTGTTTTGCCATCAAACAATAATTTCCAGCCGCTTTTCTTCTCAAAGTCTGACAGTGTGTTCGGAATTGTATTCATTACATAAATATCAGCAGGAAAGGCTTTGGATTTCAATCCTGTAGTTTTAATGCGTATATTTTTCCAATGCACTTTTCTTCCAGCCCATTGTATATTGTTACCGATATCATGAACCTGCAGGGCAATAAACCCTGAATGGTCAACAGTATCCACCAGGTAAGCTGAAGGAATTCCGTTGATCCATGTTTTCATCTCATTACCTATACTTTCAATCCGTACTTTATTGTAAACGCCCTGTTTATATCCCATTTGGGCAGAAGGGTTCAGCTGTAACGGATAAAGCCATTCACGTCTTCCTTCATCATAGATACCGCCACTCCATTTTCTGTAAGAAGGGTCCAGTTCAAACTGGTAGCCAAATACTTTCCCTTTCCCTCCATTAGCACCCGGGTCAAAATGGCTGCGGAACTGTATGCCGGAGTTAGAAGTAGTGTCCTCAACCATCACTTCCAGTTCAAGTATAAAATCGCCATATTCTTTTTCGGTTACAAGAAATGAATTCGGAGAATTGATAACAGTTGTTCCAGTAAGCACACCATTACTGGCCGAGTACTCAGCTTTACCGGTCATTTTTTTCCAGCCAGTAAGAGTAGAGCCGTCAAAGAGGCTGATCCAGCCTTTTTGATTATTCTGCGAAAAAAGTTTGGGCGAAATCAAAAGGAAAATAGCTATTGTTCTTATCAGGTATTTCATACAACATGCTGGTTAGCTGAAATGAAGTTAAAACAAAAGAAGGTCAGGGAGTATGAAAACAAAAAAGCCTTTCAGAATTAACTGAAAGGCTCTTTTAATAAATATGGCAGCTACCTACTCTCCCGCATTGTGGTGCAGTACCATCGGCCATGAGGGGCTTAACTTCTCTGTTCGGTATGGGAAGAGGTGAACACCCTCGG
>CAYUCU010000200.1:0-7011 GCA_964443345.1 uncultured Chitinophaga sp.
CAGCGCCTACGGCCACCACTTCATCAGGGTTCACTCCTTTATTGGGCTTCTTGCCAAAGAATTTTTCTACTATCTCCTGCACTTTGGGGATACGGGTACTACCACCCACCAGTATCACTTCATCTATTTGTGAAGTGGATAACCCGGCATCTTTCAGTGCCGCTTCGCAGGGCTTCAGGCAGCGGGCAAATAAATTATCGGCCAGTGATTCAAATTTTGCACGGCTCAGTTTCTTTACTAAGTGCTTGGGCACACCATCCACCGCTGTGATATAGGGCAAATTAATTTCTGTTTCTGCAGAGGAACTTAATTCCACTTTTGCTTTTTCAGCAGCTTCTTTCAACCGTTGCAGTGCCATCGGGTCTTTGCGCAGGTCAATGGCTTCATCTTTTTTAAATTCATCAGCCAGCCAGTCCATCACCACTTTATCAAAATCATCACCACCGAGGTGGGTATCACCATTGGTGCTTTTTACTTCAAATACACCGTCGCCGAGTTCCAGCACTGAGATATCAAACGTACCACCACCCAGGTCAAATACCGCTATCTTCTGGTCGTGCCTGCCTTTGTCAAGGCCATAGGCCAGTGCGGCAGCAGTAGGTTCATTCACGATCCGGCGAACGGTAAGACCGGCTATTTCCCCGGCCTCTTTGGTAGCCTGGCGCTGGGCATCGTTGAAGTAGGCCGGTACGGTGATCACCGCTTCGGTCACTTCATGACCGAGGTAATCTTCGGCTGTCTTCTTCATTTTTTGCAGCACCATAGCGCTTATTTCCTGCGGGGTATATAACCTGCCATCTATGTCAATCCGAACGGTATTATTGTCACCTTTTGCCACTTTGTAGCTCCAATGGCTGATCTCTTCAGTCACTTCATCAAACTGGCGGCCCATAAAGCGCTTTACCGAAGCGATAGTATTATGAGGGTTGGTGATAGCCTGGCGTTTGGCCGGGTCACCTACTTTCCGTTCGCCATTCTTCAGAAAAGCCACTACAGAAGGCGTTGTACGGCGTCCTTCATCATTGGCGATCACTACGGGCTCGCTTCCTTCCATTACAGACACGCAGCTATTAGTGGTTCCTAAGTCGATTCCTATGATTTTTGCCATGTTATTTGGGTTTAAGCCTGCCAGACAGCAGGCGGGTTCGCTATAGGCTGTCAATCATTGTGCCGTGGGGGGGAAATATGAAAAATTGTCAGGTTTTTTGAGGAGATTGATAAAGGACGACAGGCTACTAACGATAGCCACGTTCGGCAGACCATAACTGGCAGATGCTGAGGCCCCTGGTTGGTCGTCCGTAGCCTGGGCATCTTTCCCGGCTACGACCCGGGGCTATTGCTGCATTGCTGCCATGAAAAACGGGACGATGAAAAGTCCGCCTACGCCAAAGCTTCGGTGGATAAAAGCGCCGCAAGGGACGATGCCCAATGAACCGGAAGCCGGGTAAATAAAATTGGGCTGCTCGTCTCCGTCCTGTCTGCCGATTCGCCGGATTCTTTGAACAGGCAGCTCTGTAGTTAAAAGATTCAAAACAAGATTCAAGAACCTCATTTTCTTCAACCTTCTTATTTTTAGTACCCAAACCAACCATAATGGCCAACTCTATCGCCGATAAGCTAAAAATAAAACCCAGATTCACGTTGCTGACGCTGAACGCTCCAGCCCAATTTAAAAAGGGGCTGCAGGGTTTGCCGGCAGGAGTAACGATCACCGACTCGGGCAAAGAATACGACCAGGTGCATTGGTTTGTAAACAACCGGGCACAATTAGAAAAAGAACTGAGCAAAGTGATGAAGCTCCTAAAACCAGAAGTGACGGTATGGGTGTACTATCCAAAAGTTTCATCCCGTATGCAGACTGACCTTACCCGTGACCGGGGCTGGGATTGCCTGCTGGCAGAGGGTGATAAAGTAACATGGATCAGCCTGATCTCTTTTGATGATACCTGGTCGGTATTTGGTTTCCGGGCCAAAACAGAAGCAGATAAAAAGAAAGAAGCGAAACCCAAACCCGAACGGGAAATATTCAACTGGGTAAACCCGCAAACTAAGGAAGTGAAACTGCCGGATGATCTTGCTGCCACATTAAAAAAGAATAAGAAAGAAGCGGCCCTTTTTGAGGCCTTGTCGTTCACCAATAAAAAAGAATACATCGAATGGGTGGTAACAGCAAAGCGGGAGGAAACAAGAGCAGAGCGGGTAAAAGGAACCGTGGAGCGGTTGGTAAAGGGGTGGAAGAACCCTGTTAACAGATGATAGATGATAACGGATAGATGATAGTTCTAGAATGTGTGCTATTTCCCAAAGCTTTACTGTAACCCCGGACTGAAAGAATTATCATCTATCATCTATCCATTATCATCTATTCACCATTATCTTTATAAAGTGACTCTTACCACCGACATATACCAGCGAATCGTTGCCGCCAAAGTTTATATTGATACCAACTATCATGAAGCGCTGGACCTGGAGCAAATTTCACGACAGGCTTTTTTATCCCGGTTTCATTTTCACCGGATATTTACAAAGGTTTATCGCAAAACACCACATCAATACCTTACACAGATAAGACTGGATGCGGCTAAAGAAATGCTGGCTAAAGAAGGCATCAGCATTACGGATGTGTGTAACCAGATCGGGTTTGAAAGCCTCGGCTCCTTCAGCAGCCTGTTCCGCAAACAAAGTGGCTATTCACCCCAATACTACCGCAACATCGCCTGGCTGAAAAAGAAACTGGCCAAAGAAGAACCGAAACGGTTTATTCCGCATTGTTTTATTGAGCAATACAGGGTTGGTGAATAGATGATAGATGATAACGGATAGATGATAATTCTTCAATATTAACTATTTCCCAAAGCTTTAGAGTAACCCCGGACTGAAAGAACTATCATCTGTCATCTATTATCTGTCATCTATCATCTAAAATCTATTCCACTTCTTTCCCAAAAAGCAAGATTCAAGAACCTACTCTCCGCTTTCCGGCTTATTTTTATTTTCTAAAACAAAAACCATGGTAACAAAATTCTCTCACACCACCCTTTTTGTACTTGACCAGGATAAGGCATATGACTTTTATGTGAACATCCTCGGTTTTAAAGTGAATACCGATGCCCTGATGGAAAATGGGTATCGCTGGCTTACCGTAAACCCGCCCGAACAGCCCGACCTGGAAGTAGTGCTGATGCCCGTGCTGCATGAAAGCATGATAAAAACAGAAGCCGCCGCCCACGGCTTTGATGAAGAAAGCCGTAATGCTTTTAAAGTGCTGCTGGAAAAAGGCATTATGGGTGCCGGGGTGCTGCATACCAACGACTGCAGGGCCAGCTACGAAGAACTGAAAGCAAAAGGTGTGGAACTTACGGAACCTAAAGAACAATTCTACGGTATTGAATGTGTGGTAAAGGATGGCTGCGGTAATTGGTTTAGTATGACACAACCGAAAGGCTAAAGTAAAATAGATGATAGATGACAGATAACAGATGA
Organism: uncultured Chitinophaga sp.; assembly: GCA_964443345.1. Lineage (GTDB taxonomy): Bacteria > Bacteroidota > Bacteroidia > Chitinophagales > Chitinophagaceae > JJ008. The sequence continues at coordinate 3,484 of CAYUCU010000200.1, forward strand.
TAGTTCTTCCAAGTGTACTATTTCCCAAAGCTTTACGGTAACCCCGAACTAAAAGAATTATCATCTATTATCTATCATCTATCATCTGCTATCTATCATCTAACATCTATCATCTTTTATCTAATCCCCCCTCTTAGTTAAAAATTCACAATTCCTTTTTCAATCTTTCTCTATTTTTACCCAACAGTAAAAAGTCAGCATGAACGGAAAAGGAATTCTCTTTTTATTCGCCATCACTACCGCCACCAGTTCTTTCGCTCAAAAGATAAATCCGGAGAACCCTGATCTGTCTCCCGGAAATTTCCGGCTGGACTCATTGCCCGCTTCAGAGATCAATATTCCCATACAGGTAAACCTGAAACCCATGTATGCCATGGCAGAGAAAAGTGTGGACACGGTCTTCACTTCTCCCGGCTATCCGGATGGCTGGGTGCAGGAAGCTTGCGATATCCGTTATAAATATGTATTCCGCAGAAGCCTTTTACAAATGAAAGGCTCCGGCAGTTCGCTGAACATTGGCTTTACCGGTTATTATAAGATCGTAGGTTCCACCCGGCTTTGTGCCAGCGGTACGGTGCTGTCACCATGGACACCGGCCTGCAAGTGTGGTTTCAATGAGCCGGAAAGAAGGGTCAATGTTTCCTTTTCCAATTCACTTGTGGTGCAACCGGATTTTAAGATCAATCTTTTGGTAAAAAGAAATGAACCGCAGCCATTGGATAAATGCGAGGTCTGTTTTTGGGGCCAGGATATTACCAAACAGGTGATGAAGGGATTAACATCCGAACTGGATATATCCAAAACTGATATGGAGAAAAAATATGGTTCGGTTGATCTGAAACCCCGCTTTCAGCAGGTGTGGGACCAGTTGAACAAAGTTTATAACCTGTACGGCCTCGGCTGGCTGCAGATCAACCCGCAAAAGATCCGCATCAATAACCTGTTCATCAATAAAGACTCACTGTATATATTTCTGGGCTTGTCTGCCAAACCGGTTATTAGTTTCGAAAAACCGGCAGAACGAAAAACGGTGCTGCCAAATATGGGCACCTTCAGCCGCCAGCAGGGATTTTCTATTTTCCTGGATGCTATGCTGAATTATGATTCGCTCAGTCATATCATGAATATGAGTGTGCAGGGGAAAAAATTTGATTTCAAAAAAGGGTTTATCAAAAAGAAATTTATCATTGATTCCTGCAGGGTGTACGGTGGTGGTTTTGAGAAGCTGGTGATAAAGATCAATTTCTCCGGTACCAATACGGGTGTGGTGTACCTGGTGGGCAGACCGGAATATGATAAAGACAAACGTACCATTGAAGTGAAGGATATTGATTTTGACATCAAATCAAAGAATGTGCTGCTGGGTTCTGCTGACTGGCTGTTTGATAAAAAGATCACCAAAGAAATAAGCAAGTATGCCACCTTTGAACTGGGCGCTTATATTGATACGGCCAAAACAACCATCAATGAACAATTGAACCAGGAACTGATAAAAGGTGTCCGAAGTTTTGGTACGATAAAAGACATCAAACTCATTGGCATTTATCCCATGCAGCAACATTTGGTGATACGAAGCAACTGTGCCGGCGATCTGTCGGTGAAGGTGGAATCAGTCAACTTTAGTTTGTAACAACGTATTAGTTCAGATGACAGATAAGAGATGATAACTGACAGATGACAGATGATAGTTCTTCAAAGCAAACTATTTCCCCAAGGCTTTGAAGTGCTTCCCAAACTTAAGAACATACGAGTAAACTATTTTCCAAAGCTTTGAGGTATCCCCGGACTGAAGGAACTATCATCTATCATCTATTATCTATTATCTATCAGCTGTCAGCTATCATCTATCAATTATCATCTGTCATCTCCTCAGGTGTTGCTTTGAAAGAAAAATTGCGCTGGGCCAGGTAGCTAAACACCACTACGATGCAAATTGTAAGTATTTGCGCCAGCACCGGATAGATCTTTAGCCGCTCCACAAAAACTTTCAGCAGCAAATAGTTCAGCAGCAGGTTGAACATGCATACCATGAAATAGCGGAACAGCTGTATCCGCCCTTTCATATTCGAATCACTGAACACCACATATTTAGACATAAAAAAGCCAACCGGGAACGTGATGAAAAAGGAAAGGAATAAGGCGGCAATATGCCCCTTGAATGCATAAAACCCGAAGTCGAATTGCTTTTCGCTAAAGATGTATTTGTAACTGACGAAATAGATAAGAAATCCCAGCAGCACATTACCCCCGCCGGAAGCCGCATAACGAAAGGTCTGCAGATTCATCAACCGTCGGAAGGGCGGATAAAAAAAATCAATTATGGGCAGGATAAAATCCCGGGCACTATGTATGTGTCGTCGCATGAATGGTGACAAAATAAACGAAATTCCAAAGACAAATCCCAAATTCCCTTCATTTTCCGAAAGAAACATATGAAACGATGGGATTTGGAATTTCCTATTTGGGATTTACAGTCTTGGGTTTAGTAAATTTGCCGGAAATCAATCAAAACAGGATGAGTATTGTAAGCGAGATAAAGCCATTAATAGCAAGCGGATTAAAGAAGCTCTACGGACAGGATTTTGCTGAATCAGAATTGACCATCAACACCACCAAGCCGGAGTTTGAAGGCGATTATACCCTTGTGCTGTTCTCTTTTGTAAAACAACTGAAGAAGGCGCCGGAGCAGTTGGGTGCAGAAATTGGCGAAACATTGGTAAAAGCCCACCCGGACCTGTTCACCGCCTTTACTGTCATCAAAGGTTTTTTGAACCTGACCGTTTCAGATAATTACTGGATCAACTTTTTACAATCGAATTATGCAAAACCTAAGTTTGGATTAAAACCTGCCAACGGCCAAAAGGTAATGGTGGAATACTCCTCTCCCAACACCAACAAACCACTGCACCTTGGGCATCTGCGGAATAATTTTTTAGGCTGGAGTGTGGCACAAGTATTAAAAGAAAGCGGTTATGAAGTAATTAAAAGCTGCATCGTAAATGACCGGGGCATTCATATCTGCAAAAGCATGATCGCCTGGCAGCTGTTTGCTAATGGTGCAACACCCCAATCAGCAAATATGAAAGGGGATCATTTTGTAGGTGAATACTATGTAAAGTTTAATGATGAATATAAAAGACAGGTGGAAGAATTGATTGCAGGCGGCATGAAGAAAGAAGAGGCAGAAAAAGAAGCCCCCATCATGCAGGGCACACAGCAAATGCTGCAGGATTGGGAAGCAGGGAAGCCCGATGTAATTGATCTGTGGAAAATGATGAATGGATGGGTATATGCTGGTTTTGATGTGACCTACAAACGGATCGGTTCTGATTTTGCCAAAATGTATTATGAAAGTGAGACCTACCTGCCCGGTAAAAGATTTGTGGAAGAAGGATTGAAGCAGGGAGTATTCTTTAAAAAAGAAGATGGTAGTGTGTGGATCGACCTGACGGCAGAAGGGCTGGATGAAAAATTAGTATTGAGAAAAGATGGCACTTCTGTTTACATCACCCAGGACCTGGGACTGGC
>CAYUCU010000201.1:0-6954 GCA_964443345.1 uncultured Chitinophaga sp.
AGTGTTCGGTGCTTATTAAGCAACAATTCCAAATCACTCATAATATTTAGTTATCCTTTATTCCGAAAATACAAAAAAATACCTGGCATGACTTGTCAACTTCAATTCCTTAGCTTATTTTCCTTATGCAATACATAAAATAAAAGCCATGAAATGCAATTCCTTCTTCACTACAATTCATTCCATGCAATATATCAACATCACCAAATCTTATCCATACCATATTTATGGTATTTCTCCCTACTAGCGACTCCCCACTATCGACTCTATACTCATGACTATCGACTCCACCCCCCCCCACCCTCACTCGCTACTCACTACTTCACATTCCTCCGCAGCATCCTGTAGACGACTTCCGACTCCTGTCTTCCCAACTTCCCAACTTTCCGACTTTCCGACCTTCCGACCTTCCGACCTTCCGACTTCCCAACTTCCGACTATTAACGAACCTCTAACAAGATCCGTCCCACAACATAAATAAATTTACTGTCTATTATAACGTTGTCAGCTGTCTCCATCTAAGAAGGTACAAATAAATTGAACCCCATGACAGACGACGATACCACAGGTGCCCGCCATCCTGTTACCTTGATGGAACAACAAAATTGGAACTCCCCGCATATAAAAAAGCTGGGATACAAACCAGTTTTTACACCATTCTCCATAGCACTTACTCAGCCTGATTCTATTCGCCTGGCCATCTTCCTTTTCCCATTTCTTCACGGCAGATTGAATAGGTTACAACAATACCCTGTCCCGTTTATAACTTCATTTCACCAGTTAGTTGCAAAACAAGTGTGCTCAAAACATACTTATGTATTTATTAGCCCACAGGGCCACAGGGCAGTATGTCCCTGCACACTTTTTTGCAAATAACAATTCACCAAAAATTACCCGTATGAACACCACAAAAAAGTTTGTGGAGATCAAACCCTACAACCTCAAAGAATTAGCAAGTATCTATGGAGTCTCCGTGCGTACTGTAAAGATTTGGATCACCATGCACCAGCTCGTCATTGGCCGAAAAAAAGGTCGCTTGTACACAGCCCTCCAGGTAAAGATCATATTTGAAAAACTCGGCCTCCCCGGCCTCGCAGAAGATTGATTGTAATAAAAGTAATATAAGATCATGAGTGTATTACCGCGAACGGTCTATAACATACCATTCAAAAAACTGAGCCAGGTAAAAGGCCTCATTCCTAACCCATTTTATCAATAAGGCTTTCCCAATACAACTCCTTCCACCTCCAACTCACGACTAAAGACTAACGACTATTGACTATCGACTCCCAACTTCCCGTCTTCCCGTCTTCCCGTCTTTCCGACTCCCGACTATCGACTAAAGACTAACGACTATCAACTTACTCCCTACCAACCCCATACCTAAGCCATCAAAACCCATGCTTTTGGCATGAATTACCCTCACCTCCTGATCGTTAAAAACATTCAACTACATGCAAAAAGATTCAACTTCTTACACAAATCCTCAATAACAGGCAACTGCACACAAAAACAGTCAATTCCATTTAATAACCTTCAACAATCGTTAAAAACAGGAAACCACCACCTGGAGCCGATAGTATGTTTGTTCTGTCATCAGGTAATAACAATAAAATTAAAAAAGATGAGATCCCACGAAATGATTTTCAGCAGCACGGTTAATAACAAAGCGCTTTCTAATGAAACGGTACTTCACCAGCTTACAGGCGCAGCATGGACAGTGGTCCACACAGCATTTTGGAATGGTAAAAAATTCAACCCGGAACAAGTACAGCAGGCGCAAAGCTTCATACATTCCTTTTTGCAGCAAAATGATAGCCCCGGACAAACCTTTGAAGAATTCATCCAAAGGATACTGTTAGTACTGTTTGACCGCTGCCGACTGAAAAAAGCCCGCCGCAGCAACCCTGCATCCTGGTTCAATGAACAGGATCAGGAAGGCTTTGCTTACACAGAAAGATCATACAGGCAATTAATAGAGCGGAGAAAAACAACGCAGGGATATAGAAGCCATCTCCGGGATTTTGCCTGGGCAGTATGGTACAATACACCGGGCTTACATACCCCGAAAAATTTTCATCAATGGCGCAGCTACTATGCAGAAAAAAGCCAGCGGCTGTTAAATCTCTACCTCGCCACTCTTGCAAACATGGGCCGTATGCCTGGTAATAATTCAGAGAACTTTCTTTTTGCACTTAAATAAAAAGAATAGTGCCAAAAAAATCCATACCACCGAACACCCACTAAAAACAAATTCCAATCACAAAAAGATACTCCGGCAAGCAAGGGCTGTGCCCGGTTCCTCTCCTTTAGGAGAGGTTAGGTGAGGTCCGCACTATTCTATGGCCTTTGGCCATCCACAACCTTCTGCTATAAACCACAAACAACAAAAATAAACCGCTCCGCCAGGCAAGGGCTGTGCCCGGTTCCTCTCCTTTAGGAGAGGTTAGGTGAGGTCCGCTCTATTCTATGGCCTTTGGCCATCCACAACCTTCTGCTATAAACCACTAACAACAAAAATAAACCGCTCCGGTAGGCAAGGGCTGTGCCCGGTTCCTCTCCTTTAGGAGAGGTTAGGTGAGGTCCGCTCTGCGCCTCTGCGTCTCAGCGGTAAAAAATAAACCCCACAGCTGTTCCAATCATGATAACGGTTACTGTCAGTATTCATTCAATAACAATTTAAAAACAAACAAAATGGCAAAACAAAGAGGGATCATCAAGATCGAAGGTACGTTGGGAGATATCACCTTCCTCCGTACACAGGATGGCTACATCGCAAAAGAAAAAACAAGCATTAAAGGCAAGCGTATTGCAACAGACCCCGCTTTTCAGCGTACAAGGGAAAACAATGCAGAGTTTGCAAAAGCCGGTAAAGCAGGAAAGCTGTTACGCAATGCGATCAGGACCACCATGCAGTTTGCAAAAGACGGCAGGGTCACCAGCCGGCTTACCACAGAAATGCTGAAAGTGGTAAAAGCGGATGCGGTAAACCCCCGCGGACAAAGAAAGGTGTTGGATGCAGAAACAGAAATGTTACAGGGCTTTAATCTCAACATCAATTCACTGTTGGAATCAACTCTGTTCGCCCCCGTTACTACTTCAATAGACAGGGCAGCGGGCACACTGAATGTAAACATCCTTTCATTTATTCCGCTTACAGCTGTGCAGGCGCCCCAGGGTACCACACACTTCAAGATCGTTGCTGCCGGTGCAGAGATAGATTTTGAAGCAGAAACATATGTGGAAAACAGCAAAGAATCAGCCGTCATCCCATGGACAGAAGCTCCCACAGCAGACATCAGCCTGTCCAATGCAGTCACAGCAGGCAGCACACATCCCCTGTTCCTGTTACTGGGTATCCAGTTCTTTCAGCAGGTGAACGGTGTCAACTACCCATTGAAGAACGGTGCATACAATGCCCTTTCTTTAGTTAAAGTAAGCGGTGTATAAGCGTGATTGCAAGATCTCATCCCCAACACTTCATTGAAGCAGGGTCTCTTTCAAAGAAGTGCCGCCCCTTTCCAAACCGGAAAGAGGCCGGGGATGAGATTCTTATTTTCAAATCCTGTAAATCATAAGCAAAATGAAAACAATAAATATCGACGGTCCTCCAAAAACAAAGGGCTGCCTGAAGCAATTGTTCAAAGACAAGAACAACTGCTACAGCATGCGGGAGATCGCAACCTTCCTCCTCCTGCTCGCCATGCTCACCAGTTGGTTGGCAAAACAGTTTTTCCATAAAGAGGTACCTGAGTTCATGTTCTGGTCCTTCGCCAGTTTGATAGGCGCCGGTTGCTTTGGCTACTCCATCGAAAAGAAAACAGTCTTTGATAAAGGATAAAACAGGAAGCGTCATAAAAAAAGAGCTGTATCATGTGGTACAGCTCTTTCCTTATATATAGTACCAGCTGAAGAATGCCGTCAAAAAACCCGTCTCTATCAGTTAATAAGTTCTTTGGCAAACACCAGCAACCCGAAATCGCCAAACCCATTGACCGCAAGCTCACCATCCGGTCCGGCTGGCAAAATGAGTTTGAGATAGCGTTGTAGTGAGTATCAATGATGAATGGTCAAAGGGTCTCCGAATTTTGCGTTAGCCCTCCTGTAAAATAAACTTCCAAAAGGCGAAGCCCCCCATTCACTATTGACCATAGACTATCCACTATCGACTATCCACTATCGACTACCGACTATCGACTACTAACCATTCACTATCTTTGCCCCCATGCAATTCTCTTCCTCCCTCCTGGAAAATGCGGTCAACGAGTTTGCCAAGCTCCCCGGTATTGGTAAAAAAACGGCATTGCGCCTTGTATTGCATTTGCTTAAACAGGATACCAAAGAAGTAGGCCAGTTCAGCGAAGTGATAGCCCGGATGCGGAGTGAGATAAAATTTTGCCGCCGCTGTTTCAATGTGGCTGATGGCGATGTATGTTCCATCTGCGCCAATTCACAACGCAAGCAGGAGATCATCTGCGTGGTGGAAAGTATCCGGGATGTCATCGCTATCGAAAGTACCCAGCAGTTCAACGGTACCTATCATATTCTTGGCGGCGTCATCTCCCCGCTCGATGGCATTGGCCCCGATCAGCTCACCATTGAAGCATTATTGCAGCGAATAGAAAAAGAAAGAACAGAAGAACTCATTTTTGCTCTAAACCCTAATATACAGGGCGATACCACCATCTATTATATCCAAAAGAAATTGTCCGCCACCAGCCGTATCCGGGTCACTACCATTGCCCGCGGCATTGCCTTCGGCGGCGAGCTGGAATATGCCGACGAAATGACCCTGGCCCGCAGCCTCCAAAATAGGTTACCTGTAGAAAGCTATGTAGCTAATAAATAGTCCGAAAGACGGGAAGTCAGTAAGTCCGTTGCGTAAAATATCTTATTGTCTTTCTATCTTCCCGTCTTTCCAACTTTCCGTCTTCCCGTCTTCCCAACTTGTTTATTCCCCCTTTATATCTTACTTTTGCCCTCATACCACAGGCGGATTTGTTTATTGTTCGGCCTGTCCTGAGTTTACCGAAGGAAAAAACTGAACTAATAAACGTCTACGAAACTCCTCTTTCGGTTTCCCAGCGTTTAATAGTTCAATAGAATGATGTAGCAAGCGATAGTACTACTATCATCGCCTGTTGTGTCACTCACTTCATCGTTCGGTAATTCTACTGAGCATTTTTGAAATACCCTCTTGCTTTGCGCCATTGCGCCTTTGCGGGAGATAAAACATAACAAATGGGCAACATTCAACAAGAACTCGAAAAACGCATCCTCATCATCGATGGCGCTATGGGCACCATGATACAACGCTACAAACTGTCCGAAGCCGATTACCGTGGAGAACGCTTCAAAGACTGGCATTGCGATGTAAAAGGTAATAATGATCTGCTGAATATTACCCAGCCGCAGATCATCACCGCCATTCATAAAGAATATCTCGAGGCGGGTGCCGACATCATCGAGACCAACACCTTCAGCAGCACCACCATCGCCATGGCCGATTATGAAATGCAGTCACTGGCCTACGAACTGAACGTGGCCGCCGCCCATTGTGCAAAGAAAGCAATTGAAGAATTTTACGAACAAAATCCAAATTACAAAACCCAAAGTCCAAAATACATAGCCGGTGCCATCGGCCCTTTAAATAAAACATTGTCTTTGTCTCCCGATGTAAACAATCCCGGTTTCAGGGCCGTTACGTTTGATGAAGTGGTAACCGCCTATTACGAACAGGTAAAAGGATTGGTGGATGGTGGTGTTGATATCTTATTGATCGAAACCATTTTCGATACCCTCAATGCAAAGGCAGCCATCTATGCTATCAAGAAATACTTTAGAGAACACCCTCTGAAGCCTGAACAAAGCAATCTTTCCGATGACCAAAAGAATAGTCAAATAGATAGGGCTGTGCGTGGCCAAATCCCCCTTTCGGGGGGTGGGGGGGCCGCTTCGCTTCCCATCATGATCAGTGGCACTATCACCGATGCATCCGGTAGAACATTAAGCGGGCAAACACTGGAAGCGTTCTACAATTCGGTCATGCATGCCAGGCCATTAAGCATCGGTCTCAACTGTGCCCTTGGCGCCAAAGAAATGCGGCCACATATAGAAGAGTTATCACAAATAGCCAGTTGCTATGTGTCCGCTTATCCCAATGCTGGTCTGCCGAATGCCATGGGAGAATATGATGAAAATCCGGAAGACACCGGCCATTACCTCGAAGAATGGGCCAAAGAAGGCTGGGTGAATATTGTAGGCGGCTGCTGTGGTACCACACCCGATCATATCCGGCATATTGCACAGGAAGTAAAGAATGTAAAGCCAAGGCAATTGCCAGTCATTGAAAAAGAACTCGCATGAGCACAGCACGGATCTTACTCATAGTATCTATCCTTATATTGATAGTAAATAACTTTTCCTATATCAAAAAGTTATTAATAAAAAAGAACCCATAGATGCAAGACACCATCATTATCAAACCCTACTTAAGATTAGCCGGTTTAGAGCCATTGATCGTTCGTCCCGAAACAAACTTTGTAAACGTAGGCGAACGGACCAATGTAACAGGTTCTAAAAAATTTGCCCGCCTCATCAAAGAAAATAAATACGAAGAAGCACTCAGCGTGGCCCGCCAGCAGGTAGAGAACGGCGCCCAGGTGCTGGATGTGAATATGGATGATGCCCTCCTGGATGGTGTGCTCGCCATGACCACCTTTCTTAATTTGGTGCAAAGTGAACCCGATATTGCCAGGATACCTATCATGATCGACTCATCGAAATTTGAGATCATCGAGGCCGGGTTAAAATGTGTGCAGGGAAAATGTATTGTGAATTCTATCTCTATGAAAGAAGGTGAAGCCAAATTCATAGAGCAGGCTATCATTTGCCAGAGTTATGGTGCTTCAGTCATTGTAATGGCATTTGATGAAAAAGGACAGGCCGATACCA
>CAYUCU010000202.1:0-6856 GCA_964443345.1 uncultured Chitinophaga sp.
GTATAAGTAGTGCCTGTAACATCAGCTGCCAGTACCACAAAATCACCAGTGGCAGGGTCCAGGCGATAAATATCAAAGTGAGTGGTATTCACGGGTGCTGCCCAGGTAAAGATCACTTCACCTGCATTACAGCTGACACCGCTGCCGGCAAAACCGGTAACCGTTCCCAATATTTTAAAAGTAGCATCGCTGTTATCAGTAATAGCGCCGCTGCTTACTCTCACCAATGCTGTTGATGTATTTGTTCCGGCCGGAACGGTCCATGAAAATCTTGTGGTGCCGGAAGGAACAGTAGTGGAGATAACATTCCATGAAGCGCCATTATTTATTGAGTATTCAACGGTTTGGTTACCTGTCACACCGGCATTATCCCAGGTAATAGCCTGTGCGCCGCCGGGATTGAAATTTTCACCACCATTGGGATAGGTTACTTCAATAAAAGGCTGTTCAATTTCCCATGTTAAGGCATAAGCCTGGTTGGGCCCGGTGGGCACTGCTTCACCAATTACTCTTAATGTATAAGTGCCTGCAGCAGGATTATCCACCGTTACCTGTTCCACATTACTGATATTGTCATCAGCCTGTGTGGCAGCACTGGCCGGGCTGTTAGGATTTAATATCCAGGGCAGATACGTATTGGCACCTTCAACCACCCGAAGGTCAAGATTGTTTACCAGTGGTACGCTGGCGTTGGCAGCGCCGGCAGGGTCATTCCAGGTAAGCATTACCCGCAAACGGGCAGCACCGGCCGGAACGGTAACAGTAATATCATTAGTTGCGGCCGTGGCTATATTGTCTAATACATAACGGGTTTCTTCCATTATGCGTACCGCTTTCAATGCATCCACCCGGCCATAACCAAAACGGTAATCCGGTCCGGCATTACCAAGGTCTCGTGCTGTATTAAGAACAATATTTTTAATTAGCATAGAAGGCGGAAGCGCATTTGAATTTAATTGTTTGTAACGCTGAGCAAGCAGCGTAACGGTCCCGGCAATACCCGGTGTGGCCATAGATGTTCCGGAAATGGTGTTGTAAGAGTTGAGTGGAGTATAAGTTGAAAAAACGGCATCTCCCACTGCACTGATGTCCGGCTTTACTCTTCCATCATTAGAAGGGCCGAAGCTGCTGTAGCTCGTCATCGCATCTGCACCTGTAAGTGCTGCGACCACAATATTATTTTTAGCCACTTTTCCTGTTCCCGTAAGGGTAAACCATCCATTGGCACAACTGGATTGTGCATTGCCTGCAGAATGGCAATGCAGGTGGAAGGTATTATTGTTCAGATTGATGTCCACGTTCCTGGCACGGAGTGTATAATTAGTAGCGGCTCCTCCCAGTACACACTGCACACCCAGACCATCATGATAAGAATGGTTACTGGAAATAAGTGAATTGGCCGGAATCACCACCGCCATTTCTGCAAGGTTATTATCAAAAGCTCCCAAACCACCATCGTACCCATTATAGGAGTACAAAGTGGCATTAGGCGCCATACCTCTTGCAATAGGATTTATTAATCCCCTGCCACCGATCGTTCCTGATAAGTGAGTGCCATGACTTCCTGCACCACCCGGGTCCACATTTATTAAACGGCCTGCAGGAGAGAAATCAAGATGCTGGCTTACTATTTCATCCCACACACCAACATTCATTCCATCCCCTTTCAGATTTCTAAAGCCGTCATTTAACACATTTACCCGGTGAGAGAGCCGTCCGGGTAAATTCTCAGGCATGTTGGGAGACGAGTTAAACTCTACCCATTGTACAAAAGGTAATCCTACTAACTGGCGCAGATTATATATAGGAACCCTTACGGTGTACATTCTGAAAACAGGCACATCTGCCAGGATGGTGGCACCCAATGCAGCTAATGAAATGGTTATCTTATCTGCGGACATATTTTCATACAGCTCCACATCCACATCTGCATAGCCGCTGATCCTTTCTGCATGGGCCGGTACTTTTTTAATTAAAATATCCGGTACTGTTTTTTGGGCCACCGTAAACTGCAGCACACTGCGGATAGGGAAATTGCGGAATACAGCCGGATCAGTAGTATTGCTGACAGCAGCTGTATAAGCCATGTAAGGAATATAATCCAGCAATTCAATACCTGCCAGTTTTAGCTGCTCCTTCATGGCCTGGTCGGGCAGTGAACTGAATTGTATGGTTATATAATGTTTGCCATTGAAAAGGCTGCGCTGAAATACTTCGGCATCTTTGGTAAGACCGGTGGTATTTTCAACAGGAATGAACTTTCCTGTATTCAGCATCAGGTTGTAATCTTTGGATTCCTGTGCAAAGACTGCAGCAGGTAAAATGAAAAATAATAATAAGCCGGAAAGGCGGGTAAAAATTTTTCTCATACTAGTTAGTTTTAACTAAAAATGCTTTTGATTGGAAGGAGAAAATTAAGATATTTTTCCCGTTGTTGTTCCGGGCCAATAGCATAAATGACCGCTTTTTCAACATATGTTTGTAAAAAACTGAATGTCTTACCTTTAACTCAATAAATCCTGATTATGAATTTTGAATGGAAAGGCGTTTTTCCCGCCCTGCTCACCCCATTTGCGGCAAATGATGAACTGGACCTGGCACTTTTTGAAAAGAACCTGGCGGCGCAATGCAAAGCAGGCGTACGGGGCATTATCCTGGCAGGCTCATTGGGAGAGGCCAGCACTATTACCGTAGCAGAAAAAGAAAAGCTGGTAAAATTTTCTGTCGGCTACCTGAAAGGCAAAATACCAGTTGTCCTGAACATTGCAGAAAGCAGTACAAAGGATGCGATACAGCAGGCTGCCAATGCAAAGCAATGGGGTGCTGACGGCTTGATGCTGCTGCCGCCGATGCGATATAAGAGTGACGACCGGGAAACGATCGCTTATTTTAAAGCCGTGGCAAATTCAACCGATCTGCCCGTAATGATCTATAACAACCCGGTGGATTATAAGATCGATACCCGGCCCGAACTATTTGATGCATTGGTGGAATGTGAAAACATCACTGCATTAAAGGAAAGTTCGAGAGATGTTACCAATTTGACAAGAATGAAAAACCGCTTTGGCGACCGTATCAAAGTACTATGCGGGGTGGATACGCTGGCAATGGAAGAACTTTGTCTCGGTGCTGATGGATGGGTGGCCGGATTGGTTTGTGCCTTCCCGGAAGAAACGGTAGCGATCTACGACCTGGTAAAAGCCGGCAGGATAGAAGAAGCCACAAAGATCTATCGCTGGTTCATGCCGATGCTGGAACTCGATATTCATCCCAAACTGGTACAGTATATAAAATTAGCGGCTGCGCAAACAGGTATCGGCAGTGAGTATGTAAGAGCGCCAAGGCTGGTGCTGGAAGGAGAAGAGAGGGAGAGAGTGTTGAAAGTGATCAATTATGGAATAGCAACAAGAGTGATGTAGTTATTAGTCGATAGTCATTAGTCGATAGTCAATGGTCGATAGTCAATGGTCAATAGTCAATGGTCGATAGTCAATAGTTGATAGTCCGTTGTCAAGGGTTAATATTAAATAATCAATCTTCAATCTGCAATAATCAATGTTCAAAGACGCAACCTCTGCCGAAATAGAATCTGTAATGCAACAGGCATGGAAAGCTTTTTCGGTTTACCGTAAATGTTCTTTAAAGCAGCGGGCTGATTTTATGCGGGCCATTGCCGCTGAAATAGAAGCCCTGGGCGATGAACTATTGAAAGTAGCCGGGGAAGAAACCAATTTGCCGGAGGCCAGATTGAGAAATGAAAGAGGAAGGACCATGTACCAGCTTACTTCCTATGCGGATGCCTGTGAAAAAGGCAATTGGCTGGAGATAAGAATTGATACCGCTATACCCGATAAGAATCCTCCTAAACCAGATATTCGAAAAATGATGGTGCCCATCGGTCCCGTTGTTGTTTTTGGCGCTGCTAATTTTCCTTTTGCCTATTCCACTGCCGGTGGTGACACGGCCACAGCCTTAGCAGCCGGTTGCCCGGTGATCGTAAAGGCACATCCTGCGCATCCCAAAACAAGTGAACTGGTGGCAGGAGCAATCTTAAAAGCTGTGGCTGCTTGTGAGATGCCCGCTGGTGTGTTTGCGCATTTACATGGCGCCGGATCTGAAGTGGGTAAAGCATTGGTGGAGCACCCGCATACAAAAGCGGTTGGGTTCACTGGTTCATTCGTTGGGGGTAAACAACTATTCGATTGGGCCAACCAGCGTAAAGAACCCATACCTGTATTTGCAGAAATGAGCAGCATCAACCCGGTGTTTTTATTACCGGAGAAAATAAAAACAGCAGCAGCAGAGATCGCTAAGCAATATGCAGGTTCCATTACATTAGGTGTGGGACAATTTTGCACCAATCCTGGTTTGCTTATCGGGTTGGAAGGAAAAGACCTGGAGCAATTCACACAGGTTTTAGGTGATGAAATAAAAAAGACCGCCCCGGGCACTATGCTGCATCCCGGCATCTTTAAAAATTATCGCAAGAAAAAAGACCAGGCCTTATCACAAAAAGGAGTGGAACTGGTTGCTTATGCAGAAGCCAAGCCCGGATTGATCCAGGGATCACCCACCATTGCTACAGCCTCCGGACAAACTTTTTTAAGTAATCCATTGTTGCACCAGGAAGTGTTCGGGCCTTATTCACTGATCATTCGTTGTAAGGATATGAAAGAAATGGTACAGGTGGCCACACAGCTGGAAGGGCAACTTACGGCTACCCTGATGGCAACTGAAAACGATCTCCGCATTCATACTAAATTATCGGATGCGGTAATGAATATTTGCGGACGCTTTATCCTCAACAGTGTACCTACGGGTGTGGAAGTATGCCTGAGTATGCAACACGGCGGGCCATTTCCTGCCAGCACCGATTCAAGGTTTGGTTCAGTAGGCGCCGATGCTATCAAACGTTTTGTAAGGCCCCTTGCTTTTCAAAACTGGAGCAATGAGTTGTTGCCGGATGAATTAAAGAATGAGAACCCGTTGGGAGTATGCCGGATAGTGAATGGTGAATGGTCGATAGTCGATAGTAAATAGTCGATAGTCGAAAGTCGATAGTCGATAGTCAGTAGTCAATGGCCTTTGATCTGCAATAGGGGAGGCTATAAATCTAAACTCTAAATTCAAAAATCTTCAATTAGCAATGGCTGTCTGTATCCCTTTTCTTGGCGTACCTGATATTGGCCAAACACTGGAATGGTACATGAGTATCGGCTTTACCTGTAGCGGTACGAATCTTGCCTGGGAGCCTGATGCCGAACTCAATTTTGCACAATTGGAATGGGAGGGGGCTGCTATCATGCTCTTTCCATCCCATAAAAAGAACGAACCCGGACAAGTACGGGATGCCGGTTTATATTTTAAGGTGAGATCCATTACCGGACTGGTAGAAAAGCTTATCAATCGGGCCCGTATCATCGAACTTACTGAACAGACTTTCTATGGCAAACAGGAAGTGACGTTCGAAGACCTGAATGGTTTCCGCATTACCTTCTCCGCTGATCCCAGTTATTAGTTATTTGGTTGGCTCCATTGGTGCCCGAAGGGCTCTTTGTAGTGCAAAGTAATAAGTCAACTCTCTAAAAGTTTTATTTAGCTACCTTCGCCGCCATCATTAAAAAAACCACAGATGAGACAAGACGAATTACTGGCCCAACGAAGTGGGAACAAATGCGAACTATGTGAAGCAACCAAAGGATTGAAAATATACGAAGTACCACCCGCTACGGGTAATATGGATGATGCCATATTGGTCTGCCCCAAATGCCTGTCACAAATTGAAAAGAAAGAAGAACTCGACAACACTCACTGGCAATGCCTCTCCACCAGCATGTGGAGTGAAGTACCTGCCGTGCAGGTAATGGCCTGGCGGATGCTCAACCGCCTGCGCAATGAGAGTTGGGCTGCAGAAAGTATAGATATGCTGTATCTTGACGAGGAAAAATTAACCTGGGCCAAAGCTACCGGCGATCATGAGAATGATGCATCCGTTGATCTGCATAAAGATTGCTTTGGCGCTATCCTGCAAAACGGTGATAACGTAGTGCTCACAAAATCATTGGATGTAAAAGGCTCTACTGTGAATGCTAAAGTAGGCACCGTGGTCAGAAATATCCGGCTGGTGGCCGGAAATACCGAACAGATAGAAGGTAAAATAGAAGGGCAGCAGATAGTGATTCTGACCAAATACCTGCGCAAGCAAGGCTGATCAGTTACAGGTTGGTGGGGTTGAATCTATACTCAACTGAAAAGGATGCCTGGCATTCACCGGGCATCCAATCAATTTTATCACTCACACTTATCTTAGTACATATAATCCGGCGGAGTAATGCCCTTGCAACGCAGGTATGTAGTAGCCTGGCCCCGGTGATGGGTGATGTGATCAAGTGTGGCATAAAAGCCGCTTATAGCTTCCTCGCTTAAAGAGCTATTGATTGTTTTATTAAGCGCATCATACGCCTTTTGCAGGTAAGCTGCCACTTCTAACTTCGTATTTAATACTTGTGGCGGTGCCCATTCCGTTTTTACTCCTTTCACATAGTTGGCTTCCCACCATTCGATGCCGTAGGCGATATGGTTCAGCAGTTCGCCAAAGTTCATAACACCATCTGTTGGCTGAAAAGAATAACCGTCGGCAGGCATAGCGGCCGCCACGGCCAGTGTGTACTGTTTTGAATTGTCCAGTGTTGCGGATAGTTTGTTGTTCATACTGTAAAATATTTTAGACAGCGAAACTACCGGCAGCAGCCGGGAAGGACTTAAGAAATCCTGCTATCTTTTGGTTCTTTGAACAAAATAAACATAGGACATAATAGACGACTATGTGAACTCCTATGTTTCTATATACCTATTG
>CAYUCU010000203.1:0-6856 GCA_964443345.1 uncultured Chitinophaga sp.
TGGCGTGACTATCCGACTGATCTTTCATGCTAAGAAACAAGACAAGCAAACTGCAGAAAATAAACACAATGCCAAACCACTCCTGGCAAAAGGACAGGCAAAAGAGCGGCCTACCTCTGCTATATTCCACGACAAATTCATTGTGCTGAGCAAAGCAAAGAAAAAAGCCACCGGCATAGAACGAAAACCCGTCACTGTTTTATGCGGTTCCACCAACTTTACTCACAACGGGCTTTTTCGCCAGGCCAATGTGGTGCACATAGTGAGAACAGAAAAAGGAAAAACAACAAATCCGCTTGCCGATAAGTACGAGCAGCTCTTCAGCACGATCTGGAATGGAGATGAAAAGAAAGTGATAACACCGGGTGAAACCAGCAAATGGATCACTGCCAACAATCCGATGGAACCCAGGACAAAGGTCTTTGCCGGGTTCTCTCCCCGCAAAGGAAAAGGCGATCTGGCCCATTTCATCAAATTAATTAATGCTGCAAAAGCAGATGTGCTTTTCTCTACAGCATTTGTATTGCCGCAGGAGATCATTGATGCACTGGTAGGCACAGCCGGTGATCCCATTCTGCGTCTCGGTATCCAAAATACCAATGCGAATAAGATCGCCGGTTTTCACCGCGACAAGAGTGCCCAGTTCGCAGCCACTGCACTCGCTACCGATGGTTTTGAGGCCTGGCTGAAAGAAGCAGCGATTGCCGGTGCCGGTAATATTCTAATTCATACTAAAGTAGTGGTCGTGGATTTCACCACCGATGCACCGGTCATTATCAGCGGTTCGCATAATCTGTCGGGACCCGCTTCGCAAAAGAATGATGAGAATTACCTGGTGATACAGGGCAACACCGACCTGGCAGATAGTTATGGAGTGGAAGTGATGCGCATTTATGATCATTACCGGGCCCGTTGGGTAGCGCAGGAAATGGCCAAAAAGAAATCGTCAATGTCCGGCACCCTGCAACCCAGCGATTCATGGACAGACCGCTACTTCAGAAAAGATTCACTGCACTTTAGGGACCGGTTGAGATTTGTAGGGAAGTAATGTTCAGGAGTTGAATAAGATTTTGGGGATTTCACCGACGAATCTCCTCCATTCTTTATAAAGCTACAAATTATCAGCAACCGGGAGGGACTCGGTGGTTTAAGATATTTGACTTCCTAAAATTTAATCTGCCAGGGAGTGCCGTCTTTAAGATCAAAACGAATAATGCCCCTTTCCTTGCTCCAATATATTTTGGAAATGTTATTTTCAGTCGCCGTAATTGATAAACTATCGTCTCCTTTTTTCTCATGCATATTACCGATAACCAGAACATCAGAATAAATGTGATGACGGATATCAAGGCTTATCTTTTGACCCTGGTAAACTGAATCAATATTTATCGAATTCCAAAAAAAATATCCCTTTTTAAGATCATGAATATTAAAACTTAAAAATGTACCAGCTGAACTTCTGGATGTTAAAGCTGCTAAATAAACATCTGAGCTATCAGAGGAGTTAAAACACATTAAGTCATAATGCTCACTTTCAATTTTTTTAAGTTTTCCGGTTTTTTCTGTTGTAAAATAATTTTTATACCCGGTAAGAAAAAAGGTATCTGTATCCTGTTTATCAGAATCAAACAACAAGGTTTCGTTACCTGAGTATGGAATTAATTCTCTTTCCTTTTTAGTTAAGCGGGAGTATTTTCTACAAGAGAGGCCAAAAAAAGAAAATAATACTAATAAAAACAATAATTCTGGCTTCATATTTATTTGTTTAACCCTTCCCCGATGAGTCTCCGCCGTTCCTTATAAAGCTACAAACTATCAGCCACCGGGGAGGGATTCGTCGGTCTAAGAACGCAACGTACGAACTATAAGAATGTATTCTTTCCGCCTTTCCGTCTTACCGGCTATTCTTTTCTCCGCAGGTTTCTTTGAACAGGCAGATTTAAACTACATAATATATATACAACCACCCCACCTCCGAATCCAATCAAACAATATGCTCTTTCGGGTTCTTGCCCCTCTCCACCTGTGGAGAGGGGTTGGGGTGAGGTAATCCCCCACAACTACTTCATAATCACCCTAAACAAACGACCGGGAACCTCAAGCAATCGACCGGGAACCCTTAGCAATGGACCAGGAACCTTCAGCAACGGAACTGAAACCCTTAGCAATAGACCGGGAACCTCTAACAATGGACCCGGAACCCTTAGCAACGGACCGGGAACCCGTAGCAATCGACCGGGAAACCGTAGCAATGGACCGGGAACCCATAGCAATGGACTGAGAAAACGTAGCACTAAACTGTGAACCTATAGCATGGAACTGCGAACTTCTATTTTCAAACTGCGAACCTATAGCATGGAACTGCGAACTTCTATTTTCAGACTGTGAACCTAAAACATCAAACCTCAACCCTGCCGGCAACCAATGGATAATACTTTTCCTCCAGCACTTTTAAGTGCCAGCGCTGATGACCTGCCATACAAAATCCTATTGATGCAACCGAATATGGTCCTTTAAAACCAATCCCGGTCTTAGCAAGTATTGCTGGTGAAAATGAAGCGTACAATGATTTGAATGATACATGCACATTACGCAATTCCTCCACCAGGCTTTCCATACTACGGCTGGTGGCTGCTGCCGAAGAAGCATACCCATCTTCATCAAACATCGGCATGGCCTGCGTTTCTCCTCTGGCAAATGCCAATGCCCGGTAACTGAATATCCGTTCCGTGTCAATTAAATGTTGCAGTATGTCCTTCACCGTCCATTTGCCCGGTGCATACACCCGGTCGCCCAATGCTTTCCAGGTATCCAATGGAAATTGGTCGAGTTCATTGATGCTTGTTTGCAGCGCTTCAGTTAATTCCACATCATCACACAGGTTGATGTACCGGTCAAAATATTCAGGCATCGGGTTCAGTTCAGATCGTTTCATATTAGTTGGTTTAGTTATGTATGCCATACCGTTTACAGAGACAAATGTAACACTCCACCCGGTTAGGATACAGACAGATTGGTGACTTTCCGGCCACAGCAGCTCCATCTCTTTGGCCAGCCCGGAAATTGCCTGCTGTTCCATAAAGTCTGCTCAAAAGATTGCATCTTCTCCCCTTTGGCCATAATTGCACGCCGGTCAACAGGTATCATTTGAAGTAACTGTAATTTAAAATAGCTTTGGAGAAAGCAGTTACTAATAAGAAATGAAACCATTGATGAGTACCGGCAATGATATAACTGGTATTAAAAACAGGTAAGTATGGATTCAATCACGCACCTGGCCCTTGGTGCCTGCATGGGCGAAGCGTTTGCCGGTAAGACCCTCGGCAAAAAAGCCATGCTATGGGGTGCATTGGCACAAAGTGTTCCCGATGTGGATTTCATCTCTGCCTTCTGGATGGATACACCTTCTTCACTACTGGCGCACCGCGGCTTCACACACTCGCTTTTATTTTGTGCCCTTATCACACCTTTGCTTGCCTTACTGGCAGAACGCTGGCATCGCCCGCATAATATCCGCTTAGGAAGATGGATGCTTTTTTTCGGTGGGGTGATCTTCATTCATGTTTTTATTGACGCTTTTAATAATTATGGTGTCGGCTGGCTGGAGCCATTCAGTCACCGGCGCATCAGTTTCAATGCCATTTATGTTGCCGATCCGTTCTTTTCCATCTGGCCGGGTATTGCAGGCCTGGTATTGTTATTATTAAAAAGGCGTTCACTCAATAGAAAGAAATGGTGGCGTTTCGGATTGGCGCTGCCTGCCTTGTACCTGTGCTATTGCCTTTTCAACAAAGCCAAAATAGATTCCGATGTAAAAGATATTTTGAAACAGCAACAGATCAGTTACACCCGTTACTTCACCACACCTGCACCACTGCAAAACTGGTTGTGGTTTGTAGTAGCCGGTACCGACAGCGGGTATTATACCGGCTACCGGTCCTTGTTTGACAGTAAGAAAGAAATAGCCTTCCGGTATTTTCCCCGCAATGACAGTTTGCTTGATCCTGTACGGCATAATGAACCGTTGCAACAACTCATCCGTTTCTCCAAACAATTTTACACCATAGAAAAATGGAATGATACACTCGTCTTTAACGACCTCCGTTTTGGCCAGGTCATCGGCTGGGATGATCCCCGTGGCAAATTTGCCTTTCATTATTACCTGCAGCATCCTGGTGACAATAAACTGGTGGTGCAACGGGGCCGCTTTACGGGATGGAACCGGCAGACATTCCGGTCATTCCTTCGCCGGATAAAAGGAACAAAATAACAATTGGAAAAAGCTGGAAGTATTTCCCGGAAATATCACTTCTTTTGTTTGTAATAAAATGTTAGCAGGTAAAACACCGTCCGGATAAATTGATAGGCACACCACCTGGTAAATTGCTTAAAGATATTTTTTGAACGCATATGTTCTTTCAGCGTAATGGCCACACAATCGTTTTGTATAATAGATCCGATCAGTGCGTCTGTTTCAGCAGCAAGTGCGGGATGATGCACTTCCAGGTTCAGCTCAATGCTTAAATAGGTGCTTATATTATTGATATTATAAGAACCTGCGGTAAGCCACTCTCCGTCGCAGACAGCTACTTTGGCATGCAGCACGGCAGGCTGGTATTCATATAACTCTATGTTATTCCGGAGCAGCCAGTCGTATAGCCATCGCTCAGCATGTTTAGCCATCATCACATCCGAAGTGCCGGCGGTGATCACTTTGATCTTTACTCCTCTTTTCGCCGCACTGCTTAATAAGCGCCGTATCAGCTTGCCGGGCAGGAAATAACTGCATAAGATGGTGATATGCGATTTCGCATTCCGGAACATGTCCAGGTAGGTGCGGGTTATCTCTTTCTTTCGGCGTACCCAGTCATTCCGTCTCATTAGTACCAGGCCCTGTTCTTCTTTCTTATCAGCAATCAATACCCCGTTTTCTTCGCAAGGAGTGATACCCATTTTTGCGGGGAAGCCTTTCCAGGTTTTCCAGCAAAGCACACAAAGTTCCCTGGCGATCTCGCCTTCTGCATACAATGCAAAATCCAGCCAGGCCCTTTCCTCCGGCATATCATTATACCGGTTCGTAATATTGATCCCGCCAACCATACAATACTTCGTATCCGCTACAAATATTTTATGATGCAACCGCCGCCCAAAATAAAAGTACCGGCTCTTTAGCAACGGTTCAAAAAAACGGACCTGCACTCCTGCTTCACGCAGTGAATCAATAAAATGCTGCGACATTACTTGTGATGCATAGCCATCCACCATCAGGTATACAGCTACTTTTCGCCCGGCAGCAGCCTTCAATGCAGCTGCTATCCGTTGCCCTGTTTCATCATCATCATAGATATATGTTTGGAGGTGAATGGTATCAACAGCCTTGTCGATCAGGGATACCAACAGGTTAAAATAGTCACTGCCACCCCGGACTAATTGTATAGTACTCCGGGACCCGGGGGATATTCCTGTTATTTCTTTGATTGCGTTCACTCCAATTTTGGAGGTTGCTGATAGTCACCAACCATCCGGTATAGAAAGATGTACCATACTGCTGCCTGTACCCTGCATACAGATCACTGGTCCACCAGGTATTGATCACAAAATTATCTTACCGCAGCCGGGATCTGCCATTCTGTATAGCGACTGTTCAAATAATCACCCTTGCTGGTGACAATCGTCATGCTACCCGTCTGTTTCTGAATGTACCTTTAAACAGCATAAAGGTAAATAAAGCAAATGCCCTTAGCACAAAAAATACAATCTGAGTTTTATACGGTTCTTTTTACCGTATTATTTTTAATGGTGGTAGTGATTCACTATGGCAGGCAATTCATAGAATGGGTACTGATGACCTTATATCATTACCTGATCCAGCGCAACCCGCTGCGGTTGTAACAAAGACAGGATCATCAGGCTGACAACCTGTTCCTGCTTTCCTGATCACAGTTACCGTGCTTCCCTCTTTTATTTTTGAGCGATCACTCTTTGCCGGAACAATATTTCTTTTGTATTCCGGATAACCAGTAAGTACACTCCTGCGGACAAGGTATTTCCCATGTCGATCTGTGTACGGCCCATCATTTGTGCAAACTCTCTTTTATAAACAACCCGCCCATTCAGGTCCATCATCAGCAGTACCACATTCTTCAGTTCTTTTTTCACCTCAATATTAAAATTATCGACATAAGGGTTGGGGTATAATAAGATATCACTGATCAGCAATTCCTCCCCGCTTATACTAATAGGTTTTGAAACCAATGGCTTTTGCCTGATCAGTTGCTGCCGGTACAATATTTCTTCATTATTTCGGATGGTGAGAATATAATCTGCAGGCTTCAGTGTTGCCCCAAAATTGAGTTGTGTTGTTTTTTCCATAATATCATAGTGCTTTTTATAGGCCACTGATCCATTTTCCCCGGTCAATATCAATTCCGCATCCTGTATTTCCCGTTCCATTTCAATACTTATATTATCAACGTAAGGATTCGGGTACAATGAGATCCGGTTAATTAGTTTTCTCCCTTCATTTTTAACAACGGGATCTGTCACAGGTGGAGTGATACTGGCAGGAGCAGGGCACAAAGAGCTGTAGTATTTTGCTTCCCAACCCGGACCAACTACAGATGCATTCGTTGTAAAGGTGATAAATAGCGCATTGCCACTAATGGTAATTGATGCCGGAATAACGCTGCCACTATATTTTCCTATTAAATTAGGGGCATAGGCATACGTTCCTTTATATACACTAACTACGTCAGTACTGTTCTCTGTAGAAAAACTGGTAAATTTTAACGTCAGGCTGGTAGCACCCGGAACACTGATCAACCAGGCACAGTTCATATTATTATTGTGATTACCG
>CAYUCU010000204.1:0-6818 GCA_964443345.1 uncultured Chitinophaga sp.
ACGGTGCAGGTGCGATTGTGTACGGTGCAGGTGCGATTGTGTACGGTGCAGGTGCGATCGTGTACGGTGCAGGTGCGATTGTGTATGTTTCAGGATAGAGTGGGAAGTGGGGAATGGCGGAGTCTGTTCAATAAACTGTGTCAAAAAATGAATAAGTAACTTTAAAGACACAGTAATATGGAAAATTCAAAATCAAAAGCTGAAGTATTCAGTTTCCAAACATTTGAGGAAGAAGCAATACGTCAGTTAAAAGAGGGTAAGCCCCCTTGAGGGTAAAGATGGAGCGTTGGACGTTGGAACCAAAATTGAAACTGTAGCACTACCTGAAAATGAGCCGTTTGGGTAATGGCGGCTATTCCGGTATTTTTGCAATTCTAACCGCAGAGTCGGAGAGACGCAGAGCAAGTTATTTTATATTCATGCTGCGTCCCGGCGCCTCTGCGGTTAAAATTTAATTTATGACCAACCCGAAACGATATTTGGTGACCGCCGCCCTGCCCTATGCTAATGGCCCCCTGCATATTGGCCATATTTCCGGCTGTTACCTTCCGGCTGATATTTATGTACGGTACCTGCGGGCGCAAAAAAGGGATGTGAAATACATCTGTGCCAGTGATGAGCACGGCGTGCCCATCACCATCCGGGCCATGAAAGAAGGCATCACCCCGCAGCAGGTAGTGGATAAATACCATACCATGATGAAAGAGACCTTTGAACAACTGGGCATCTCTTTCGATATCTATTCCAGGACATCGAATAAAGTGCATCACGAAACGTCGGCAGCCTTTTTTTCCAAACTATATGCCGACGGATTGTTTGAAGAAAAAGAAACGGAGCAGTACTATGATGCCACCACCAGTACGTTCCTGGCAGACCGTTATATAACGGGCACCTGCCCTGTGTGTGCCAATCCCAATGCCTACGGCGACCAGTGTGAGAAATGCGGTTCTTCTTTAAGTCCTGAACAGCTGATCAACCCGCGAAGCACCTTAAGTGACGGAGTGCTGGTAAAAAAGAAAACAACGCACTGGTACTTTCCGTTGCAAAACTATGAACCGTGGCTGAAGCAATGGGTGCTGGAAGAACATACCGAATGGAAGAATAATGTATATGGCCAATGTAAAAGCTGGCTGGAAAGCGGTCTTCAAAGCCGTGCCATGACCCGTGACAGCAACTGGGGTGTGAAAGTGCCAAGTCCTCCCGCACCTGCCGGCGGCGGTGGCAAAGTGCTGTACGTGTGGTTTGATGCACCGATCGGTTATATCAGTGCCACTAAAGAACTGACGGACCAGTGGGCCGACTACTGGTGCAAAGAAGATACGAAACTGGTACACTTTATTGGCAAGGACAATATCGTTTTTCACTGCATCATCTTCCCGGCCATGCTGAAAGCACATGGTGGTTTTGTGCTGCCGGATAATGTACCAGCCAATGAATTTCTGAATCTGGAAGGCGAGAAAATATCTACCAGCCGCAACTGGGCCGTGTGGGTGCATGAATACCTGAAAGACTTTGCGGGTTGTGAAGATGCGCTTCGTTATGTGCTTTGTGCCAATGCGCCGGAAACAAAAGACAATGATTTTACCTGGAAGGATTTCCAGGACCGTAACAATAGTGAACTGGTGTCCATCTTCGGCAATTTTGTGAACCGCACTTTTGTGCTGATGCATAAACTCTGCCATGGTAAAGTACCTAAACTGCACCTGGACATATTGGATGATGCGGATAAAACGCTGATCGCTGATATGGAAAGCACTGCGGCTGAAGTACAATCAGCACTGGAGCATTACCGTTTCCGTGATGCCTTATTCCAGGTGATCGATCTTTCCCGAAAGGGCAATCAGTACATGCAGAAAAAGGAGCCGTGGATAAAAGCGAAGCAGACGGCCTCCCCAAACCCCTCCGAAGGAGGGGCTTCAGACCCCGCAAATACCAAATTGACTTCAGGTCTTGAAGACTCTAAAATCCCCCCTTCGGGGGGTGGGGGGGCTGAGGCTGCTCAAAAAAGTATAGACAACTGTTTGCATATTTGCTTACAGCTTTGTGCCAACCTTGCTGTTCTTATAAATCCCTTTCTTCCCACCACTGCCCGGAAGATGCTGCACCTGATGAAGGTAGTGGACAAGATGCTGGATTGGGAAAATGCAGGGAAGCTCAATTTATTGAGTGTGGGTTACAGTTTGAGGGAGCCGCAGTTGCTTTTCAGAAAGATAGAGGATGAGGAGATCGGCTTGCAGGTGGAGAAGTTGAGAGGAAAGGCGGGAGTCGGGAGTCAGGAGTCGAAAGTCGAGAGTCGAGAGTCAAGAGTCGAGAGTCAAGAGTCGTCCGAAGGACCCCTTGGGAAAGTCGGAGGTCAGAAGTCGGAGGTCGGAAGTCATCCGAAGGACCCTGTGGGGAAGTCGGAGGGAAAAACACAGATACAATATGATGATTTTGCCAAACTGGAACTGAAGGCTGGCATAGTTACTGCGTGTGTCAAAGTGGAAAAAGCGGATAAGCTGCTGAAACTGGAAGTGGACCTGGGTGCAGAAAAGAGAACGATCGTTTCCGGAATAGCACAACATTATACACCGGAAGAAATGGTGGGTAAGCAAGTGATCGTATTAACGAACCTGGCACCACGCAAAATGAAAGGCATCGAAAGCCAGGGAATGATACTGACAGCGGAAGACAGCGACGGTAAATTGCAATTATTACAACCAGAAAAACCTGTTTCACCCGGTTCAAATGTTAGTTAACCGGTAAAATTGTATGCAGCCGCCGTTTTGTTTGAAACAAGACGGCGTTTTCATTTTATAACAGGTTAGTTTTCAGTAAATTCGTATTAAATAGTTTCCGCTCTTGATAGTAAAACGGCTTGGTAAAAAATTACTCAAAATAACCGGTATCAGCCTGGGTGTACTCGCCGTTTTGCTGGTGGCCTTTCACTTCTGGTTCATCAATCATGCAAAAGGGCTGCTGGAAGATACAGTGTCCAAAAAATCGAATGGCAAGATCAGGCTCCGGATCAAAAAGCTCCACTACAATTATTTCACTGAAAAGATGGTGCTGATCAATGCGGAGTTCTACACAACAGATACCCTGACCGCCCCCTCCTCCTATCGTTTTGACATACCCGAACTGAACCTGAAGCTGAACGGGCTTCTTCCGCTGTTAATGAGTAAAAAACTACTCATCGACTCGCTGTACCTGCAATCGCCGAGTATCCAGGTTACTACACTCCGTTATTCCAAAGACACCATAAAAAAGAAAAAAGAAGATATTTCCATTCCGTATGAAATGGGTAAAGTGTATAAGTCGATACAGGATGCATTACGGGTGCTGAAAGTAAACCAGTTCCGGATAGAAAATGGAAAGTTTACCCTCGTCAATAAAGTGCAGCCGGGCCAGTTACCATTGATGATCGGCGACATACATTTCCAGATCGACAACCTGCAGGTAGATCCCGGTACGTTATCCGGAAAAGAGAAATTGCTGTTCAGTGATAATGTGGTGTTGCGAAGTAATAACCAGAATATTCTTTTCCCGGATGGACGACACCGGTTGTCCTTCAGCCGCTTTCGGATCAACCTGCAGCGTAAACTGGTGGAGTTTGACAGTTGTACTATTGCGGCCACCAAAAAAGACAGTGCAGGTTCTTCCTTCACCGTATTTTTTAATAAACTGCTGCTGACCAATATTGATTTCGACACCCTGTACCGGGCAGAGGTGATCAAAGCAGATTCTGTGTATTGTGTGAACCCGAAGTTTACGCTGGATGTGGACCTGGATAAAAACAAAGGCGCTAAAAAGAATCCGCCCAAGCTGGAGCGTATCGTTGAACAATTGACGGGTGATCTGCAACTGGGCTATGTGGTGGTGGAAAATGCAGACTTTGATATCAGGACCAGCAGGAACGGAAAGCCCAGCTCTTTCATATTCAGCAAGAACAGTTTTGAAATGCAGGGCCTGAGTGTAAACCAGGAAGCGGCAAAACCCATCACGGTAAAAAGCTTTGCGATGGCCATCCGCAACTATGAGAATTTTATTAAAGACAGCAGCTACAGTATGAAGTTTGACAGTGTGATCTTTAAAGACGACCGCATTACACTGAGCAATTTCCTGTTCAATAAATTAGACAATGGAAGGATCATCAACACCTTTAGTGTGCCACGGTTCAGCCTGGAAGGTTTATCATGGGATTACCTGGTGTTTGAAAAAAGGTTAAAGGCAAGACTGGCCACCATGTATCAGCCGCATATCAGTTACACAGCCCCGGGCACCCGAAATAAAAAACAGTCGGAACAAAACCTGTTCCAGTCGTTGGGCGCTGTGAATGACTATATGGATCTGGAACAATTAGACATCACAGAAGGAAATATAGACCTGAAACTGAAGGATGACCTGCTGGTGCAACTGGATAATGCCACCCTCTCTGTAAAAAGCCACTCCCTGCTTACCTCTACTAAAATGTCGGGTATAAAAAATTCACTGATGAGCCTGGATTTTTCGACCGGCCGGATAAGGGCGGGCAACCTGCTGATAACACTTGACGGCATCCGCTATGCGGGTGAAAACGGAAAGTTTGGTGCCCGACTGGTAACCGTTACTGATAAAGAAAAGAACATGGCTGCCACTTTAAAAGATGTGGACATTGAAAAATTATTGGTGGATGAAGTAAAAGGAAACGTAACAGCAGAAGGGATCAAATGGCTGGAGGGAGATATAAAGATGAATATTGCCGGCAAGGGCAGTAAGAAGAAAACAGGAGCGTTTATTGATCTGAAAAGAATAGAAGGTTTTAATACCAGCATTCACAGTATGGTGGGCGGCAGATCCATTTCAACAGACCTGCAACATATTGCTGCAGACGTATTCACTTTACTGCCGGGTGGCACACCTGTACTTACTGGTTTTGCAGCGGATGGAAAACAACTGGTGGTGAAAGACCCGGAGATGGAACTGTCAATAGCCGGCTTTACTATTGCGGATACAAAAAATTCGCAGTTCAGCCAGGTATACTACAGGGCCAGTACTAATAAGATGGTGGCAAATATTACTATTCCTTCCCTGTCTGTCATTCCTGATATTCAACCTGTATTGGATGGAAACATCAAACTGGATGCTCTTGCGATGAACCGGCCTGTTATCACTCTTCATCTTGCTAACACCGTTGCAGCCGCTTCAGCAAAAAACAAAGACCTGCCTGTGCTGAACATGGGTGGCATAAAAATGATACAGCCTGAAATAAATTTTACCCGGCAAACTGACAGCGGCACCTTATCATTGCAATGGCATGGCGCACAAAACCCGGCTAACTATTTACAGGCTGCCGGAGTGCACACCAGTAATGAAGACGGGCCTGCCATTTCGCTGAGTGACCTGCAATTTTATTTAACCAACTTCATTCTCACCAATCCAAAAGGAAAATCATTCAATACAGGTGAAGGAAAAATAGCAGCAGAAATAAAAGACATCCGTTTCTCACCAAAAGAAGATGACAACCCGGAGTGGGATGCCACCATCACCAGTTTTTCAGCAAAAGATTTCCGGTTAGATAGTTTGGGAAAGACCGGCGGTAGTTTTGTAATGAACAGTGCTGCGTTGAAAAACCTTTCACTAAGTTCTTCCACGATAATAAAGTTGCAGGACCTGGCGGCTGCTAATCCTTCCTTCCAGTTAAGGGATTTTACCGGTCATTATTACACTGCGGCTACCCGGTTGCAATGGTACAATGCCGGGTTTAACCGTAGCAATAATATGTTCACCCTCGACTCCTTCTCTTACCGGCCGGCGCTGGAAATAGATTCCTTCCTGGCCACTAAAAAGTTTCAGACCGATTATTTAAAAGCAGGCACAGGTGCTTTGCAGATCGGACCGGTGAATATTGATAAATTTATTCGTGATACCATTTTGCAGATCAGGACGGCCAAAATTGACAAGGCGTACCTGGTTGACCACAAAGACAAGAACCTGCCTTTTAACGGCGGACTTATAAAACCGCTTCCTGTAAACCTGCTGCGCAAGATCCCTGTTCGTCTTGATGTGGATTCAGTACAATTAACCAATGCCTCCGTAGTGTACACCGAAGTAAGTAATAAAACAAAAGTGGCAGGAACCATCCCTGTGATGCGGATGACCGTGACCTTGCTGAATGTAAAGAATCACAACCCCGGCATTAAAGACAGCCTGCGGATAAAAGCCACCGGCTACCTGCTGGATACGGTATGGGTGCGGCTGCAGGTGAATGAATCGTACACGGATTCATTGGATGGCTTCCTGATGACGGTACGTTTAAAAGCAGGTGATCTTACTGTACTGAATAGTTCGCTTATCCCATTAGCCTCTGTAAAATTATTGTCCGGCGACCTGGATACCATCGACATGAGAGCGGTGGGCAGGGAGTATCTTTCACTGGGTGAAATGAAAATGTATTACCGCAATCTGAAAGTGCAATTACTGAAAGGCGGTAAAGATGTGAAACAACCGTTCTTTACCCGGTTTAAAAGTTTTGTGGCGAATGCTTTCATCATCCGGTCTCACAATAATTCCCGCATTGGCAATGTGTTCTTCATCCGCCAGCGGGACCGGTCCGCTATCAATTACCTGATAAAGATCGCTTTCAGCGGTATGGCGAGCAGCGTTGGTGTTAAAAACAATAAGAAGATGATACGTAAATACAAACGGGAGCTGGAAAGAAGGAATCTTCCGCCGATCGACCTGGATTGATGCCTTTGATACGGTTTCATTTCTTACTGCACTGTGTCTGCCGTTGTTGAACCATATAGATTCTGTGTTAAGAACCAAGTGATTTAATTTATTTATTTTTGAGCCTTAAG
>CAYUCU010000205.1:0-6782 GCA_964443345.1 uncultured Chitinophaga sp.
AAACCAAGTGCGCTACCGGCCTGCGCTACTTCCCGGTCCATCACTTTCGTAACAGGGGTGCAAATATAACGGCTTCCGGCCTATTTCTAGCAGAATTCTCTGTGTTAATTAAAAGGATTTTTAATCCTGTTCTCATAGAAAGGCGCTAAGGCGCAACGGGAGTAATTTGTAGCTTAATCGTTGCGGTTTAGCGCCTTTGCGAGATCAATTCAACCTGCTACTTACCAACTCAGCGGCGCCGATAAAGAGGAGGCCGCCACCCGGTCATACTTGCCATTTACCACATCATATAAATATACCAGGAACATCACTTTCACCTTTTTGCCATTCAATGGTGGCATCTCTTTAAAAGGAAAGAACAATTCGAGGTTTTTCTTTACTGCCTTATTATAACTCGCTTTCGAACTGGCGGGCATATTTACCGGCACATATACCGCTGCCATATTATTCCAGCTGTATTTGGTATTAGTAGTGGTGAGTCCGCTTTGTCCGTCTTCCGTGGTCAGCAACGCCACAAAATGTGCTTTGCCCAGCACCGCACTTGTCTTCAGATCAAATGACGGATAGATCGCCAGCCCCTTTCTTACATTATCTGTTTTTACTTCCAGTTTGGTAAAGTTGGTCACCGTTATCTTAGGCACTGCCAGTGTGGATACTTTTTTATCTTTTGGATACAATGCCGCAATGATCTTTTTATCCCCTTCAGATATCTCGGTACTGCTGATCAATGAATAACCATCCAGCGTTTGCCAGGCCGTTACATCATAATGCATCACCGATTTGGGATCGTAGGTAGTGCCATTGGTAAAAAACTGGTCGCTTGCTTCCAGTACATTATTATCTACTTCTTCTTTGGTCCACTCATACTTTGCATCATAATACTTATACACGGTATCCTTGTTCCATTTGATGCCGCCCGGGTAGCTTTGCTCATGCAGCAGGCCCAGGGAATGTCCAAACTCATGACGGGCTTTGCGACCTACAATTTTCAGGTTCCACTTCTTATCTGCTTCGGGATATTCCAGTATGTCTGCTAAAAAATCAAGATTGGAGTACTTATCAAAATCGGTCACCCTGGCATTAATGAACTTATTGAATGCACTGCCTGCTTTTTTATACTCTTCTGTATAGGCATTCAGGTCGATGAAATCAGACGTGTCCAGGTTCAATGTCTGCAGATTTTGCGGCACATCATTGCAGGTGGTCCCCAGTTTGGAGTCATGCCCCTTTTTATCATAGAAGCTGCCCAGCTTCACCCGTATATTGGTTACCGGTGTGTTGTCCGGTACAAACTTAAAGGTGATATTGCCATATTTCTCCCACTCTTTGGCATAGGCCATTATCTTATTGCGGATGCTCTGGCTGCCCGCATTGTTCATAAACTTTACCAGTATCACCTCCCCATTCTCCCAGGTAAGGTAATTGTTGGCCACCTGTCGCCCTTTGGCAGTATCTATGGCTTCCATTTTATTGACGGTGGGTGTGGTACAGGCCACATCGATGTGTACCGAAGTGCTGCTTTTTAATTGCCCAAAAGAACTTACGGTCATCAAACAGCCTATTGCTGTCAAACTGAATAGATACTTCATAATGGTGATTGTTTTTCGGTGTCAAGGTAATGCTGTTACCTGTTTTACTGATACCCTGCTGCGGGTATTTTATTGCCATTCTCCATATAATACAAAGGCGCCCCAGTAATTAGGATGGCGAAACCGGGGGTCCTGGCTCAGCCGTATCTGTGCCTGGCGAAGGGCTTCTACTTTGTCCATCTTCTTTTCCAGGTTCTCATACAGGTATTCCATCAGCAGGCCGGTAGGTTCATCGGCCACTTTCCACAGGCTGGCCACTACCGATCTTACTTTGCTTACTAAAAAAGAATTGGCTGGTGAGATGTTCCATCCTTTTACCAGTTGTTTGGTCACCGCCGTCTGGCAGGCGGAGAGGATCACCATATTGCAATCCGTAATGCCCAGTTTCTGTATCTCCCGCATGGTAAGCTGCCCGTTGTTGCCTCCGGCCGTGTCTTTATCTGGTAATAGTTTCAGGTACGATTGTGAATAGTCGGAGGAATAATTCAATACGCCATGTGTGGCAAAGTGAACATACTTTTTGTTTCGCAGGCTTTGTTTGGCCATGCTTTCTGTGGCAGTGGCATCGGCATACACGGTGGAGTCAGACCCCAGTATCTTGCCGATCGCTTTTACCTCAGAGATATTATACCGCAATGTGGCATCGGGCACACCAAAAGCGGCAAAGGAAGAACGCAATTCATCACCCCCACCTGTTTTCTTCTCCGGGTTGAACACCGACATTTTATTAGTGTAAAAGATACTGTGGTCTTCTATCAAAAAACGGAACTGGTCTGTGCTCACTTTTTTGCCGAGGCACTGAAACGGCATATTGCTGAAGACACCTGTGGGTATGATGCACCATTTTTTCTTGCTGCCGATCTTATCATACACGGTTGTTATTAAAGCCTGGTACAATTCATCCGATATATCTTTGAATTCCACTCCTGTTGCTGCGTTCTCTTCATCCTGCGGCTCCGACCGTTCTGACAGCGGACCGGTACCGGTTTGTTTTTTTACGTTCTTTATCGTTTCAATAAAAATGCTGACCCTTGGGGCAATGTCCAGCGTCATGGTATCCACTGCCAGTTTTTCATTGGTCAGTGTAAAGATCATCAGTGTTTTATCATTTACCAGGTAAAGGGCCACTGCCACATCTTCGGGCAGCTTGCCTTTATAGTTATTGAACTCATCTGCATTGGACCTGCTGAAATAAGTGCTCAGCTCGGGGTATTTTTCCACTACATCCTGCAAAAAGTTATTGTAGTCGGCTTCCAGTATCTCTATCTTCTTCAGCGTTTCCTGTTTGGCCACTCCTTCCTGTTTTTCCAGTGTTTGTTCCAGCGCTTTCTTAGATTGCTGCATGGCCAGCAGTTTTTTCAATGCTTCATTCTTTTCTGCATCACTGGAATTAACGGACAACGATCCGGACAATTCTTTGATACCGGCCATATTGCTGCGGTTGGCATAGGCCCATGCCTCTTTTATATTGCCCAGGTTGTAATAGGAGAAGGTGATCTTGCTGTACAGGTCTTCTTTCCGCGGATCATTATTGAATATCTTTTTGGCCTCTTCACCACCGTACAGGTTCTCTGCATTCTTATCCAGCAAGTCAACCGCCTGCTTAAAGTAAACAATGGCGCTATCTGCTTTTTGCTCATTATAAAAAACCAATCCCAGCTCATAATAGGATTCCCATCCTATGGCAATCTGGTACCGCCGGGTCAATGCCACACTTTGGTGCAGGCTGGCTTTGGCGGCCTCCATTTTATTTTCCCTTGCACTGATGCGTCCCAGGTTGGTCAACGCATCGATCATCTTTTCCTGTTCGCCGCTTTCCTGTGCATACTCTTTTGCATATCCATAGTAGGCAGCCGCTTCCTTCAGTTTGTTCTCGTTTAAATAGATCTTGCCGAGTACCAATGCCATACCTGATGCAATGCGGTGCAATTTTCTTTTTTGTGCCTTTGGCAAAATATCCAGCAGCAGTTCCTTTGCTTCCTTTTCTTTCTTTAGTCCTACCAGCGATTCGGCAATATTACCCTGTGTAAGCAGGTAGCTTTCATTTACCACTCCTTTCCGGATTAGCGAGAGTGCCTTTTGTAAATATTTCAATCCTGTATTATAATCACCCTGGCTGGTGTACACGATACCGATATTATTAAAAACAACACCCCGCTGATCTTCCTGCCATTCATCTTTGTAAAGGCTGTCGGCATACAGGAAGGCCTGTACCGATCTTTTATTATCTCCCATGCTGCTGAGCAGGGTACCACGGGAGGTGTAGGTGCCGGCCAGCCGTATCAGGTGACCGGATTTGCTGAAGATGGCAACGGCACTATCATTCCGGGCCAGGCCTTTATCAAACTCAGCCGTTCTGGCAAATAAGAAGGTGGAATATTGTAAGGTGCTGGCCAGGGAGATGCTGTCAGAAATATCTCTCGACAATGCTATGGCTTTGTTTAGTGCTTCATCCGCCTTTTTAAATTCGCCCTTTGATATATGCACCCCTGCAATGCTGTTGAGACTGGATGCCGATTCACTTTTATCCACGGTATCGGTGATCGCCATGGATTGATCGTAATAATAAAGGGCACTGTCGAGTTCGATAGCGGTTTCATAGCGATAAGCTTTCAATGACAGGCATAGCGCTTTTGTATAAGCGGTCTTCATTTCGCGGCTCAGTTCCATGCATTCATTATAGTATTTATCGCCTGTGATCGTGTCCTCGGCAGCATAGGCCAGCATGGCTAATGATCTGTTGGCAAAAAACTGGTAGTTGGTATTTCCATCGTCCCTGCTTTTTTGTCGTGCATCGGAATAATACTTCCTGGCTTTTGCCGTATCAATACCCCGCCATGCTGATCCAAGGTTGTACAGGGCTTCTACGGTGGATTTATTACTGAGGCCTTTGGCCATTTCAAACCAGCCGGTCGCCTTTTTATAATTCTCATCTTTTAAAAAAACACTTCCTTTGGCATTATACAGATCGGCCAGTCCTGAGCTGTCTTTTATCAGCCGGTAGAGGTAGATGGCCGTGTCATACGCCTGCAGGGATAATGTTTTAGAACCGCTCATACCATACAGCTCGCCGATCTTATTCCAAGAGTAAGCTTCGCCTTCAAGGTTGCCGCCTTTTTTCCGGAGTTCGACGGACTGTTTATGTGCGGCCAGCGCTGAGTCATACATGCCCATGCTCCAATAACTGCTGCCCATCAGTGATTTTGAATAGCCTGCATTATTGATATCTCCTGCTTTCAGCAATCTTGACATGGCAGTTGTTGCCTTATCAATGCTTGCACGGTATTGTCCCAGTTTGTAATAACTATAGGCCATATCATTTTCCACCGAACCGAGATGGAACAGGTCAATAGCGTTTTTGTAAATGCGTTCTGCTTTACTAAAGGCCAGGAGTGCATCATCCGGTTTTCCCTGGTCGTTATACACCCTGCCGATAAAGGTGTAATAACCGGCATTGGTGATATTGGCATCGTAACTGTTGATCTTATCGTTCAATGCAATGGCTGTATCCAGCAACCGTAAGGATTCATCATAGCGTCCGGACCGGTACCGGATGGACGAGCGGTATTCAAATATCTTTCGCAGGTTATTATTGTATTTGGCTTCCCCCAGTTCTTTCCGGTATGCTTCCAGTTTTACTTTAGCAGCTGCCAGTGTCAATTCTGTTTCCTTATACTTTGATATTTTATAATAACAGAATCCTTTCTTTATGATCGCCTGCATTTCAATATCCCGGTCTTTGGCCACCTGTGCTGCTTTTATGGACTTGTCGCACCATAAAATGGATTCGGTAAACTTGTCCTGGTCAAGCAGCACCTGTGCCTTACAAATATAAACGGTGGGTTTTGTGACAGTGTCATTGATAGCTTCTGACAATGCGATGGCAAAATCGGCCAACTCATATGCTTCGTCAAACTTTAATTTGCCGGACAGCTCAGTCGCCTCTCTGGCAATTTGGCTGGCAGTATTCTCGCTGAACGCATCGGCTTTGTATTCAGGCAATCGCTTTTTAAATTCTTCCTTATTCTTATAATAGGGAAACAGGCCGTTCTTTATTTCTCCCACACTGTAAGGGCTGTTACTAACAAGCCAGCCGGCTAAGCTCTCACTGGCCCTGTAGTTTTTGCCGATATAGCCAACAGGGTAGGCCGTGATATAAAGGAAAAAAGCATTGATCTCCTGTTTGGTGGCATCCCTGATGATCTCGAGTGGCACCCTGTTGCGAAAGCGGCCGTTTTTTATTTTGGCAAATAATACTTCGGGCAGGTCTGTTCTGTCCTTTACTCTTTGATAGGTGTCGTGCAGGCTTTCCACTATCACCGAAAAGATAGAATCTTCCACCTGGCGGCTATCATTGTTCAGCAGGTATTCGAGTGAGTAAATGGGGTTTCGGTCTGCATCCGTAAAGATAAGGTTGGCAAATGCCAGGTCAGAAAAGACACCCCGGTAGGGCAATACGGGCACTGCTAACGTTACTTGTATCACATCACCTGCCACCAGCGTATCAGCGACATTATACAAACGGATAAAAGCGGTCGGCTTGCCTTCGTACAGTACGATATAACCTGAGCCTGTTTCAGCGAATTCTTTTGCCGGGCTTACCCCATCTATTGCTTTGACGGGCGATTGAAAGGCTTTTAATAATTGTCCCTGTGTCAAACCAATATTTTCTGCACCAAAAAGCAATCCTATAATAGAATCATTTTGTTTATAGGTGGCACTGATAGTAAGCCAGACCTCCTTAGTCTCTGTTTGCACAGTTTGCTGGGCAGGCAACAAAAAGGTAGTGGCCATGCAGAGTATAGAAAAAAATATTTTCTTCAGAAGGCTCATGCCGTTGTTTATTGTCCGGGTGCTTTAATGGTAAAATGTACGGTAACAATTCCGATTTCTTCTACTTTAATACTGGAAACATCTGCCCTTGTTGTTTTTTCTCCGTTGCTTTCATTAAACAGATCATCCAGCACTGCCTGGAAGGAACGCATTTCATCCCGCTGTATCGTCTTTTCAAACACACTGCGAAGGTCCATCGGTTCTTTGGAGACAATTATTTTTAAATACTCGGTCCCCAAAGGAGTGCCTTTGCTTACCGACAGTTTCCGGACGATGGTGGCATTCTTATCCACCATATAATCAGAAGGTTCTTTGCCTTTGTAGGGATACAACACCTGCACTTGGTTATCGGGATAAATA
>CAYUCU010000206.1:0-6631 GCA_964443345.1 uncultured Chitinophaga sp.
CCATTATTCCGGAAGGCTTTCCGTTAATGAATATTTTATAATTTCTATTACCCTTTAGCAGTATGTTCTCTTCTGCATCCATTGACAAATAGGGTATTTTCCGCATAATCTCCAGGGTGTTTTTGGTTTTACTTTCCGGGTCAGCTTGTATGTTATAAATGATCCTGTCGGCCTCCTGCTTAATGACTGGTGCTTTTGCAAGTACAACAACTTCTTTAAGCTCAACTGCTTTTGGTACTAAAAAAATTGTTCCTATATCAACAGCATTACCTGTTTGAGCAAATGTTACAGCAATATGTTTCGGGTGATAACCTGCTGATGTAATGAGTAAAACGATAGTTGTCCCTGCGGGACATAGAATAACAAGTTCGCCTTCCTTATCTGTAATCCCAACTTTTATGATGGCCTCTTTACTATCTAACAATTTAGCAGTAACAAAAGGAATACGTTTTTGGGAAACGGAATCAATTACAGTCGCCTTTACTGTAATTTCAGACACCTTGCTTTGCGCAGCTATTTTATTGAAAAGCAGTGACATGCAGAACAGGAGCTGCAGGGATCTTGCTATGGATATTTGAGTTGTCATTTTAAATTGTATAGGGGCATGACGATGCAGCAGGTTGTAAGCTAACCCTGCGCAGCTGCCGTGTTACTAAATGTTTTTAGGGAAAGATCACTTTTTGCGTTGTACCAAATAATAGTATACCAAAAAGCCTGCTGCAATACAGATCGCTTCGACGCCGTAGGGGAGGGGAGATTTATTTGGATCAAAAGGGACGAATTCTAAAATAATCAAACCAATCCCGCCGAATAATACAATAATGCCCCATTTTAATATTTCAGAACCGGCCCCTGTTAGTTTTTCGAGAAATTTTAGGGAATGTTCATCTATTGGCCCTTTATCTATAATTCTCCTTTTGAGGATATAATTGGATAGCACTACAATGATTGTGGCAATTGTTATCAAAATGGCTATCAGTACAATAAATGGTGCTAATGATTTCATATTTTCAGGTATTATGTGTAAGGTTATATCAACAATAGACACCAGGTCTTTTGGAAATGTTACAGAATGGAAGGATTTGTAACATTATTATGTAATTAATTGTCTATTGGAAAATGTTTAATGAAGTTGAGATAGTCAACCAGGCTGTAAATGGAAATATAAAGGCTTTTGAACTTATTGTAAAGCAATACGAAAAGCTTGTTTTTTCCATATTGAACAGGCTATTGGGTACTATTGAGGATGCAGAGGATGTAAGCCAGGAAGTATTTCTAAAGATCCACAAAAACCTGAAAACCTTTCAGTTTCAGTCAAAATTATCTACCTGGATCGGCCGTATTGCCTACCTGACAGCTTTAAACTATATAAAAAAGAACAGAAAGGGTAATAGCAGCGGTTACCCGGTTGACCTGGATAGTTTTCATTTTACGAGTGATACACCTGAAAGCATTACCGCTTCAAAAGATATTTCAGGTTATGTATGGAAATTAATTGAACAAATGCCTTTACAATACAGAACAGTACTCACCTTATATCATTTAAATGAATTTTCTTACCAGGAAATTGAACAAACCACCGGAATGCCGGAGGGTACTGTTAAGGGCTATCTTTTCAGGGCCCGAAAATTATTGAAGGAAAGAATTGAATTTTTGATACAAAAAGACCAGTTATGAAAGATATAGTTGATAACAAACTCCAGGAATTGTTAGAGGATAAGGTATCTGGCAGCGGTAGCGAATTGTCTTTGCAGGAAATGCAGGATTTGAAAGTGTATGAAAAATTGGTTGCGATACTTGATAGTGAGCCAGGTCCGGAAGTGCCGCCCGGGTTTTCAGCAACTATCACGGGAATCATTCAAAAAAGAAAGGATAGAAAGTATACTATCTTACTGTATTCATTATTTGGCTCCCTTATTATCATTGCTATTTTCTTTATTATTTTTTTGATAAACAATGATGTTGTCAAACAAATAGCGGGACTATTTACTCTTTACAGGGGTGTTATACTATTTAGTATTTTAGTTGTTATACTAATTCATTTTGCTGACAGAAGACTTGTTTTAAAGCTAAGGCTGTCAAAATGAATATACGTCAACTTGAAGCTGAGACAAGTTCTAAATCCCAAAAGACAAATCCCAAAAGACAAATTCCAAATAACAAATTCCAAATTCCAAGGATTAGGTTCCAACCAGGTATTGCTCGTGTATATACTTCGCCACATCAGCCAGGTTCTTGGTTTTTTCAAACACTGCTAATTGCCGGTCGGCACCGGTCCCGTTTTCCAGCATTTTATTTACGTGGGCTATGCGATGGCGGCTGCCAAGATGATCAAGCACGGGGTCAAGAAAATCCAGCAGTTCATATATCAGTGCCCGTGTATTTACTTCTTCTTCTTTACCAAAATCGATCAGGTAGCCATCCACACCATAACGGCTGGCCCTCCATTTATTTTCGTTCAGCAGCGCACGGGAGTATTGAATGAAGTTCAGGTTCTTGGAACGCAGCATATATATCCGGGCACAGATGGCCTGGAACAGGGCGGCGATAGTGATTGTTTCCTCCACGGTAAGCGGAATATCGCATACCCGGAATTCCACGGTATTAAAGAAGGGGTGTACCCGAAGGTCCCACCAGATCTTTTTGGCATTATCAATACAATTGGTCTTGATCAGCAGTTTTACATAATTATCATAGGCTTCTATGCTGTCGAATGCATCAGGTATGCCGGTGCGGGGAAACTTGTCAAATACTTTTGTGCGGAATGATTTGTAACCGGTCATTCTTCCTTCCCAAAAAGGGGAGTTGGTGCTGAGGGCAAACACATGCGGCAGAAAATAACGGGTGCTGTTGGCAATATGGTTGGCCATCTCCCGGTTTTCCATTCCCACATGCACATGCAAACCAAAGATGAGGTTGCTGCGGGCGGCTTCCTGCAGTTCATTTACAATTTCACTGTACCGGATATGATCGGTTATCAACTGGCTTTCCCAATGGCTGAAGGGATGGGTACCGGATGCGCCCATGGCAAAGCCGAGGTCGCCGGCAATACCGGCAATGGTCTTTCGCAGCGTGGCCACATCTTCAAAGGCTTCATCAATATCGGCACAGATATCGGTGCCTACTTCCACCACGGCCTGGTGCATCTCTGCTTTTACTTTATCTTTTATTACTTTCTGTCCTTCCTGTACGATCTTTTGCTGGTGGCTTTTCAGTTCAAAGCTCTTTGGGTCAAGCACCATGTACTCTTCTTCCACGCCAAGGGTAAAACTTTTGTAGTTAAGATTCATTTCTGTTTGTTTTAGTGTTCTTGTGTTTGGGTTACGGGATACGGGTTTCGGGATACGGGATACGGGATGCGGGATACGGGATGCGTGCTATTCGGGATTGCACTCATTTTATGCTTATATGTTCCCTTTCAACAGCCTGAATAAAATTGTTTAATTTTCTTCCAAGCGTATCCAGCTTATTTTTTAGTGAATTGAATAAAGGCTCA
The DNA here is from genome assembly GCA_964443345.1 of uncultured Chitinophaga sp. Taxonomy (GTDB): domain Bacteria; phylum Bacteroidota; class Bacteroidia; order Chitinophagales; family Chitinophagaceae; genus JJ008. The sequence continues at coordinate 3,497 of CAYUCU010000206.1, forward strand.
TCAGTTAAAGAACCAGTTTCGAAAATGGTTTCTAAATGATCGATAGTCTCATCGTTGGAAGCATGTGCATATACAAGGAATTTAATAAATTCATTCTTGTATCGCCGCCGTCCATAACCTTCAACAATTGTGGCCCGCACAGATTTACTTGATCTTCTTATTTGCTGTCCTTCTTCAAACATTTCAAACTTCGGCAGTGTCAGCGACATCTTGTGAATTTCAATTGTTACCTCCCTGGCCAATTGCCAGATCTCCAATTTCCGATAACTCATAACGATCTCAATTAGTTAGTTCATAAAGTACAGTACTCTCAGTTCTCTTACGCAGCCCGTATCTGGCATCCCGTATCCCGCCATTATACTAACGGGCTTTTATTCGCTCCTCTTCTTACATATTCACCCCAGGTAAGATTATCAACGCCTTCTTTATTTTCCAATGCTTTTTCTATGGCGTAGTTGGCGGCAGTCTCCACCACCCATTCAAAATTCTCCTCACCTACGCTGGAGCGTTCTGCATCTGGTGCAGGATTGCAGAAGTCGATGGCATAAGGCACACCATCTCTTACGGCCAGCTCTACTGTATTGAAATCATACCCGAGGTATTTATTGATCCGCAATACGATGTCTGTCATTTGTTGTAACCGTTCCGGTGAGGGGCTGAAGTCTGCCACATAGCGGAGATGGTGCGGATTGCGGGGCTCGTAGGACATGATGCGTACATATTTGCCACCAATACAATAGCAACGATAGTATTCGGTAAATACGATCTCTTCCTGCAGCAGCATAACGAGCTGACCGGTCTCGGCATGTTTGGCAAAGAAATCTTCTGCATCGGTCAGTTTATATACATGTTCCCACCCGCCGCCGGCGAAGGGTTTCATCTCGGCCGGAAAGCCCACCTAGCTGACGATGGAGCTCCAGTCCAGCGGATAGGCCAGGTTGCTGAATGATTCATCGGAGGTATCATCGGGCAGGGTCCGGGATGGGATGATCGCTGTTTTGGGTACGGGCACATCCACTTTGGTCATCAGGCAATTGTTGAAATACTTGTCATCTGCACTCCACCAGAAGGGATTGTTGATAACAGCGGTGCCGGTAACAGCAGCATTCTTCAACCAGGTGCGGTAAAACGGTACATCCTGTGAGATACGGTCGATAATAACGGCATAGCCGCTATGCACTCCCTGCATGGCTTTATCTATGCGTACCGGCTCGGCGATGACGCCGGGTACATTTTTACTGTTTACTCTTGCTACAACGGCTTCCGGGAAAGAGCGTTCTTTTCCGTGCAGGATTCCGATTTTCTTCATAAACTGGTTTTTATTGAATGTGTATTAATTCGAAAAACCGCTGCGAGAGCAAACCGGGCAGTCGTAAGCGGCTTTTCTCAAATTTATTTTCCAAAATCAAATTAACAAAATAACCGTTTGCTTTAGCTTTCTTGATGAAATATTACTTACGAAAGATATTTTTATTATGAAATCATTACTTTTGAAACCATGCAATTGGCCAATGTATCCGGAATCCTGGTAGAAAATAGCTCCATCGCATCCGCATTTTTAGACCGCACTGTAAAAGTTGACTTTTACCTGCCCCCTAATGTGACTGACCCTTCCCAGATGAGCCTGCTACTTATCAATGACGGACAGGATATGGAGAAAATGGGATTTGAATCCATTCTCGGGAAATTATATGCGGATGATGCCGTAGAGCCGTTGCTGTGTGCGGCCATTCACTGCGGGCCGGAACGGAAGATGGAGTATGGTGTGGCAGGGGAGCCTGATTTTAAAGGCCGGGGCGCCCGGGCGGGGGCCTACACCTCATTTATTTTTGAAGAATTGCTTCCTTTTATTCGCAAGAAATTCGGCGTCCCTTCTTTCCGGGAAAAGGCATTTGCCGGGTTTTCTTTAGGCGGGCTGATGGCGCTGGACATTGTTTGGAACTACCCGGCAGAGTTTAGCAAAGCAGGTATCTTTTCCGGCTCCCTGTGGTGGCGCAATATCGACCAGGGAGATGAAACATATGATGATGATAAACACCGCATCATGCACCAGCAGGTAAGAAACGGGCTGTATGCCCCCTGGCTGAAATTTTTCTTTCAGTGTGGTAATATGGATGAGACCAAAGACCGGAACCACAACGGCATCATTGATTCAATTGACGACACCCTCGACCTGATAAAAGAACTGGAAGCAAAGGGCTATGATAAAGACAAAGACATTAAGTACCTGGAGCTGAAGGATGGCCATCATGATGTGTTTACCTGGGGAAGATCGATGCCGGATTTTTTGAAATGGGGATGGGGGAGGAAGTAAGTACGAAGTAGGAAGTAGGAAGTAGGAGGTAGGAAGTAGGAGGTAGGAAGTAGGAGGTAAGAAGTAGGAAGTAGGAAGTAGGAGGTAGGAGGTAGGAGGTAAGAAGTACGAAGTAATTGCTATAAATAAAAAAAACGTCCTGAAAGTTCAGGACGTTTTTTTTATTGTTCTTTCTGATTGGTATTAGTTGAACAGGTACCGCAGTCCAAACTGCATGTAGTAGGTTGAAGTAATAGTTACGTTATCCCTGAATGTGTTGGTAATGATCTGGCCTCTGTCGAGTGCCAGGTTGAATTCAGGTTTAACTGTTCCGCCGGGAACCAGGCTGGCCTGGTTTCTTGGAACAAGGATCGCACTATTGTTCACTGTTTTTACTTTACCCCAGGCCGGGTTGATCAGGTTGCCGACGTTGAACACATCCCAGCTGAACTGGAGGGTGTTCTTGCTTTTGCCGATGTTTACAAACAGGTCTTGCATCACTCTCAGATCTACCTGGTTTCTCCAGGGTATCTGTGCGCCGTTTCTTTCTGCGTACTGTCCTTTGTGTGCTCTCAGGTATTTATCCTGCTCGATATAAGCAAAGAACAGATCGCTTTGTTGTTGCAGGCTGTAGCTGATTCCATTTACTACCTGTGTCTGGAAAGTGATCTCAGACGCATTTCTTGGAATATAGATCGGGTCAGCACTGGTACCGTCCCTGTTAAAGTCGGCACTATAGATATAAGTGAAACGACCGGCAATAGCTCCTTCATAGAATAAAGAGATATTGGTGGCCAGGTGCTTCAGGTCCTTGTATTGCGCGTTATCGCGCGACGTGATGG
>CAYUCU010000207.1:0-6626 GCA_964443345.1 uncultured Chitinophaga sp.
GTTACGCACCACGATCTCATATTGCCTTGTATCCGTTTTATTGCTGCCGATAAAACGTTTGGAACTGTATTCCTTCAGCAGCGTTCTTTTCACGGCCACGCCTTTGTCTTTGCCTAATGAAAGATTCAAAGTGTCACCGGCATTGGTCACATCCAGTAATGATTTGCCAAGGAACGTGCCTTCAAAGAACAGGTTGGCTTCACCTGGAAGTAAATTTAGTTCCTGCCAATCCACTATTTTGGCAGTGAGGAAGGCATCGGGTTCCACCTTGGGTGCGGCAAAGTATTCAAACTGGGCTTTTATTTCGTAGCCATCAATATCGGCCATATAGGTTTTGCCATCATTCAAAATAGTATAAGGTTCTTTGATCTCATACACCGTTGTGGTAGGCTGGTAAGCAATAGTGGTAATAAGGTTCTGGCTTCTTTCAAGATCGGCTGCTTTAATTTTAGAAGTGGCAAATCCCAGTTCTTTCTTACTCCTGGTAACACCCTCTTCATCAGACCATCCGTCACGGTTATTGGTGCCATAGCCCACTACCACTACCTCTGACAGTGAATTTTGATTTTGTTCAAGGGTCACATTCAGATATCCGCCGGTAGCTATTTGCTCTTGTGTAGTCATTCCTACTGCACTGATTTGGATAGGGGTGCCGGCGGATGGCACATTGATCGTAAAGAAACCGTTGGCATCTGCTGCTGTCCCGGTTCTTGCACCTTTTATTGTTACACTTGCTCCCGGAACCGGGTTCCCTTTATCATCAGTTATCCTGCCAGAAATCTTACCCCCTGAAACAATTCCCTGTATCGTATTCGACACCGGTGGCCGGTAAGCATACACATATTTCAAATACCAGGGATTTACTACTGGCTTGGTACTGTTTTCACTCGGGTTACCGGTAGATAAAAACAACTTCACATCCTTCCAGTCCTCACCGCTGCTTTGAAATACATTGGCTTTATATTGCAGGTTGATGGGGCTGCTGATATCTTTTACCCGTATATCATAAGTAGGGAACCAGCCGGACTGCTTTACCAGGTACGTTAACGTGAAGTTGCTGTTTGATGTTTCTTTTGTACTCACCGTTACATGGATCTCGCTGGTGGAAACATCTGCTTTTTGATTCAATTCAATCAACTGCCTGTTCATTTTTCCCAATTCCAGTTCCATTTTTTTGATCAGGCGGTCCGTTTCCATTTGTTTTTGATAGACCTCCGTTAGCCGGTTGCGCTGAAAATCGGCTGCATCTTTCAGATCAACAGCTTTCAGGCCATTGTTGGCGCCGCCTATCTGCTGGTTTTTTATCAGCAGGTTCTCTTCCTGTTTGTACACCGACATAATATTTTTTTGCAGTAATATCTTCTCTGTCTGTGTTTCTTTCTGTGCTTCAATGTCTTTTATTTCTTCTTGTTTTTGTTGTTCTTTTAAAAAATTTTGTTGGTGAATAACGGATAGCACCGTGATGTTATCTTCTGCTTTTACCTGAATGCTTTGTTTATCAATAGAAGGGGAGATATTGGTAAACACCAGTTCGTATTTACCCGGTGTAAGGTTTGTTTTAGCGCTGCGCTGTACCTGAGCTCCTTCCAGGAATACGGTTACTTTTTCAATCTTGCTGTCAATGTTTTTTTTGGTTTGGGTGGAGCCCTTCAGGCATAACAGTATCCCAAAAAAGAATAGTAGCTGTCTCATATTGCGTGGTTTTGGAGACAGGATGCGATTTGTTAAAGGAATGCATAAATGTTGCTGTAGAGACAAGGCATGCTGTAGAGACAAGGCATGCCTTGTCTCTACCAATTGGCCGGATTATTCAGAATATAATTTGAAATGCGTACAAAATCCTCATGGCTGCGGATAATATGATCATAGAAACGGGTTTGCCATTCAAAATTTTTATTGATGGTTCGTGATGATTTGGTTACAGCCGATTTGAATGACCCAACAATAGACGAAATGGAATTTTTCCCCGGATTCCGAAATCGGAAATGAGGTTGTTGTGGCCGTAGAGACAGGGCATGCCCTGTCTCGGCTGTTTCATTTGGCAGGGTATTTACAATCCTGTTGGATTGCGGATACGGAGACAGTACATACCCTGTCTCTACGGTGGCGGGTTCATTAATAATTATAATTCCATGAACATGGTTCGGCATAATTACAAATTCACCCAACATGGTATTTGGGAAATGATCGGGAATTTCGGCCCAGCATTGATCGGCGATCTTGCCAATATCATTCAGATGCATTTCCTGATTTATTATTTCACCAAAAAAATGGCTGCGATTTTTGGTACAAATGGTAATGAAATAAAAACCGGGATTACGATAATCCCAACTGGCGAGCCGGGCTGAGGGGATGCGGTATTTGTTTTGAAATTTTTGCATAAATAAACCCTTCCGGTGGGGAAGGGTTTATTTATTAAATGGTTTTATTGTTATTATTGTTGCGTAGTAGAGACAAGGCATGCCTTGTCTCTACGCAACTGCCTTCTTCACCAAATCTGCTGCTTCGCTCAACAAAATTGCGGACTGTACCTTCAACCCGCTTTCATCAATCAATTTTTTGGCTTCTACGGCATTCGTTCCCTGCAAACGAACGATAATGGGGATATTGATATTGCCTAAATTTTTATAGGCATCAATAACGCCTTGCGCTACCCGGTCGCAACGAACAATACCACCGAAAATGTTGATCAGGATCGCCTTTACTGCAGGATCTTTTAATATGATCTTAAAACCCGCTTCCACTGTTTGGGCATTTGCGGAACCGCCCACATCCAGGAAGTTGGCAGGTTCACCACCGCTGAGTTTGATCATATCCATGGTGGCCATGGCCAGTCCGGCTCCATTTACCATACAGCCTACATTACCATCTAATTTTACAAAATTCAGGTTGTATTTACCTGCTTCCACTTCTGTAGGATCTTCTTCAGTTGTATCTCTCAGGGAGGCCAGGTCTGCATGACGCATTAATGAGTTTTCATCCAATCCCATTTTACAATCCACCGCAATGATCTTGTCATCAGATGCTTTGAAAAGCGGGTTGATCTCCAGCATGGAACAATCCAATCCCACATACGCATTATACAGGTTGGTAACGAATTTGGTACAATTTTTAAATGCCTCACCGCTCAATCCCAGGTTGAAAGCGATCTTTCTTGCCTGGAAGCCCTGTAAGCCACCGGAAGGATGAACCCATTCTTTAAATATTTTTTCAGGAGTATCATGCGCCACATCTTCAATGTTCATACCGCCTTCTGTGCTGTACATGATCACATTTTGTCCTTTGGTACGATCCAGCAGGATGGACAGATAAAATTCCTTTCTTTCGCTGGGGCCGTCATAATACATATCTGCCGCCACATATATTTTATTCACCACTTTACCGGTTGGGCCTGTTTGTATGGTAACCAATGTGCCGCCCAGTATCTTAGTAGCAAATTCCTGGATATCTTCCAGTGATTTGGCCACTTTCACCCCGTTGATGCCATTTTCTTTAATGGCTCCTTTTCCCCGTCCGCCGGCATGTATCTGTGCTTTTACTACAGCGAATTTGCTGCCCGTTTGCGTTTTGATCTGGCGGTAGGCTTCTTCAGCTTCCTGTACAGTAGTACAGGCAAAGCCTTCCTGTACGGGGACATTATATTTTTTCAATAATTCTTTGGCCTGGTATTCATGAAGATTCATCGTAAAAATTTGCTGCGAAGATAGGAGATTTAACATTGAATCGGGAGCCGCTGACCAGGTGTCGGGACTAATTTCTACCTTCCATTTATGAACCGGTTTTTATATGGCAGCCTCTTGCTTCTGACATCTTGTAACGGGGTAAAGAAAATGAATTGGACAGGAACCGAGGCATCACTACCAGGCTCCGTATTTTATAACAGGGCTTTTGCCATGGGATGGGCTGCAAGAGACTCCTTTGTACTGAAAGAGGTACTAAAGGGCGGTGTGCCTGGTTTTTTAAAAAAGTTTGTACCCGTTTCTGTTTCCATAACAGACCCGGCAACCGGGAAAAAGATACGGGCAGTGTATTATGTATCCCCCGATTATCTCGCTGTTGGTACAGATAAAGATTGGGCACGGGTAAATATTACACCCATGGCTGCACAACAAATTGCAGACAGCTTCGATTGTTTTTTGCCCACAGCAAAAATGGTGGATGATATTTATGGCGCTGCCGCTGTAAAGCTGGAACCGGTACCTATGTATGCATTCCGTGACAGCACACCCACCATGTGGCAGCATCATCTTATCATTGAAGGACAACGAAAGGGAAGAAAGGGCCTGATCGCCGGAATAAAAAAAGATGTGGTGATCAGCGAAAAGATCAGCAGGGACAAACGGCCCAACCGGGTGGCCATCTATGGTTGGCACAAAATGGACGGACAACCTATTCAGCCATTATACACTGGTCATGTGAACTGGTATGTGGATTACAGCCAGGGTATTCGCCTGGTGTACCGGAAAATAAAAGTTACCGGCTCCGGTAGTAAGGGCAAGAGCAAATGGTTGGATTATACAGTTGTGCTGAAAGATCCGGTGCTGAGACGGTTGTTGTGCAATGAAACTGTTTGTGATTTTTACAACTATCCGTATTAAAGTTGCCGGGGAGGGTATTTTAATTAACAGTTTAAAAACGGAGGATATACCTTTGCTGCATTATTTTGCAACGTTCCTTTTTTTGAGACACACTAAATTCTGTTTTTGCGCCCAAGAATATTTACATACATCTTTTTTATCAGTTCCTTGTTCTTATCAATGGCTGCCCGGGCCCAGGATGATGTTTTCAGAAAATTTGGAGATAAGGCCCGGCAATTTGGCGGCACAAAAGGCACAGGCGCTACAGACAGTTTAGCTCACAGGGATGGCAATGAGGATTCTGTCACCATTAGTTTCCGCTACCTGGATTCTACCCGTAGGTACAAATTAGATTCATCCATCCGTGATTTTACCCGGCGGCATCCCATTCCGGCCACAGACATTTACTTGGGCAATTCTGGTAATGCCACAAAGTCCTTATTATTTTCTCCCATTTTATCAGCAGGTTTCGATCCCGGCTTTCATGCATTTGATGTATATAAATGGAAAATGGAAAAGGTCAGGTTCTTTTCCACTACCAGGCCTTACTCAGAGATCAACTATATGCTGGGCAGCCGGGTAGAACAAATGATCGAGTTGCTGCATACACAAAATATTAAACCAAGCTGGAATGTTTCTTTTAACTACCGGCTGATCAATGGCCCCGGGTTTTTTAAAAGCCAGAAGACCAATCATAATAATTACATACTTGCTTCCAGGTTTCAATCTAAAAACCTGCGCTACAACAATTATTTTGTGTTGCTGGGAAATAAATTACAATCATCCGAAAACGGGGGGATAATAGATACTGGCCAGGTAAAGATTCTGGATGACCCTATTTATAAAGACAGGTTTATTATTCCAACCTATATCGGTGGGGATGAATCGTATTCGTCTAATTTTTTCAGTACAAAGATCACTACGGGCAACAAATACAATGAATTTACGGTGTTGCTCCGTCAGCAATACGACCTCGGTAAAAAGGACTCCGTGGTAACAGACTCTACCGTGATCCCCTTGTTCTATCCCCGGCTGCGGTTTGAACATACTTTTCAATCAGAGCAGCTTACTTATAGCTTCCAGGATAATGTGGGGGATTCGGTGTACTATAAAACGAATTACGATACAGCCCTCCGGTATGCTACAGATACAGCAGTGTTCAGCGAAAAATGGAAGATACTAACTAATGATTTTTCTATTTACCAGTTTCCGGATGCTAAAAACCTGCAGCAGTTTATCAAACTGGGTGTACTGATCCAAAATATCAGTGGCCGGTTATCATCAGGTAAGGAAAGCTTTTTTAATACAGCGGGGCATGCAGAGTACCGCAACAAAACCCGCAACCTGCAATGGGATATTGCGGCTACAGGTAAATTGTTTTTTACCGGTTTCAATGCAGGTGATTATGAAGCACATATCAGCCTGGAAAAATCATTGGGTAAAAAAACAGGTTCGCTGCAACTGGCTTTTGAAAATGCGAGCCGCACCCCGTCCTTTATATTTGACAGCCGCAGCAGTTTTTATCTGATGAAAACGGCGGAAAACTTTAAAAAGGAGAATAATACCCATTTGCATGCCTCGTATTTTTTGCCATCCTTTAAGTTCCGGCTTACCGGCGATTACTACCTGCTTACCAACTATACCTATCTTACCAGCTACTTTCAATTGAAGCAGGAAGCCACTTTATTTAATGTGCTGCGGATAACAGTAGAAAAAACGATCCGGATCGGTAAGCGGTGGAACTGGCATGCGGATATTTATTTTCAGCAAGCTGTAGGTAATCCGCCGGTAAACCTCCCTGTGATATACACCCGGCAGCGGATCGCTTATGAAGGAAACCTTGGATTTAAAAACCTGGATATTGCGATGGGAGCGGAGCTAAGGTACCGGGCAGCTTATAAGGCCGACGGCTACTCACCGGTGCTGGGCCATTTTTTTTACCAGGAAGAAACAACTATCAGAAATCCATTGCCGGATATTGCAGCGTATGTTCATTTTCGTATCAAATCCTTTAAAGCCTTTGTAAGGGCTGAAAACCTGAATACAGCG
>CAYUCU010000208.1:0-6573 GCA_964443345.1 uncultured Chitinophaga sp.
CCAGTCAAATACGGCATGCCTGATATAAGGATAAATAATAGCGGTAAAGATCTGGCCCGCACCGCCTGCAATGATCAGCCAGTTTGGGATATGGATGTTCATTTTTTCATTGGTTTATTAAATTCCCTGAATATTAACCGGAGGTTTTGGTCGTAGGTCACATAATTATACAGCCAGTTGAAGAATACGAAGAAACGGTTCTTTACACCCAGTATCAGCATCAGGTGCAGTCCCATCCAGATAAGCCAGGCAAAGAAACCACCGAAATGCAACCTGGGTTTGGGTACATCCACTACTGCCAGGTTCCTGCCCACAGTAGCCATCGACCCCTTATCGGTATACTCAAAAAGGACCATTCGTTCCGGGTTTGACTTTTGCTCCAGCAACTTCAGGTTGCCCGCCAGCAGGTCTGCCTGCTGAATAGCTGCCTGTGCCACTTGCGGATGCCCTCCCGGATATTTGGGGGTTTCCATATAAGCCAGGTCGCCGAGTGCATATACATTATCAAAACCCTGCACCTTACAATAGCGGTCCGTTTTTAAACGGTTTCCTTTGGCTATCAGCGACTGCTCAATACCAGCCGGAATATTTCCTTTAATACCCGCAGCCCAGATCACCGTAGCCGCAGGGATCATTTTTCCATCCTGCAGCAGTACATTATTACCATCATAATCTTTTACCAGCGTGTTGGTCAGCACCGTCACACCCAGCTTATCCAGGTACTTGCGGGATTGTACAGAAGACTTTTCACTCATGGCCGACAACGTTTTGCCGGCACCTTCCAGCAGGTAGATATTCATTTTGGAGAAATCCAGTTCCGGGTAATCTTTGGGCAATACATACTTTTTCATTTCTGCCAGGGCGCCGGACACCTCCACTCCTGTTGGCCCGCCTCCCACTACTACGATATTCATCAGCCGTTGCAATTCCGCTGTGTCTGTAATGGTATGTGCCTCTTCAAATAACTGGAGCAGGCGGTGTCGGATCTGCAGGGCCTCCACGGTAGATTTCATCGGGAAAGCATGATTGGCCAATTGTGTGTTGCCGAAGAAATTCGTATCTGCACCGGTCGCCAGTACCAGCACATCATACGGGATGGTCTCAATATCAGTTATGATCTTATTTTCCGCAGGCACCACTTCCTTTAATTCTGCCAACCGGATCTTTACATTCTTACTTTTCTGAAATACTTTGCGTAGAGGGAAGGAAATATTACTGGCATCGAGACCAGCAGTGGCCACCTGGTAAAATAATGGCTGAAACTGGTGATAGTTGAACCGGTCTACCAGCACCACTTCAAATCCGGGTTTATTATTCAGTTTGCGGGCCAGCCTTAGTCCTCCAAAACCGGCACCGGCGATAACGACTCTCATGGTTTGTTGCTTTACAGCACAAACTTACACAATTTTCAATAAATACTGAAAATATAATTACTTTCAAAGAAGTGCTGTCACAAACCCGCAACCCGCACATTCCTAACTTTCATTTCCCACCAATATTACCAGCGGTCCTCCTGTTGAGATCCGTTGCGCATCTGCTCCTATTTCCTGCATGGCCGGTGAAGACATGGCAGCCTGCAATTCTTCCGGTGAATTGAAAGGCAGCGAGAACATCTGGTAGAATTGCGGTAACCCGGTTGGCGATGGCAGCATCTTAGTGATCGTGTAAGGCCTGGCATCGGCGGGAATACCCAACTTCTCATGTAAGAACTGCGTATGGACCTGGTAGTCTTTCTCAAATTTTTCTACATCCGTTGGTTGCGGGTACAGTACAAATAGTTTCAGCATTTTCTTTGTTTTAGGTTTATGTAATGGTTGATGGTATTTCTATTCATTTCCCGCGGCCAGGTATACCCACGCATCTTTTCCGGAGGCCAGCACCACTTTGATCCTTTTATAATTCACCGGTTCATATTTATCCGCATGGTGCAGTTCTTCTTCTGTGATCTCAAATACCGTTCCCTCGATACGGTCGTTACTATCCTCCGACCGGGTGACTGTCAGTTGCTGCCGCTCCTCTCCTTTTGAAAGAAAGGCTTCATCTGTTATTTCAATGGGCGTAAGCTTATGATCATTCAGTACATCCCTGCTGCCCTGTAAAAGTCTTCCAAATAATTTAATTTGGACATTTTCTTTTTGCAGTGTTCCGTATGAAAAGAGTAATTCTTTCATCTGTTAGTATCATTACTTGTTTTCCTTTTTCATAGAATAAAATAACATGCTGGTGTTTATGGTTAACGAAAACTGGCTTTTACGAATGTGTGGAAAAGGATACTTACTGGTAGAGATATTGTAGCCATAAAAAATATTGACCACGCCCAATCCTATCCCGTATTTTGGCGTAATGACCACATCATTCTTATCTCCATCAGTAAGATACTTTACTTCAATACCACCTGCTCCGCCATTATTTATTAATTCTGCTCCCACTTTATAACCAAAGGCCGTCTTTTGACTGTAGGAAGCAGGTATCCACTCCACTGAAGCATACCAGGTTGATGCCATATACCCATGCCGCCGTTCATACACATATTTTTGCAGGGCTATTCCTGCTTCTGCATAAAATGATCTTTGCAACCCCACTCCCACCCTCGGACCGGCATAATACTTTTTCCAGGTCTCGGGAATATAGTTCCGGCTGGTATCTGTTGCTTGTCCATATCCTGCGGGTACAATAAAAAACAAGGGTAGTAAAAAGAGGACTCTTATCATTTTCAATAGTGTATTAATGGCACAGCATTCATAGGCTGTATTTTATCTGCGGATACTTCAGTGTTTTTATCTCGATCTTCTTTACTTCTTCCTCTTTATAGATAAGGGCTTTTTTCTCGCTTTTTACATAGAAGAACAAATTGTGTTTGGTACGGCCAATGTATAAGGTATCCTTTCCTGTGGTTACCTGTGTGCTGTCGCTAAACACACATTTCACCTGCCTGTCTGCATCATCTTTTACAATATGATCATAATCTTTTTTTATCCGGAAGATCACGGTGGAAATAAGTGACAGGAAGGCCAGCACCGCCACCATTTTTATCTCCAGTTTTAGATCTGGCTTTCCCGGAACGATCTGGCGGTACAGGTAAAAGAAACCAACAAGCGAAATGATCAATACGGCTAACGGTTGTACTATTGAAAAATACATACTGATATGATAATAATTCCGCAGCAGCACAAACAGGTATATTGAATTGCCCGCTATTAATATGATCCCCATGTACAGCAGGCTGGCCGGGAATTGCCGGTAGAGAAAGGCTGATAGCCCGGCATACAGTAAGGCAAACATGAATATGATCAGGTCATCGAGAAAGAGCAGCAATGATTCGCTGAAGTCGATATAATCTATGATACGGATACCAAATAAATAATAAAAGGCCAGTGCTTTTAATATCCCTGTCAGCACAAATGCCGATGCGGCCGTAGGCAGCACATCTTTGATGGTGGAGAATTTCAGTGGCATGGTTTAATTTTTAGTAGTAAATGGCGATTATCATTTCTCTTTTTACAACCCTGCATACAGCATCTCTGATGGATCAGCTGAAAATCTTTCTGAAGTTAATGACAAAAAATGGAAAATAAGGAATGTTACCAACGGGTAGTGAGTGGTTTGAAATGGGTCATCTTAAAATCCTCTTGAACCACAGAGCCACATAGAAACATAGAAATACACACATAGCAGCTAACCTTATTAATTCTATGTGTACTCCTAATGGTTTCTATGTACTGTCCCGGATAGCCATCCGCATTTCAAGCATATGACCGGTAAACCCTGCTTTTTCATAGGCCTTTTTAGCAAGGGTGTTTTCTGCATATACTTCCAGGCGGACCTCAGTTATATTTTTGGAAAGGGCCCACTGTTTCAGCGCTGTTATTATTTTTTGATTTACTCCTTTGCCACGATGTTTCGGTTTTACAAACATAAAACCCAGGTAGGCATAGCTGCTATGTTTTAAATAAGCCTGTGCACTTTTTATCAGTGCATACCCGGAACCGATGACCTCCTCTCCCGCTGTTGCCACCACCACTTCTGCTTCTGGTGATGCTATCAATGCTCCCAGGTCGTAATAGTTGATAGTACCTTCCTTTAAAGTAGGGTCATACGGCCGTTCTGTTTCAATAATACCCTGTTCAAATTGAAGCAGCATTTCCAGGTCATCCAATGTTGCTGTTCGTATAGTTACTGCATCCATAATCCAATACCGCTGTTTACTGATTACTGGTGATTGTTCAGTGTGCCATTTGGAGTCTTCCCGTTTTTACTACACAGACTGTCCGAAAGTAAGCAAATTGTTGTCGGGGTCAAGCAGGGAGAATTCTTTTTGCTGCCAGGGTTTCAGTTGCAGATGCCCCGCCTGTGGCAGGTTTATTTTTTGGTCCAGTGCCAGCTGATACCATTCTTCGATGGTATTGGTACGGATATATACCTGCCCGTAATTTTCTTTGGGATCTATCTCTTTGAACTCAAAAAAATGAATTTGAATACTGTCTTTTTGCACCATCAGGTAGCCATCGTAGTCAGCATTACCAAACTCCCGGAAACCCAACTTGTTTAAATAAAAATCCCTTGTTATGGATTTATCACGCATGGGCAGCTTTGGATGAATGTCTGTAAGCATATACATTTAATTTACTCTTTCAATATCCTCTCCTGCCCTCAAAGTACTACTTTTAATCTTTGTTTCACCGTTGTGCGCTCTGCGGTAGTGTCTCAGTTTGAAATAAATTTGAACCACATAGAATCATAGAGACATAGAAATACACAAAGAATCCTATGTTTTATCCTATGTTACTATGATTCTATGTGGTTCAATTACATTTAAAGGCAGCAGTTTTCAAACTGTGACACTACCCTCTCCGCCTGTTCTTTATAATTGGGAACTACTGCCAAGCAGGAAAAAAATACATATGCTATTTGTTCAGAATGAAAATTCTGCTCCCGGAATAGTCAATAAAGCATTTGGTCATTTTGAAAAACCCAAAGCCTAAGATTCCCTGGATATCTTCGGGTACTCCTTTGGATGTTAATGCTTCTTTTATGGAAGAGAAATCCATCGAAAAAAAACTGTCGAACCTGAAATGTTGTCCGCTGATCTCTACTGAAAGTTCGCCCATACTGAATATATCATACATAAGCCCGCCGGCACCCCCTCCTTTTTCTCCGGTTGGCACCTGGTTTAGATTCAATTCTTTTGCAAATTCATAGTCAAGCAAATTGATGGAAGCACCCGTATCGAGCAGAAAAGTGGCGGGAATAGTATTGGCAAGTGTAGCCTTAATTACCGGGTGCCCAACACCATTAAACGAAAAGGGAATGCTTACATAACCTTCATTGGCAAAGGCTTTTTCAATTGTATTTAGTTTCATTTTGTTCCGTTTCAGTGTCAATATACTGCAACAATACCTGTTTCCGGAAACCGGTTACCCATCCATGGTAATGATAACAGCTCCTGTTTTTTGGCCTGTTGCCACATAAGTAAATGCTTCGGCGATCTTATCGATCGGGTACTTTCTGTCTATCACCGGTTGGAAACTTCCTTTTTCGATCAGCTCCTTTATAAAACCCAGTGTTCCGGTAACATCATCCTCAGGAACGTGGAATATTACTTTCTTCCCTCCAAACAGCGATGTAAAGAAGTGCAGTACCAGGTATTCAAAGCCGCCGGATGAAGTATAGATCCCCTTCTTTTTCAACAGGGGTTTGCACTTGAAAAAGCCGGTCTTATTTACCGCATCAAAAACATAATCATATTGCTCCGTATCTTTCGTAAAATCCTGCTTTTGGTAGTCAATGATCTTGTCAGCACCTAACGAACGCATCAATTCAGTGTGTTTACCTTCGCAAACTGCAGTAACATAAACATTATAGTGTTTTAAGTATTGAACATAGGAAGAGCCTATTGCACCCGATGCACCATACACCAATGCTTTTTGCCCGGCTTTTGGTGCTAAGCGCCGGATAGCCGAACCAGCATAAAACGCTCCTTCCAGGCAGGCGGCTGCCTGCTCATAGGTCAGGTTGCCCGGCATCCTGATCATGGAAGTTTTTGCTTTGGCTTCCGGTAAGGTGAAATATTGCGCATGAGAACCACAGCCCAACACACCGCCGAAACCCATAATGGTATCACCTGCTTTAAATGATTTCACCGCCGTGCCCACTGACTCCACCTGGCCGGTAAAGTCAGATCCGATAATGGATAACCGTGGTTTGAATAAGCCTGTAAAAAAACGCATGTAGAACGGCTTGCCTGAAAGTACATGGCAATCACTTCTGTTTACAGTTGCCGCATGTACCTTTATCAGCACTTCATTGCCGGCTGGAGTGGGTATTTCAAGTTCTTTTATACTCAGATCTCCGGGTAAACCATATTTTGAACGAACTGCTGCTTTCATTTTGCTTTCATCTTATTTCCCTTTGCATCATGTGTTACTTCTGCAAGGCCAAGTTTTTCCATTAGTGGTGGAATATACATTCCGAATCGTCCACGAAGTCCTTTTTTTAGTCCGTACCAACCTTTGACCGGATTTTTCTCTGAACGTCCCCATGCTTCAACGGTTCCGTCTTTTGCAGGTTTTTGTT
>CAYUCU010000209.1:0-6508 GCA_964443345.1 uncultured Chitinophaga sp.
TGATGGAGATTTTGTTGGACTGTGAGTTTTAATATCACAAAGGAAAATATTTGGTGGCCTGGCATCCCAAATCATCTACAGAAAATGAACGTCATTCCGTTGTTTACCGCAAAGACGGGAAGGAATTATTAGTAAAACAAATAGCGGGTGCATTGGCCAAACGGATCTGCAACTACCTGCAAACCGGGCAGCAGGTAAGACAAACCGACGAAATGGGCTTTATTAAATTCGGCTCCCGGGTGGATCTTTTATTGCCATTAGATGCAAAGATCCTGGTGAATATCGGTGATAAACCCAAAGGTGGAGTAACGGTGATTGCGACCTGGTAAACCCCTTCCTTAAATTTATTTATTTGTGTAACTTTAGCTAAACTTATTTATTATATGAGTAATGCTGAAATGCGAAAGAAAGTGAAAAAGTACATTGATGAGGCGGATGATCATGTTGTAAAAATGGTTTATTCCCTGCTGGAAGCGGACAGAGAGGATGATTGGTGGGATGATTTACCAAAGGAAGTACAGAATAGCATTGATAAAGCTATTGCCCAATTAGATGCTGGAAAGGGGATTCCTCATGAAGTGGTGATGAAAAAATACAAGAAATGGTTTACAAAGTAGTATGGTCTCCATTGGCTATTGAAACGTATATCTCCAATATTGAGTTCCTTAAAGTGAACTGGACGGAAAGAGAAATAACAAAATTTATTAATGCAGTAAAGAGAAGGCTGCTGCTCTTGTCTTCTAATCCGTTCTTTGCTACTGTAACTAATAAGAGAAAGAATGTCAGGAAATCTGTAATACAACGTCGGGTTGTATTATTTTACAGGGTAAAACCAAATAAGAAGGAAATAGAATTGATCAGGTTTTGGGCTACAAGGCAAAACCCGGGGAAATTGAAAGATTAAAAGATCCCCTCCAGTTCCTTCAACGAATACACAGTATAAGTAGCAAACTTATTTTCCATTACAGGTACCGGTTCCTTTGTTAAATGATTTACATGTACCTGGTCAATACCGGCATTCATTCCGCCGAGAATATCTACTTCCACTGTGTCGCCTATCATTATACTCTCGTGCAGGCTGGCCCCGGTCTTTTGAAAAGCATACTCAAAAATTTCCCTCTTAGGTTTCAGGCTGTTACTCCCTTCTGAAGTTATGACCTCCATAAAATAACCATCCAGCCCCGAACTTTTCAATTTGCTATGTTGTGTTTTTTCAAAACCGTTGGTAATTAAATGAAGCCGGTAGTTCTTCTCTTTTAAATAATTCAGTATTTCAATGGTGTGGGGAAACAACAGCTTTCGGGTGGGTAGCAGATCTAAAAAAAGCACTCCCATTTCCCGGGCCAGCTGTTCATTGGCAATTTTAAAATCCAGCAGGGTAAGCCACATTCTTTTCCAGCGCAGCTCATCCACTTTTATATAGCCATTCCGGTACCGGTCCCAGAGTTTGTCGTTATGAGCCAGGTAATTTTTATGAAACAGGTCAAAATCATTTATACCTGCCGCTTCCAGCTTCAGCGTGTCATACAATTCCTGCAGCGTAAGGCGGCTGTTGGCTTCAAAGTCCCAGAGGGTGTGGTCGAGATCGAAGAAAAGGTGCTTGTACTTCATAAGAGATTGTAGATTTGCAAAGAAACCGGAAATATTCAATACTCAATACTCCATTTTCAATGAACGTTGTTATTACAGGCGCCTCCAAAGGAATTGGCAAAGCTATTGCTGAACTATTTGCTGCTAACGGGCACCATCTTTTTTTGACCAGCAGGGGTGAAGTGCAACTGTATAAAACCGTGGAAGCATTGCAAACAAAGTATCCCTCCATCGAAGTAAAAGCAAAGCCATTCGATCTGAGCAAAAAAGAACAAGCACAGGAATTTGGAATTTGGTGTTTGGGATTTGGACCACCTGATATTATAGTTAATAATGCAGGTGCCTTTGAACCTGGCAGCATTTACAATGAGCGGGAAGGGCTGCTGGAAGAACAGCTGGCTGTCAACCTTTTCAGCGCTTATCATTTTACAAGGGCCATGCTGCCAAAAATGATTGAAAGGAGATCGGGCCATATCTTCAACATCTGCTCAATAGCTGCATTGAAAGCGTATGCCAACGGTGGTGCTTACAGTATCAGCAAGTATGCCTTGCACGGATTTAGTAAAAACCTTCGGGAAGAATTAAAACCCTTCAATATAAAAGTCACAGCCATATTCCCCGGGGCTGTTCTGACCGATTCCTGGGGCGATTTCGACAATGCTGCCCACCGCATCATGGAAGCAACCGATATTGCCCAAATGGTGTATGCTGCCAGCCAGCTGTCTCCAGGGGCCTGTGTGGAGGATATCGTGATACGGCCCGTGCTGGGAGACCTGTAATTACTGTTTTCAGCCCTGGTTACCATTTGAAGCCCGTTTTTCCCATTGATAATTTTTTGGATTTAGTTGGGAATGCAGGTATTATTTTAGCAGTCCTTTTATGCGGAAGACAGCAATCATAACAGCATTGATATGTATGCCATGGCTTTTGAGTGCCCAACGCATTTTTCAAACGATCGTTTCATCAACACCACTGGTCGAAGGAGAATCTTTCCGGGTGCAGTATGTACTAACCGATGTTGCTAACGGAGGGAATTTGATTACACCGGACTTTCGCCCAATCCGGCTGGTATCCGGTCCTGATATTTATAGCAATGAAGTAAATGGAACGGCACCTTCCACAAAAAACTATGTGTTTACATTGGTGGCGCTTAAGTCCGGGAAATACAAAATACCCGGGGCCCTGTTTAAGTATGAAGGAAAGCAGGTTAAAAGTAATGAGGTGCTGGTGGAGATACTCTCAAGAGATATGGCTGCAAAACTGTTTAAGCAGGACGCTACTTCAATAGATTATATGCTGCGGCCCGGAGAAAACCCCCGGGAAAAGATAAAGCAGAACTTGTTTGTAAAAGTTTCGGTTAATAAGAAAAGCTGTTATGTGGGTGAGCCCGTACTTGCCACCTTCAAACTTTATTCCCGCCTTCAATCAAAATCAGATATTATAAAGAATCCCGGGTTTTACGGGTTTACGGTTTTTGATATGGTGAACCTCCAGGATAAAATGGTAACGACTGAGAGTATTAACGGACTCCTGTTTGATGTTCATACTATTCGAAAGGTGCAGCTGTATCCGTTGCAGCCCGGTATGTTTACGATAGATGCCATGCAGATAAAGAACAGGGTAGAATTTTCCCGGAGTGCCGTTACCAAAAAAGCAGAACAGGAGATCAGTGAAGGTCTTTTGGGCGCCGGTGAGGAAGCGCCGCCTGAAGGAACAGAAGTGGTTGAATCGGAGATGAGCACCGTGCCGGTATCTGTATTAGTGAAACCGGTGCCGGAAAAAAATAAACCTGAAAGCTTTAACGGTGCCGCAGGCCGGTTTTCCATCAGCGCCTCATTGCTTAAAAATAACCTCTCCAAAAACGAAGAGGGAGTAGTAGAACTAACTGTCCGGGGCAAAGGAAATTTTATACAATTGGATGCACCGGTTATTAAATGGCCGGCAGGAATGGAAGGGTTTGACCCGGTAGTGCAGGATTCATTGGATAAAACAACACTGCCTCTTAGCGGAAGCAGAACTTTCCGGTACACATTTGTTAGCAGCATACCAGGCAAGTACCAACTCCCCTCTGTCAGCTTTTCTTTTTTTGATACGGATAGTAATCAGTTTAAAACAATTGCAACAGCCAGTTTACCGGTTGAGATAGTGAATAAACAGACTAGTTCAACTCTTATACAGGAGAAAAAAACATCAATCAGCTCAGATAGTGAAAAGGCTGCCCGTACAGCATTGATTGTGGTATTTCTGCTGGTGCTCGGTGTTTTGCTGTACTGGGCCATCAGGAAAAAGGAAAAACCGGTCATAGCTACTGAAAAGGAAAAACCGGCATTGCCGGATGTAATACAGGTGCTGGAGCCGGTGTATGCACTACCAATCGGAGAATCCACGATATTTTATAAGAAACTTCATGAGGCGGTCTGGCAGTTCTTATATCAACGCTTTGGATTATCTGGTACAGGTATGAACAAGCAAGGGATACATACAACGCTGACATTGTCGGGAATTGAAGAAGTAAGTTGCCGAAAACTGATATTGATACTGGAACAATGCGAAGCAGGAATTTTTACCAAAGCGAATTTTGAAGAAGATACCGAAGGGTTGCTGACGCAAACAAGAGAATTATTAGAGAATATCGAGAGGCAGTTAAATAAATAAAGATCACTCAGCATATTTATACCCAACACCTCTTACAGAATGAAAGTACTTTGGATTGCGGCTGTCTTCTTCAAAATATTTACGAAAATTCAGGATGAAATTATCAATAGTGCGGGTAGTGGGATAAACATTGTATCCCCACACAGCCTGTAAGATCTTTTCCCGTGGCACTACTTCATTTTTATTTTCTATAAGTAATTTCAGCAGCATGGTTTCTTTCTTGCTTAATTCGATCTTATCACCCGTATGCCCTGTGGCCTGCTGTGCTTTAAAGTCGATGCTGTTATTTCCAAATGAATAATTATTGCCGATCGTTGTTTTGTCTTGCAGCTTTTTATTCTTATCGATCAGCTTATGTACCCTCAGGAGTAATTCTTCCAGGTTAAAAGGTTTGGTCAGATAATCGTCTGCCCCCTTTTTAAGCCCGAGCACCCTGTCAGAACTGTTATTTTTGGCGCTGAGGATGAGTATAGGTACTTCGTTATTACTGATTCGGATGGTCTCTGTTACATTAATACCATCCATTTCTGGCAGCATCACATCAAGTATGATCAGGTCAAAATATTCTCCCTGCACTGCCTTTAAGGCAGCAGCACCGTCAAAAGCAGAAGTTACTTCATACCCTTCCAGTTCAAGGTTAAGCTTTAGTGCTTCATGAAGGTTTTCTTCATCTTCCACTAATAATATAGATGTTTTACGTTCTGCGGTCATTACGTGTTATTCTTTAAATAAAGTCATACGGAGATCATCTGACTTTAAAGATGACAACAAAAGTACTCCCGTGAGGCAAATGGTTTGTCACCGAAATGTCGGCATTATGATCACGGGCAATTTTATGGCAAAGGTAAAGCCCCAGTCCGGTACCTTTTGTTTTACGGGTGTCCTCATTGCCCACCCGGTAAAATTTTGTGAAGATCTTCTTCTTTTCTTCATCGGGTATGCCCGGACCTTCATCCCGGATCTGCAATTCAATTCCTGAACGGTATCTTTTTAAGGCAGCCATTATGACACCCTCTTTGGGAGAATACTTGATAGCGTTTTCCAGCAGGTTATTGATCAGCATTTGGAGCAGCAGGGAGTCGCCGGTGAGGTCAGTATCGGGTTCTATCTCCTCCGTAAATAGCCTGTCCGGGAACCGGTTCCTGAAATCCTGCACACAATCCTGCAGCAGGGCAGAAAGATTCAGTTCTTCTTTGGGTGATTGGTAACCGGTACCTTCCAGTTGTGAAGCAATAAGAATATTATTGGTGAGAAAATTCAACCGGGCGGTCTCATCCAGTGTGGTACGGATGATCTTTTTTTGCCTTTCAGGGTCAAGATTGTACTTCTGTAAAGTCTCCAGGTTCAGTTTGGCAACAGCAATAGGGGTTTTCAATTCATGTGTTACTGCCATCATAAAATTTTGCTGCTGTTGTTGCAACCGGAATTGCTTGCGAACGGAGCGATAAACAAAAGAGGCCCCGATAAGTATTAGAATAAAGAAGGTGACACCTTCGGCAATATACTTCCGGGTATTCCTTGTTGTTTCATGCTCAATATCAAACAGCTTTTCTCCCAATTTTGAAGCGGACAGGGAATCCTTTTCAATGTAGGCGGATTGATATTGAAGTTTGGCGATCTGGTTATTCTGTTTTTCAAGCGAGATAAACCACCAGGCCAATGCTGAGACGATGTAGACCAGCAGCATCCAGTAAATGAACGTAGTGCGGCGGAGTCGTCTGATGCTGTCATCGGGCATAAGGCAAAGCTGGAGTTATTGTTTCTTTTCAATCCTCAGGCCAATATTCATGACATTTTGCAAAGGGTCTTCCCTCATAATTTGCTCTGTCCGGAAGGTATAGGTGCCTGATCTTTTAAAATCGAGTATCTGCGGATCAATCACAAAAGCGATCCGGTGTTCATAGATGTCGTCCATTCCGCTGGCCAACCATCCTTTTTCATCTGTGGCCAGTGGCAGGTCAAGAGTGATCTTTTTTTCCGGCTGACCGGGTGCCTGGCAATAAAGGTTCAGGTAAATATTGTTGAAACCGTACTTATCATTATGCCGGATGATCAGGTAGGGCTGATAAACAGCGTTCGTATCCTTAATAGAAAAAGTAAAAGAGGGAACATAACTGTTCTTCCAGCTATGGCCGGGAATGGCAGCTGATTTCTCATACAGGTCAATGGTGGTACAGGAAGAAACAATGTACGAAGCAAGAAGTGCGAAGAACGATGTGCGGAACAGTGGTTTCAAACTATAGCATTTTTACAAATTTAGGCT
>CAYUCU010000210.1:0-6504 GCA_964443345.1 uncultured Chitinophaga sp.
GGTGGATGCGGAGAGACTAAAGAAGAAAGATGAAAATGGAGATCATGCTATCGCCAGGGCTATTGCAAGTGGCATGAAAGCCGAACGAAGAGCCATGTTTGGTGGGCAGCTGCTACGAACGATCCTGTATGCCGGTCTTGTTATCGGCGCCGTTTATTTATTCCTGTCCAAAAAAATGAAACCGGTTTACACACTGGTCATTATTGCCAGCATTGCTTTTATTGACCTGTTCATTGTTGGCAAGCGGTACCTGGGTGATGAATATTATGTTGAAAAAGACGAATACACTTCCCAGAATTTTACACCTGACCAGGCTGACCAGGATATATTAAGGGACAAAGATCCCCAATTCAGGGTCTTGAATCTTTCGCCTGACC
This sequence comes from uncultured Chitinophaga sp., assembly GCA_964443345.1. Lineage (GTDB taxonomy): Bacteria > Bacteroidota > Bacteroidia > Chitinophagales > Chitinophagaceae > JJ008. Next base: position 378 of record CAYUCU010000210.1, read on the forward strand.
GTTTCATGGATGCACAGACTTCTTATTTCCACCGGTCAATAGGCGGCTATCATCCTGCTAAACTTCAATCTTACCAGGACGTTATTACACAATACCTGTCAGACCGGACCAATCCTGAGGTCATCAACATGCTTAATGGCCGTTATGTTATTATCAGGAATGAACAAACAGGTCAACGAAGGGCACAACGAAACGAGTCAGCCTATGGTGCTGCCTGGTTTATAAAAAATGTGGTCTTTACATCCGGGTCAGCAGAAGAGCTATCCAGAATTGGTACCATTCAAAACCTGAAGGATACAGCCTGCATAGATGTATCCTTTAAGAACCTGGTCAGCGCAGACAGTTATTCACCGGATTCTTTATCTGTTATTACCCTTGTAAAGTATGACAATGACTTTATGGAGTACAAAACAAAAACGACGTCTCCTCAACTGGCTGTATTAAGTGAAATATATTATCCATTAGGATGGAATGCCTACATTGACAACAAGAAGACCCCCTACCTGAGGGCTGATTATATTTTGCGGGCCATACCGGTGCCTTCGGGAGAACACACCATTCAATTCCGTTTCGAGCCGGAAAGCTACACGAGAGGTAATAAAATATCTTATGCAGTATCCATAATACTGCCGGTATTGTTATTACTGTGTGCTTTTCAAACATGGAGAACTGAAAAGAAAAAAGCAAAAGGTGCCTGATATCAGCATTTTAATTATTACTTATAACCGCCCGGACGACCTGTTGCCCCTTTTGCAGGATATACACCGGTTTCATGAAAAAGAAACCCTGCTGAAGGAAGTGATCATTATCAATAATAATTCTTCTGTAAGCTATGCTGAAGTGGAGCATTTTATCCGCACAGCCCCGGATGTGAACTGGGTGTATCACAACTCACCGGAAAACCTGGGTGTATCCCGTGGACGAAATAAAGCTATCGAACTGTCAACAGGACGTTTGCTGATGCTTTTGGATGATGATCTGCTGATTCCTGACCAGGCGGCATTACAAAAAATAATGGGATTCTATACATCCGCTTTTGCAGCTGACAACAAAGTAGCTGCCCTTACACCCCTTATATTATATGCCAGCACCAATGAAATACAGGTGACCGCATTCCCGCATAAAAAATTCAGCAAGTATCATACATTACCGAGGTTCCTCACCAGTTATTACACAGGAGCGGCACATATTATTGACAGATCTGTACTAAAAGTAACAGGCCTGCTGCCGGAGAATTTTTTCTATGGTATGGAAGAGTATGACCTGAGTTACCGTATCATAATGGCCGGTCATAGTCTCGCTTTTGATAATGCACTGGTGGTATTACATAAAGAATCACCAACGGGAAGGCTGCCCCCCCGTGAAAAGTTGTTTATGATGTGGCAGAATAAATCTAAGGTAGCCAGAAGATACCTGCCTGCATTTTATTTTTATTCCACTTTTATATTATGGAGTTTCCATTATTTGGTAAAAAGCAGGATGCACCTGAAAGGCTGGTTGAAAGGCCTGTCCGGGTTAAATAGTATCCGGGCTGAAGAAAAGAGACAACCGCTTCCCCCGGCAGCAATAAAGTATTTGAAAAAAACTGAAGCAAGGTTATTCTACTAAAGGCGATAAAAACAAACCCATGAAGCCGAAATTATTAGTGCTTCTTCCATTTAAAACATTTCCGGCTATTATGGGCGGGCAAAAAGGCAGTGCCCTTTTTTACCAATACCTGGCGCAATACTTCACTATAATCTGTGTGGGGCGAACCGAAAACGAGGGCCCCTACCCTCCGCAACTGCAGGTCATCAATATCATAAAGAAAAGAAAACTCCGGTTTGTTGACCCCTTCCTTTTTTTAAGGATCAGGAAAATTGCCCGGAAGAATTCGATCACTCATGTAATAGCCGATCACCCTTACCTGGGATTTCATGCCCTTCTGTTAAAATGGTTTTGCGGCCTGAAGCTTATTGTACACTCACACAATATTGAAGGGCTGACAAAAAAAGATATAGGCAAATGGTGGTGGCGCTGGTTACTCCGTTTTGAAAAGATGCTTCACCGGAAAGCTGCTTTTAGCTGGTTTAAGACGGAAGAAGACCGTGAATTTGCTGTTACCCATTTTCATTTAAAAAAAGAACTAACAGGTATCGTTCCGTATGGTGTTGAACTAAACACCATTCCTTCTGCGGATGAACAGGACAAAGCACTAAAGGAAATACGCTCATTGCATCAACTGGGCGATGACGAACTACTGTTTCTTTTTACCGGCAACCTGGCCTATGAGCCAAATTACAAAGCGGTAAAATTTATTTGTGAAGAGATAGATCCGGTCTTTGCTAAAAAAAATATCCCCTACCGGATACTTATCTGTGGCGGCGGTCTCCCTGGTGAGTTACTTCCTCTTGCCGATAATAGCAAAAACATTCTTTTTGCCGGGTTTGTGAACGATATATTGCTATATTATAAAGGATGCCATGTTTTTATCAACCCGGTTTCTTATGGCGGAGGCATTAAAACAAAAATGATCGATGCCTTATCCTGCAACCTTCCTGTGGTAAGTACGGTGAACGGTGCAAGAGGGCTGTCACAGGAAATTGTTGCTTCCTCTTTGATAATAGTTCCGGACCATGACCCGCAGGCATTTGCAGAAGGTATGGTTCAGGCATCCCGGCTAAAAAAGATACCGAGCCCGGAATTTATTGATATGTTTTCCTGGGAATCAATTGCTAAAAAAGCAGCCGGACAGATCGGTCACATACATTCATAAAACCATTACTCCATGCTATCCCCCTTCCGGTTTTTATTCATAAAAAAAAGCTTCCCGGCCAAAGAGTTCAGGCTGTTAGACATCGGGTCCGGGAACGGCTCTGCTGCTTTAACGAAAAAGTATTTTCCCCATTGCCGGTATTATGGCCTTGATATAACAAAAGAGTATGGCTATACCGAACTGGATTTTGAATTAATGGAACAATTCTACCTGCTTGACCTCACTACATTGCAGTATGACAGCATTCCGGACCAATACTTTGATTATATACAAATGAGCCATGTGATAGAGCACCTGCCAAATGGCAATGAAGTACTGGTGGGGTTGTCTGCAAAATTGAAACCAGGCGGCTTTTTTTATATTGAATACCCGGGAAGAAGAAGTGCCAAACTGCCATCAATGAGAGGAACATTGAATTTTTATGATGACCCTACCCATGTAAGGATCTATTCTGTAGAAGAGCTGACGAAAACATTGAAACCTGCCGGATTTACAATACTAAAAGCAGGAACCCGGAGGTATTGGCTGAATATTATCGCCATGCCTTACTTTATCATTAAAAACCTGGTGAAGCATGGGCGTCTTTCAGCGTATATATTTTGGGATATTACAGGTTTTGCAGAATATATCTGGTGCCGGAAAAATGCAGGTTAGCGCCTCATCATTATCAAATATCCCTTGAATAAAAAACGGGTAACCGGGTTGGAATCGATCAGGGCTGCCAGTAAAATACCAGGCTTTCGAAGTGGTCTGAATTTTTTACCCGGGCAGATCTTTTCATTTAATGGCTGGTACAACCGAAGATAAGAAGCCACAGTATAGTTTCGTTTCTTTAAAGGTACCCGCAGCAGGTAATGAGAGATCATCCGGGCATAGGTGATCAGCAGGTGCTGCCCGTTTTGCATAGCCGACTTTCTAACGTCCTCCTTTTGACGGCCTGCTTCCTGTATAAAATCGATATACTTTGCCAGCCCTTTATGATATACTTCGGGGTGAACCGTTTGTGAGGCGCTTTTATGCCTCCGGTACTGAAAGCAATTATCTTGTGCCACTGCCATGTATCCTAATGAAGTAAGCTTGATCCACAATTCATCATCCGCAAAAAGCAAGTAAGGATAAGCTGGAGATATGCCACCCAGCTTGTCATAATCAGCTGCCCGCATCATATAACCGGTACCCATGGTGTCCATCGTCCGGGTGAACAGTGCTTCGATCAGTGTACCTGCTGAAAATCTTTCAGGCATTGGCTTACAGGTACGGATAAATTTATCCTCCGCATCTATAAAATCAAAGTGTGACTGGAAAAGCGAGGCGCCGGGGTGGTCTCTGATCATCCGGTCCATTACTTCGAGGTAATTATCTTTCAGCACATCATCATGACCGATAAGGGTGATAAACTCGTTCTTCTCAATATCTTTTATACGGGCCCAGTTCTCTTCAATGGAAAGATCCTTTGTGCCCGGATAAACTTGTATCCTTTCATCCCCAAGGGAAGTTATCCATTCTCTTGTACCATCGGTACTGTTATTATCAAGCACATGCAGTGTAAATTGGTTGTACCGTTGTGCCAATATACTATTGACACATGTTTTTACATGCTTGCCGCCATTTCGAACCGGTAAAACAATACTGTACTTCATACCTTATTTACTTACCCGTTTCTTTATGAACAATAACGCTTTAAATAAACCCATGGCGTATGCTTTCAGGTAAAACTTATACTTCCACTTACGCATATCCGGATTGGCGAACACTTTATTGAAATAGGAAAAAAAGGTCCGTTTCGATCCTTTGTTGGTCCTGATGGTCCGGTACAACATTAAACTATAATCAACCCATCCCCTGCCTATGAAATTCCATAAGCACTTCCGGATCTCCGGCCAATTTTCAAAACCTTGAAAATAAGGTTGCAGGTAATTAAAGAACTGTACCGGTGTATGTAAGTATTTCTCTTTAAGCGCATCAAAGTTGTACCCGAAATTATCGCCCCGTACGGATTGACCACCCAGGGCCTTGTTGATAAATACCAACCCATTTTGCGAACCAATAGCCAGCAGGAATGCATGATCGGTTAGTAACTCACTGCCATAATTGGGCATCCCTTTCACAGTTGAGATCACTTTTCTTTCAACCATACAACAATTCCAGAGTAAGAACGTATGCCTGAACAAACCATTCAGGTACTTCACCGGAAATTCATTTCCCTCAGTAACAATGATCGAACCAGGTGCATGGTCAGCCAACAACGTTGATTTGGTACCTACTTTTTCATTCAGGGAGCGGGCAGCATCCTCTGTTTCCACGATCCAGTCGCCGCATCCTGCATAAACGCCATAACCAGGGTGTTTGTCTCTCGCATCCATCAGCACTTCTATCATATCCGGGTACACCGGGTCGTCGTCAGCGATCATGACAATATATTCTCCGGTACTCTTCCAGATACTATTATTAAAACTCTCCACCATGCCAATATTGCTGCCATTAGCAAAGTACCTGATCCTGGGATCAGCAAAGCCTTCAGCGATCACCCGGCCCGATTCTTCCGTATCGTTATCTGAAATAAAAATTTCAAAATGATCATATTTCTGTTGTAAGATCCGCTGCAACTGTTCCCGGAGCATGACCGGCCTTTTGTAGGTGCTCATGCAAAAACTCACCAAAGGAGATGTTTCCATTCTGTTTTATACATTTTATATACGCTTCATGCGCCATGTTAACCGGCGCCTTACCCGGTTGCGAAAGTAAGCAATTGTGGTTTTGTCTCTCCGGCAGAGATAAAATAGTCGTCCGTTTACTGGTACGCATCAGGAGGCACTGATAAGATCAAGGAATTTTTTCATGGCCACGATTTTTCGTTCATCTAACTGGTAGTTCAGGTGCAGTTTGTAGTATTTGTTCAGATCATACAAGCTGAAATTTTCTGTAGCAACAATTTCATCAATATGTCCCAACCCGGTGCTATTGGCGGCATCAAAAAGTGCGATGAATTCATCCGGCAGTTTTTTAATACTGACCCAAACGGCAAACACAAAGGGCAAACCGGTAATGGCCCTCCATTCAGACCCAAGATCATAAATGAACGTTGATAATTTGCGTTGTTCAAAGGCCCTGTCACCGATAACGAGGCCGGCCGTTGTCCCTTTTATTTCATTGCGATAGTCTTCACCGGCAGCCGGCACCAATTCCGGGTTGATACCCCATGATTCTTTCATCAGGTATTTCAGCAGTTCCACCGAAGTACGGCTTTGATAATCGAGATACACTTTTTTGATCTCCCGCATCGGCACTTCGCTAAATAGGGCAACGGAAGCGATCTCTCCTTCTGTTGCAATGCAATGCGTACCTACTATATGATGTTCGGTCAATTCTGCG
>CAYUCU010000211.1:0-6428 GCA_964443345.1 uncultured Chitinophaga sp.
TGGTAAACGGGCGTAAAACTTGTCCATGTCACACCATCTGCGCTATTTGCGGCGCCAACTACAGATGCCCAGCTGACGCAAGCACCTAATTGCATACCCCAATGACTCAGGTTCTGTACAGTTCCGTTTGAACCATTACCGGGATTCGGATTTTGTACGCTCCATACCCATTCCCAGGCACCATTTACCAAAGTGCGGCTTTCCAGCAGTACTGTATAGGCATTTGAATTACATGGGCCTGAAGATGTTTCTCTTGCAGACAAAGAAGAGCCTGACGTTGCTGATGTAGCAGATACTGCTGGTGTAGCGGGTGGCTCGTTGCCACTTACTGCATTGATCTGTGCATCTTTCTGGCAGGAAGCTGTCGTTACTAATAAAGTAATGAGGGCTAAATAACTGAGTCTAATTGTTTTCATAGTGCTTTTTTTGGATTATAAAATTTAGTACATCAGCCAGCCATTATCTTTTACAATGCACTGCTGATCAAATAAAAGTAACGGGCAGAAAAATAGAATGAAACATAAAAACACTTGGGATAACTACCTTTTCAGATAAAATGGTATTTATTCAAGGTTTGAATAAGTATTAGCACTTATAATATTGGTGAAAACTACTGTTGAATTTCAACCGTAACGGTCTGAATCATTTTTTTGGCCACTGGTTTATCATTAAGAAGGGCAGGTTTCCAGGTGCCCATATTCTCCATCTTTGCAATGAGTTCATCATTGAGTTCCTCACCGTCTTTTATACTTTTCAATACTTTGAAGTTGACCGGTACCCCATCTTTGTCAACAATAAACTCCACCTGAACATATGCCTTCTTTGCTCCCTGTGGTAAAAAAACAGCCAGTTCCTTTCCCAGTTTATCCAGGTATTTCATAAAGGCCTCCGGACCTCCGGGATACTGCGGCCATTGGTGAACGGCTTCCACCAGGGTACCTACATTGCGGGTAAGGTGCTGCATCGGTGGCCGCTTAATAGCCGTTTTTTCATCGGAATAATTCTTTGGCTTGCGGGGCGGCACTTCATTAATATGATACTCCCCTTTTTTGCCGATCATCACTACGGGCAATTGTTTATACTTTTCAAAATAATCAAACGCATCTTCGAGCCGTTCAGCAAATTTCTTCAGGGCCGGATCATCTTTGGTCAGGTTGTCAAGGAACTTCACACTTCGTTCTACATTAAACCGGACCGGAAATATATGCACCGGGATAAAATCCTGTCCCTGGTCTTTGGCGTGTGCCGCTAAAATGTACAGCTCATCTATCTGCTCATCCCGGATGGGAATGCAGCCGACCGTAACACAGCTGCCATGAATAAATATCTCGCTGCCCGGCCGGAGTGAATCACTTAATATTTTATCAGATACATTCGGATAATTGATCCCTAATGATAAATAGTAATTGCTCTTCGGGTTAAATTCATTGATATAATAGAATCCTTCAGGTACCTGGTAATCTCCTTCCATCCGCTTGGGGCCGAGTGTGCCGGCAAGGGCGCATACCTTATAGGTCTTAAACAACTGAAAGGGATCTTTTACCTCATCCTTCACCCACACTTCCAGTTGGCTGTCGTATTTAAAGGAGCGTATATAAATGTATTTAGCGGGCCATTTCAGCTTTTTCGCCTCGAATTGTTTTTGCAGGGTATCTTCTTTCCGTTGCAGCGCTTCGCTGGGCCGGGGAAAAGTTTTTTGATAGTCGATAAAAGAGTAGGAATTTGTTCCGCCTTTTTGCATGGGCGGTTGTGCCATTACCGGAATAACAAGATTGCTTATGATCAATACGGTCAATAGGTTCTTCATGCTGCTTTCTGTTTAGGTTTAACGGCGGGTAACGGATTTTAGTACAGGCGTTTTGCTAAACTATGCATAAAGGTAAATAATCACAAGGAATTGGGTGTTAGTAATTTGGGTTTAGGCCTTACCAACATACTGACTCTGGAAAACGTAAGTCACTAAATTCCTAATACCCAATAACCAATTACAGTTAACTCACAAATTCCCTCTCGCATCCTGCTCTCTCTCCAATGCCTCAAACAGGGCTTTGAAATTTCCTTTGCCAAAGCTTTTGGCGCCTTTCCGTTGTATGATCTCAAAGAATAAAGTGGGTCGGTCTTCTAATGGTTTGCTGAATATCTGCAACAGGTAGCCTTCTTCATCCCGGTCTATTAGCACACCAAGCTGTTGCAGCGGTGCCAGGTCTTCATCAATTTTTCCCACCCTGTTCAGCACTGTTTCATAATAGCTGGGGGGAATGTTCAGGAACTCAATGCCCCTTTTTTGTAGTTCGGTAACTGTAGCCACAATATCGTCTGTGGCTATCGCCACATGCTGGCATCCTTCACCGTTATAAAAGTCAAGGTATTCTTCCACCTGGCTTTTCTTTTTGCCTTCTGCCGGTTCGTTGATAGGGAACTTTACAAACCCGTTCCCATTACTCATCACTTTACTCATCAGGGCAGAGTATTCAGTGGAAATATCTTTGTCGTCAAAACTCAGGATATTACGAAAGCCCATCACTTCTTCATAAAATTTTACCCAGGGGTTCATCTGGTTCCAGCCTACATTACCCACGCAATGGTCCACATATAACAATCCTGTTTCGGTTGGATTGTAATTGCTTTTCCATTCCCGGAAGCCGGGCATGAAAATTCCGGTATAGTTTTTTCGTTCTACAAACAAGTGCACCGTATCTCCATAGGTATGAATACCGCTCAGTACCACTTCACCGTTGTCATCTTTTAATAGCGTTGGTTCAAGGTATGGCTTGCCACCCCGCTTTGTAGTTTCTTCAAAAGCACTGCGGGCATCCTCCACTTTCAGGGCCAGTACTTTTACTCCATCACCATGCTTGTATATATGGTCTGCTATCGGATTATTTATGCGCAAAGGGGTGGTTAAAACAAAAGTGAGTTTGTTTTGCCGGATAACATAGCTCACTTTGTCCTTCATACCGGTTTCCGGGCCTGCATAGGCCAGCGACTGAAACCCAAAAGCTGTTTTATAGAAATGGGCCGCCTGTTTGGCATTGCCCACATAAAATTCCACGTAATCGGTTCCCTGCAAAGGGAGAAAATCTGTTTGAGTGGCACCTGAAGAAGTTGCAAGAGTTGTTGTTGACATGATTTTGACTTTAATAAATGAAAAGAAAACCGCCTGGTTGGCAGCAGTTTGGTTCAAAATCAGTTGCTGTCCATTGCTAATGCTTCCATCAGCAGGTTGAAATGGCTGCGATGATCAGAAAATAATTTATGAGCATAATCCGGACGCATTGCACAAAGTTAAACAATTGATTTATACAAATCTGCTGCGGGTCAGGCCTGTTACTTATTTTTGCCACATGCAAAAAATCGGCATTCTCGGCGGCGGCCAACTGGGCCGGATGTTATTACAGGCTGCAGCTAATTACCCCGTAGAAACATTTATCCTGGAAAATGATGCGGATTGCCCCGCTGCCCATCTTTGCCATCATTTTACCAAGGGAGATATAAAAGAGTTTGATGCGGTTTATACTTTTGGAAAAGGACTGGATGCACTCACCATCGAGATTGAAAATGTAAATGTGGAGGCGTTGGAAAAACTGGAGGCAGAAGGTGTACGAATTTATCCCCGGCCTTCTGTATTAAGGACAATAAAAAATAAGATCCTTCAGAAACAATACTATCAACAACTCAATATCCCGACTGCAGAATTTAAGATCACAAAAGACATTACAGAACTACAAGAAGCAGCCTCTTTTCTTCCTGCTGTTCATAAGATCGGTGAAGGCGGTTATGATGGCAAAGGCGTTCAATTACTTAAAACAAAAGATGACCTGTCCAAAGGATTTAATACTCCGTCTGTTTTGGAAAAAATGGTTTCCATCCATAAAGAGATAGCCCAGATGGTGGCTGTGAATGACAGCGGCGAAACAGCTTTATATCCCCCTGTGGAGATGTTGTTTGACCCCAGTCTGAACCTGCTCGACTACCAGCTATGTCCTGCCGAACTCAGCACACAGTCCTTGTACCGGGTAGAAGCCATCGCTATTTCCGTTGTAAGAAATTTTAAATCTCCCGGCATTTTTGCTGTTGAAATGTTTGTTGATAAGAATGGAGACGTGCTGGTAAATGAAACGGCCCCCCGTGTTCATAACAGCGGTCATCATACTATTGAAGCACATTACAGTTCCCAGTTTGATATGTTGTGGCGGATCATGCTGGGTTACCCGATGGGTAATACCGATGCCATCCTTCCTTCCATCATGGTCAATATCATTGGAGCAGATGGTTACAGCGGCAAAGTACAATACGAAGGTTTGGAAGAGGTGCTTAAAATAGAAGATGCTTTTGTTCATCTTTATGGGAAAAAAGAAACCAGGCCGGGACGTAAGATGGGCCATGTTACCATTCTCAGTAAAGAAAAGCAGGAATTGCTGCATCAATCGAACAAAGTGAAAAGAACTTTGCTTGCAAAGGCCTGACTGCCATTTATCCCAAATAAAAACCGCTGATACTTCTCTGAAAATCAGTGAAAGTACCGGATTTTTTCGCCGTCTAAACGTTGTCAGTATCCTTTATCTTTAACATCCTGATTTTTTACCAATTACCACTACAAGAGACTCATGAGAATAACCGTTTTATCAATTACCGCCTTTGCTTTGCTTTTTACATCTTGCGGGGGAAAGGATAGTAAAGATACCCCACCTGGTGCTGCAGCACAAAAACCACCCCCGCTTAGTGTGGATGCTATTATCGTCTCAGCAAGAGCTGTAAATACGGATGTTGAAATACCCGGTTCCCTTATGGCCAACGAATCAACAGAGATACATCCCGAAACTTCCGGGCGCCTCGTTATTCTGAATGTAAAGGAAGGGGCCGTGGTGGGCAAAGGCACATTACTTGCCAAATTATATGACGGCGACCTGCAGGCACAGCTTCGTAAACTGCAGGTACAGTTGCAAATTGCCAAACAAACAGAGAACAGGCAGGCCCAATTATTAAAAATACAGGGCATCAGTCAGCAGGATTACGACCTCAGCCTGTTGCAGGTGCATAATATACAAGCCGATATAGAGATCATACGGGCCACTATCAGCAAAATGAATATTTATGCGCCCTATACAGGAAAACTGGGATTGAAAAATATCAGCCCGGGGGCATTTGTTACACCGGCTACTATCATCACTACCATTAGCCAGGTGAACCAGTTAAAAATTCAATTCAATGTTCCCGAAAAATATGGATCGCAAATTAAAAAAGGACAGGATGTAAGCTTCTCGGTTGACGGAAGCAATGCTACATTTACTGCTACTGTGCTGGCCACAGAAGATGCCATTGAAGAAAATACCCGCAGCCTTGCCGTAAGGGCCCTCGTTAAAAACAAAGAAGCAGAACTGATACCCGGTGCATTTGCAAAAGTAAAAATCGTATTGGGCAAAGACGAGAATGCATTGATGATACCTAACAGTTGTATCGTGCCCCAGGGCCGAAAGAAACTTATTTTCCTGGCAAAGGATAACAAAGCAATATCAACAGAAATAACAACCGGGGTAAGGGATTCAACAAATATTCAGGTATTGACCGGTCTTGCTAAGGGAGACACCGTTATTACCAGTGGGTTATTATTCATAAAACCGGGAAGTGATATAAAAATTTCAAAAGTCAACGCACAATAGGCCGCAAAGCCAATTTGAGCAGGATGGCCAGTTGATCACCGATTGTCCGTTCAACATTTACAACTAACATGAACCTTTCAGAACTAAGTTTAAAGAGACCGGTATTTGCAATGGTTTGCTCCATTGTCATCATCATATTTGGAGGTATCGGGTACAAGTTTCTTGGTGTAAGGGAATATCCTGCTATTGACCCGGCCGTTATTAACGTACGTACCTCTTATGTTGGCGCCAGTGCGGATATCATTGAACAACAGATCACCGAGCCGCTGGAAAAAGCGGTAAGCGGCGTTCAGGGAGTAAAGAATATTACTTCAAACAGCGCACAGGGTTCCAGCAATATCACTGTTGAGTTTGAACTGGGTGTTGACCTGGAGAAAGCAGCTAACGATGTGCGGGATAAAGTTTCGCAAGCCACCGGCAACCTGCCGCAGGATATTGATGCCCCTCCTATTGTTATAAAAGCCGACTCTGATTCTGACCCTATCGTATTCCTGCAAATACAAAGCAGGCAAAAAAGCTTACTCGAACTCACAGATTTTGCAGAGAATGTAGTACAGGAAAGGTTACAAACCATTTCAGGCGTCAGCGGTGTGAATGTGTTCGGCAAAAGATATGCGATGCGTATCTGGATAGATCCCGCAAAACTTGGCGCTTATAAACTTACTATCAATGATATCCGCCTGGCCCTTGACAGGGAGAATATTGAATTGCCCGGTGGTAAAATACGGGGCAATACCACCCAGCTTATCGTTAAAACCTATGGCAAGC
>CAYUCU010000212.1:0-6406 GCA_964443345.1 uncultured Chitinophaga sp.
TACTCTCGTTTGACATGATATTCAAATTTTATTTTAAATACTTTTTACAGTTTAAACTATGGTAAAGCTTCAGTAGGGGTGCAGATAGCGGGCAGGTATTGTGCACAGGACTCTGCGGGTCGTTGGTGGAGCATTCTATATTTGTCAGCTCTGCCGGAGTCTGATACTCAATAGAGTCATCAGACCCGGAACTGCAGCCTACCGAAGTTACAAAAGATGAGAATTTGTTTGCATTTTTTCACAGTTCATGTTATCGGCAGTAATTGTCGTTCAGCTTTTAGCTTTTCTAATTTTTTCGAGTGTCAACATACATTGGGAAAAATGGGCTCTGGATTTTTCTAAGCTCCAATATTCTTTGTCTGTAACAAATGAATTCCATTTGTCCACTAGTTTACTTGCTGAATTTTTATCCAAATGTTCCAATGCACAAAATGCGTCAGCTTGGTCAAACCATAAGTCCTTTCTGTCGAGATAGTAGTCAAGATAAGTGACTAAATATTTTTTAGCGTTGTCTGTCCCAAATGTTGCTAATGCCAAACAGTAACCAGAACCTGCATAGCAGACTTCGCTTTTTAGCAAGTGTCTGCCGATTATGTCTTCAAATTCTTGATAGTTGTTAATTGCTGAAAAGAATGCACCAGTAATTCGTGTCCGCCAATCAAAGTCACTTAATAATTTGAGAACAATGCTTTTATCTATTTCTTTTGCTGTGTCAGCAAAAACTTTTATTGTCGTATCATCAGAATTTGAAAGACTGTTCATATAAAACGGAGCAATCCATTTGTCAACAAAATCTTCGGTAAACTTTTGATCATTTCTTGGTACCTCAATATTCTCAAATGGATTTTTGTGGCGAACTGTTGCACCAGAAACATGTAAAGCAATTTCCTCAGCTTCATTATTCTGTGTAAAGAGTTTTGTCCAGAGTTTTTGAATATTCATGGTGTCGCAATATTATTGCCGATAACGGACACGGCTTGGCGATGTGACAGTATTTGAAAATCGTCAGGCCGGAACTGCAGCCTACCGAAGTTACAAAAGATGAGAATTTGTTTGGGATTTTACACAGTTCATGTTAGCTGCTGGCCTTTTCAATTTCTTCGATTAATCTATCAGTGTTCCTTTTATTTCGACCAAAAGAAACTACCGAGGCACGTTTATCAGGGTCACAAATGCTATTTACAAGAACTGTCTGTTTGTCAAATAGTATGGTAATTAATTCTCCCCAGCTGCCTGATAAAAAACCGGGTGATGTCTTAGCTTCTATAACTTTATTGTCAATAGCAATAACAAGCCATTTTAGTTCTGATGACACTTGCTGAATTATTTTTTCAAGTTCTTCTCGTGTGAGATTTGTTTTTACTATCCTAAACTTCAGTTTGTTTCGTTGTATCTTATAATACAATAACCCCAGGCCCAAAGGGACAATCAAAAAAACTAGTTGAAATACCCACATTTGTTCAAGTCCCCTTGCGGTACTGCTTAGTATGTCCTTTAAATCTAAGATAAGAACAAAAGCGGCTATCAAAAAAAAGAATCCTACAATACTATAGTGAGTATATTTTCGCCAACCAACCAGTTTTAGTTCTTTTGCTTCAAGTGATTGGGTTATTTGTTCTTCAGTCATTTTATTAGTCTGGAGTGTTGTTTGTCACAAGTTAAACTAGCAGATAATCGGCAGGCCTGCTAAAGATGGGATATTTAATAATGTCTGCTAGTAACCGCTGCCTGGCTTTTTGATAAAGCTAAATAGTAAGAACCTAAGCTGGGCTTTCCTTCCCTTAGTAAGAAATACAAAAAATTAATGCTAATACACTTGTAATAGAGTTTTGAATGAAAATCCAAGACCAAGGAGAGGTGTTTGACTTGGCTTTCAAATCTACAGGCACATCGGCTTTTTCATTAACGCCTTTGTTAAGTTCGGCAGCTATTTGATCCATAACAGCCTTATCATCGTTCAATGATTTTTGAATTTTATAACAAAAATATCCGTGAACGAAAATTACAAATAATGCAACAACTATTTCAAATAAAAACCCCCAAGTAAGACAGTTGTCGTTAATTGTGGGAAGATTCATTTTTGTTTTATGAAAGATTGCAAGCACGAGTAATGTCCATATACTAAGATTCATCTTCCATTGTATGGATTGAGTATTCCGGAATTTTGAAGATCTATCCTTATAAACATCCATTGCTTCTTGTCTTGTCATTAGCAATCATTTTAGTTTCAAGTACTCAGAACCATTGCCGCTAACTCAAAAATATGCGAAAGTTTTTTCCCCCCAAACTTTCGCAAATACAATCTTGAATATCGTGTACAAGTGTTCAGAAACGTCCCAACTTACACCAACCCCCATCACCCCACAATACCAAAAACAGGTTATTTTTCTTGTGGTCTCTGTAGCAAGCACCCATCAACGTTGCTCCGGGCTTTGAAGCCGGAGGTTTCAGATGCCCATCCCGGATGTTTTTATGGCAAACACCGGAGTTTTTTACTCCGATGATGAATAAATAAATACCTGCAACCGGAGTAAAAAGGTCCGATATTAAGCAGGCCGGGCTTATTATCGGAGGTAAAAGGTGCGACCACCGGATGTTTTAACTCCGATCTTAAGCTTTTGAACCTTAGTTTCGGAGTCTGGAACTCCGATGTTAAGCCTGGTACCCCTTAAATTAAGGCTTCATCATTCGGTGATCGCACCTTTTACCTCCGATCCTAAGCTTTTCAACCTTAGTTTCAGAGCTTAGAACTCCGATGTTAAGGCAGGCATCCCTTAAATCAAGGCTCCATCATTCGATGATCGCACCTTTTAACTCCGATCCTAAGCTTTCCAACCTTAGTTTCGGAGCTTTTTACTCCGATGTTAAGCTTCCGTACCTTAGGAAATGACGGTTTAGAAACGGTACGTGAAGTATTATCCTGCTCATTATGAATAAGTTGGACACCTTCCTTCCCCGGCGAGTCTCGTGGGGGAAGGAATAGGTTTATACGAAGTCGAAAAGATGAACCTGTTTATTGTTTTGCTTTGTGCCCGCAAGACCGGTTTCTTGTAGTTGAATATGGGCACTGTTGTACGTTAAGGTCGTTGTTCAGCATTGGCGATGTTCACTACTATTTGGGAGTTACTTTATATAGAGAGCCCGGCTGTTAAACGGGCTCTCTGCGTTTTGATCTTAGCGTGCTTTTTTCTTTGGATCCGCTTTCTTCTGTGCTGAGCTTTTCTTTTTTGTAGGCTTATTCTTCCTGGGTTCAGCTGTCTTTTTCGACATACAATTAAATTTAAGGTTAGTGAATTATTTACTTATGGCTGCAGGGCATTTTCTTCCCGTTTTCCATTTCTATAAGTAAACAAAGATATGCCTATAATGGTGAATATGATGCTGAATCAACTATTGAAGTAAAAACAATTTGAAATATCTGAGTCGATCGGGAAATTGAATAAAGAACAAATTAAAGAAGTATTAAAACAAAATGTATTGGACCCCATCAGATGTACGGATGGAAAAGTGTTATTGTTTGGGGGCATTACAGGAGCTAACTGATGAACGGGAAAGGTATTGGGTAAAGCCTTGCTGAAGCAGTCAGGTATGGTGTTGCCTGCGGTACAGCAGCCACCATGAATCTTAGAACAGGGTTGTGCTGAAAAACAGAGACCAACTTATTATTTTCTTGCTAATCAAATGATCATTATCATTCTGCCCGGTGACTACCTTCATAGATATTATGCATACTATTCAACAGATTTGAATCTGAATTTTATTTTGCGATATGATTGAAGCGCTTGCATTAAGAAATTTTCTGAGGGAAACCGGGGAAATATCCGGTTTCACCGGGCGCTTTTTCAGGCAGTGTTTCAAACCCCCGTTTGAATTGGCAGAATTTTTCAGACAATGCTTTATCATTGGTTATAAATCGCTTCCGCTTGTAGGGTTAACGGCATTCATAATGGGCCTGGTGTTAACAATGCAGTTGCGTCCTTCAATGGTTGACTACGGGGTAGAATCACAAATTCCGGCTATTGTTGGTATTGCTATAGTACGGGAAGTGGGCCCTGTTATCACTGCATTAATATTTGCAGGCAAAATTGGCAGCAGTATCGGCGCTGAACTGGGTTCAATGAAAGTAACAGAACAAATAGATGCAATGGAGGTAAGCGGTACTAATCCATTTAAATACCTCGTTGTAACAAGGGTGCTTGCTTCCACGTTTATGCTGCCGGTACTGGTTATGCTGGGCGATGCCATTTCATTATATGGCTCCTACCTTGGTGTAAACATTCGCGGTGTTACCAGTTTTAACCTGTTCTGGACACAGGTATTTGACAACCTTTCCTTCAGTGATGTGCTTCCGGCTTTTTTCAAAAGCTATTTTTTTGGTTTTGCTGTTGGAATTATCGGTTGTTATAAAGGTTATAACAGCAGTAAAGGAACAGAAGGGGTTGGCAGATCGGCCAATTCAGCCGTCGTAGTTTCATCCATCCTGATTTTTATTATTGACTTACTGGCCGTGCAGGTAACAGATGCGCTTGGCCTAAACTGAAGAACATGATTGCTGAATTGTTCCGGCAGGATAAGATTACATTGGGTACTGAAATTGAGACAGTGCTGCAGATACTTCATTTGTATAAATCTTTTGGGAGTAACCATGTGCTGGTTGATTTCAGCCTTGAAGTAAAGAGAGGCGAAACAGTGGTGGTGCTCGGCAAATCAGGTTCAGGCAAATCAGTACTGATAAAATGCATCATTGGCCTGCTGCAGCCGGATGAAGGAGTGATTAAAGTATTTGGGGAAAATGTGCCGGAACTTACTATCTCAGAACTGGATAAACTAAGGGCAAGGGTTGGTTTTCTGTTTCAAAGTAATGCGCTGTACGACTCAATGACAGTGAGACATAACCTCGAATTCCCCCTGCGCAGGCACTGGATACAGGTTACTCAGAAGGAAATGAACAATATGGTAATGGAAGCGCTGAAAGATGTGGGGCTTGCCCATACAGTGGACATGATGCCAGCGGAATTATCCGGTGGAATGAGGAAGAGAATTGCACTGGCAAGAACGCTGATTCTGAAACCGGAGATAATATTATATGACGAACCCACCACGGGGCTTGATCCTATTACCGGCAAAGAGATCATAAGGCTGATGATGGAGATACAGGCGAAATACAACACCACTTCCGTTGTTATATCACATGACATGAACTGCGTGAAAATGGAAGGTGCCCGAATAGTGGTGTTGGTGGACGGATGCTGCTACGCATACGGAACGTATGAGGAATTAAAAAGAAACACTGACCCCAAAGTGAAACAATTTTTTCAATAATGCATATGGCAAAAAAAATTATCAATAATATAAAACTCGGGGCTTTTGTCATTGCCGGTCTGTTTTTTCTCATTTTGCTTCTGTACATGATCGGGAAAAATGAAAATCTTTTTGGGAAAACCTATGTGCTGAAAGCAAGATTCCAGCATGTGCAGGGCGCTGTGGCCGGTAACAATGTCCGGTATTCGGGCATTTCAGTTGGCACGGTGAAAAGAGTAAGAATCCTGAGTGATACAGTGATTGAAGTTTCCATGGTTATTGAAACTAAAATGAAAAAATTTATCAGGAAAAATGCTGTTGTTTCTATTGCCACTGACGGGTTTGTGGGAAATAAGATAATCAATATTGTTCCATCCACAGAGCAGGCCCCGCTGGCTGAAGACGGAGATATCTTAGTTTCAAAAAAATCACTGAATACTGACGATATGCTGCAGGTACTGAATAAAACGAATAATAATATTGCCGCTATATCTGAAGACCTGAAGGAAACGGTAAGCCGTATTAATGGCAGTACCGCATTATGGGCCTTGTTAAACGATATGACCATCCCGGCTAACCTCAGAGCCTCTGTAGCTGATATCCGCTCTGCGGCTGCGAAGGCAGATCTTTTAACCGGTAATTTCAACGGGATAATAGAAGATGTGCGAAACGGGAAGGGTTCATTAGGCGCCATACTAACTGATACTTCTTTTGCTGTAAACCTGGATGAAGCCATCACCAATATTAAAATGGCTGGTGAGGAAGTAGATAAGCTTGTCATAGAAATGAATAGCCTTGTGGCCGGGGTGAGCAGTGATATAAATAAAGGAAGGGGTACACTGAATGCAGTGCTGAAGGATACGTCCATAGTATCAAAGCTTAATGCCACTCTTGATAATATTCAGAAAGGAACGGATGGATTTAACCAGAATATGGAGGCTCTTAAGCATAATATCTTATTCAGGGGCTACTTCAAAAAACAGGAAAGACAAAAGAAAAAGGACCCTGAAGACAACTGATTCAACACTTAACAGGCAGACGCCCGGGTTAAATACTTTTCAGCTGAATGCCCAGGTACTTTTCAGCTGAATGCCCAGGGCTGTCA
>CAYUCU010000213.1:0-6392 GCA_964443345.1 uncultured Chitinophaga sp.
CTGCTGGCATTTATGACCAGGCACGAGGAGGGTTTGCCCGCTACTCCACAGCCACAGACTGGCTGGTGCCGCATTTTGAAAAAATGCTGTATGATAATGCGCTGCTGGTGATCACACTTTGCGAAGCATACCAGTTGACCCGCCAGGAACGGTATAAAGAAGTAATAGAAGAAACGATGGATTTTATTCAGCGGGAGTTATTACATCCGTCAAAAGGGTTTTATGCTGCACTGGATGCGGACAGTGAGGGAGTGGAAGGGAAGTTCTATTTGTGGCGATTGAATGAAGTGCAGGAAATCCTTGGTGATGCAGCTGCTCTTTTTTGTGAGTATTATGATGTGTCAGAAAAAGGGAACCTTCATGGCGGGGAAACCGGTTGGGAAGGATCCAGTATTCTCCGTGTAAAGAAACCGCTTGAAGAATTTGCTATAGCTAAAAAAAGGAGTGTTGCTGATGTAAAGAAATTATTGCAGCAGGGAAGGGAACAGCTATTAGCAACAAGAAGTAAGAGGATACGCCCATTGCTGGATGATAAGATACTGCTGGGTTGGAATGCGCTGATGAATACGGCTTGTAGCAAGGCATTCGCAGCTACTGGCAATGAAAGCTACCGGCAACTGGCAGTGGAGAATATGAAGTTCCTGCTCTCCGCATTCCCGGCTGACGGGGAAAAAGCATTGCATCATACCTGGAAAAACGGGCAGGCCAAATACCCTGCTTTTTTAGATGATTATGCCTTTTTGATACAGGCATTAATTAACCTGCAGGAGATAACGGCTGACACTAACTGGCTACAGCGGGCAAAAGAACTTACAGAATTTGTAATTGAAAACTTCAGCGAAGCTGATACCGGGTTTTTCTTTTATACACCCGTGGGACAAAAAGATGTGATCGTACGAAAAAAAGAAGTGTATGACGGGGCTGTGCCTTCTGGTAATGCGATAATGGCATATAACCTGTGGCAGTTGGCTGTTTTGTATGATATAAGCGGGTGGAGACAACGGGCACAGGATATGGTGGGCTCCCTTGGAAAAGCTATTATCAAATATCCCACTTCGTTTGGAGTATGGGCAAGCCTGCACCGGGAAATGGTGGAAGGGACGAATGAGATCGCATTACTGGGCGACAATTACCCCGAAATGCTGCCTGAAATATTGGCCGGATACGTACCCAACCGGGTTTTTATGGCTTCGAAGGTGCCGGTACCTGGTTTCCCCCTGCTTACCGGCAAACCAGTTTCGGGAAACTCTACTATTTACCTGTGCCGTAATTACACCTGCCTGAATCCCGTATTTTCCGCAAAAGAGCTTATGTTGCTGATAAACAGAGCTCAAAACGGGTAATTAATTTTAAGTTAATACAATAAAACAAGCTTGGCCTCCGTTTGAAAATTTACCTCGGAAAATACGTTTTGATTTTAAAAAATAAATGTTCACCTTGTGTCAGAGAATAGTTCAAAATATTATATTTGCCCAATACCCCTTAAGTGTATGAAAATGAAAAACCTTTACTACACCCTGTACGCAACCGCCTGCATTGCTTTGCTCGCCAGTTGTGGCAGTGGTAAAAGCGGAAAAGGCGGCAAAGGCGGAAGCCTGCCAAATGATGGCCAAGTACATGGAGTTTCTCCGGGAGGAAAGTATAGTCTTCCGAAACCTCCAGGTATGGTGTATGTACCCCAGGGTACATTCCACATGGGTCCCAGCGATGAGGATCCTGCCTATGCATTTAGTGCCCGCAACCGTGCCGTATCTATCAGTGGCTTCTGGATGGACGCTACAGAAATTACCAACAACGAGTACCGTCAGTTTGTATTATGGGTTCGTGACTCTGTCGCTGCCCGTAAGCTTGGTTATGTAAAAGCCGGTGCTGATGGTAATGAGTATGTGGACTGGGCCAAAATGAAGACCCTGAAATGGGGCGACCCTAAAGTAATGGAGCAGCTTGCAGGCACAGACCTGATTCTGCCTCCTGATGACAGGATCTTCGGTAAGAAAGAAGTTGACCCCAGCAAAATTGTTTTCCACTCAGAAACATTTGATCTGAAGGAAGCTGCAAAAAGGGAAAATGCCGGCAAACCCCGTTCTACCTTTATTGTAAAAAAAGACGTTCAAATCTATCCCGATACATTGGCCTGGATACGCGACTTTGCGTATTCCTATAATGAGCCAATGACCAAAAGATATTTCTCTCACCCTGCCTTTGGCAACTATCCTGTTGTAGGTGTGAACTGGAAACAGGCGGAAGCATTTTGTAACTGGAGAACCCATTTGCTGAATTCTTTCCTGGATTCCAAGAAAAGAGCCCAGGAATCTGATTTCCGCCTGCCTACAGAAGCACAATGGGAGTATGCAGCCCGCGGTGGTCGTTCTCAATCAATGTTCCCCTGGGGTAACTATTACCTGCGTAATAAGAAAGGCTGTTTGATGGCCAACTTTAAACCCGGTCGTGGTAACTATCCTGAAGATGGCGGATTCTACACAGTTCGTGCCGATGCATACTGGCCTAATGATTATGGTCTGTATTGCATGAGCGGTAATGTGGCAGAGTGGACCTCTTCTATATACTATGAAGGCCGTAACAATTTCCAGCATGATATGAACCCAGATGTTCGTTGGAATGCCAAAGATGATGATCCCCCGCTGATGAAGCGTAAGATCATCCGTGGTGGAAGCTGGAAAGACGTTGGCTATTATCTTCAGACTGGTACCAGTACCTATGAGTACCAGGATTCAACCAAATCTTACATCGGTTTCCGTTGTGTGATCGATTTACCTGCAGCGCCTGCAAAAGGCCGTAAAAAGTAAAATTGATATTCTAATTAAATAAAATTCTTGAGAGGACAGTACATCGAACCTGTCCTCTCTTTTTCTCTCTTTTTTTAAATTAAACCACTATTAAAAAATCCAATTATGGCAGCAGCTATTCCTTCCAAAGTAAGTAAATGGGTAGACGTAGGCGTATCTTTTGGCGCAGCATTAGTAATCTGGGGAGCCCTCAGAAAAATCACTCACGCAGCCGATGCAGACACCTGGTTGTGGATTGGTTTGACCACAGAAGCGATCATCTTTACCCTTTATGGTGTTTTGTATGCAGTTTATCCACCCATCAAAGATGCCTCACATGACGAAGAGCAGTTTTCTGTAGCTGGTGCCAAGTCAAGAGCAGCATTCGCATCAATGGACAAAATGCTGACAGAAGCAGACATTACTCCTGATACCATGAAGCGCCTGGGAGACGGTTTCAAACAATTGAACACGACTGTCAGCGGTATGAATGGTATCGGTGATACTATCAATGCCACTACTGATTTTACAAATAAGACAAGAGAAGTTACCGGCCAGCTGGATAAAGTAAAAGATGCTTATACAATGGCTGCTTCTTCTGTAGGTGCATTTAACACGGCTACTGAAGGTGCCAAAGTGTTTCATGACCAGATACAGGTGCTTACAAAGAACCTGTCTTCTTTAAATACTATCTATGAACTGGAATTGCAGGAAAGCAATAACCATTTGAAAGCGCTGAACTCTTTCTATGGCAAACTGTCTGAGACATCAGCACAGATGCTGAACAGTGCAGAAGATGCTAAAAAGGTGCAGGAGCAGATCGGTAGCCTGGCTACTAACCTGGGCCGCCTGAACAGCATTTATGGTAATATGCTGACCGCAATGCAGGGGCGTAATTAATAAATTTAAATAAGGGTAAAAAGATCAGTATCCGTGATCAAAAGTCACTATTCGTAAATTAAAAACCACAAATCGTCATGTCTTTACCTAAAGAGCCCCGGCAAAAGATGATCAATATCATGTACCTGGTGCTAACCGCACTGTTGGCTCTGAACGTATCATCTGAAATCCTCAATGCCTTTAAAACAGTAAGACGAAGCCTTGAGAGCACAAATACAACTGTTAATCAGTCTACGGGAACTATTATGGCATCTCTTGAAGATAAAACAAAGGAAGAGCAAACAAAAGAAAGAGCTCTTGTTTGGTTCCCTAAAGCCCAGCAGGTAGTTTCAACTTCAAAAGAGCTATATGATTATATAGAAACGCTGAAGAATGAAATCGTCACTAAAGCTGGCGGTAAACCAGGTGATCTTTCCGGGTTTAAAGAAGATAACCTGGATATCGTAACTAAAATGATGGTAAAGGAAGGCAAAGGAAAAGAACTGCTTGCCCGCCTTACTAAGTATAAAACTGATATCCTCGGAATTGATTCTTCTATAAAAACAGAATTCGAAAAGTCGCTGAATATAGATGTTACTAACCCTCCGGGGCAGGATGGTAAAACAAAGGCCTGGGAAGTAGCTTATTTCAATATGGTACCGACCGTCGCTGGTCTTACTATTTTAAGTAAGTTTCAGAACGACATCAAAACATCTGAGAATAAGGTAGTTACTTTCTGTCACCAGAAAGTGGGAGAAGTAAAAGTGATCTTTGACTCTTATGCTGCAATCGTTGGCCAAAACTCAAATTATCTAATGCCTGGTCAGGAGCTTGAGATTAAAGCGGGGATCGGAGCATTTAGTAAGGCTGCAGCTCCTGTAATTTCTATTGGTGGGTCCAGTGTTCAGATAGGAGAAGAAGGGTTTGCCCTTTACAAGACCCAGGCTGGAGGAGTTGGCGCACATAGCGTACCTGTAAGGATCAGTTATTTTAACCAGGTGACTGGCAAAGAGGAAGTAAAAGAAGTGAATGTTGAATATACAGTTGGTTCCGCCAATGCTTCAATTGCCCTTGACAAAATGAATGTGTTATACATCGGAGTACCCAATCCAGTAACAATTGCAGCTAGTGGTGGAGGCGATGATAAAGTAAGTGCGACTATTAGTAATGGTAGCTTGCAGCGGGTTGGACCTGGTAAATATATTGCAACAGTTAACAGTGTTAATGATAATACCCTAATAACCGTTTCTGTAGATGGTAAAGTAGCAGGAGCATCACAATTCAGGGTTAGAACTATTCCTGAGGCTCAGGCATACGTGGGAGGCAAACCAAGTGGTGA
Source organism: uncultured Chitinophaga sp. (assembly GCA_964443345.1). Taxonomy (GTDB): domain Bacteria; phylum Bacteroidota; class Bacteroidia; order Chitinophagales; family Chitinophagaceae; genus JJ008. Next base: position 5,005 of record CAYUCU010000213.1, read on the forward strand.
AAATATCGCTGCAGGTGCTTTTAAAGCTCAGGGTGGAGTAGGAGCTGGTATAAAGAACTTTCCCTTTGAGCTTGAGTATGACGTAGTTAGCTTCACTTTCACTTGTGATACCGATGATGATATTGTAATTATCCCTAACCAGGGGGCCAATTTTTCCGGACAGGTAAGAAATGCAATGAATCAGCATGTACAAGCTGGAAGAACCGTGACTATTGACGATATTAGGGTAAAAGGCCCTGATGGACGTACTACAAAGGCACCTTCTCTCGTTTATTATATTAAATAGTGTGATATGCAAATAAAATTATTAAAGTCGGTAATATGTTGTGTTGTTCTGGCTCTTTGTGTTAGTACTGTAAATGCACAGAGAACACCCAAAAGAAGGCCAAATAATACGAATCAGCCGGCTACTAATCCTACTGGAAATGAGCAACAGCAAACGAACAATAATCAGCCTCCGGCAGGTTATGACCCGAATGCTAATTTGCCTGTTACTTATGACACTACGAGTAACGATATTAGCCCCAAAAAGTCATTGAGAAATGACAATGCTTTTGATAAGACCAACCTGACACAACGTACACCTTTGCCATATGAACACTTGCGTTGGGACGATGCACTTTACGCTGAAAAGGTTTGGAGAGAGCTTGATTTGAGGGAGAAAATGAATAAAGTGTTTATGTATGAAGCTGTTGAAGATAATGGTAGCCAGATATTTGTAAATATGTTAATGAAGGCTGTTCAATCTGGTGAAGTAACAGCCTTCTCAGATGACAGATTTACAAACCCTTTAGCTATTGCCGATGTTCAACTTTTAACAGCAGGCAGACTTGATACCAACTATGTGTTTGACACAAAACAAATTGATAAGGTAATAGGATTAAATGTGTCCAGAACCAGTTTTGATGCAAAAACAATTTCTAGAATTCGCTTGAAGGAAGAGTGGGTTTTTGACAGGGAGTCAAGCAGGATGTTTGTACGTATCCTTGGTATCGGGTTACTTAAAACTGAGTATTTCCCCAACACAACTAAAGAAAGAGGTACTTCAAATTTATTTTGGGTATACTATCCTGATTTAAGACAGATACTTGCAAAAGCTGAGGTTTATAATCCCAAGAATATGGGACAAAGCAGAATGACTTGGGAAGAGCTGTTTGAGAGCCGGATGTTTAGCAGCTATATTGTAAAATCGACTCTTGACAATCCAGGTAATAAGATGATAAGAAACTATATCAGTGACCCAATACTTCGGTTATTAGAAGGCGACAACATTAAAGAGAAGATCTTCAATTTCGAGCAAGACCTCTGGTCTTATTAAGCAACTATCATCATCGTTTAAGCATATTTTAAAGCCCCTTTTTTAAGGGGCTTTTTTATTAGCTAACTAT
>CAYUCU010000214.1:0-6371 GCA_964443345.1 uncultured Chitinophaga sp.
GACCAGGCTGTTCCCCGGTATGACAATACACCCATGACTGGTTATCTATCCTTTCCCGATAAGGTGGGAAAGGTGCATCGATGGATTGAAAAAACTAAATAGCCATACCCTTTCTTGCTGATAAATTCGTAAATTAGTCCGGAAATAACCGGGATGAAAAAAGGGAAGCAAACAGGACTGGATTTTGAAGTTGACAAATTGACCAATTCTATTGAAAACGTAATAACAAAAGACAATTTTCCAACAGATATTACGCTTATCTCTGTCAAGGATCTTAAAACGGTAACTAAGAAAAATGGCTGGCAGTTCGACTGGAAAGCTGAGTTCAAACAACCCGAAAAAGACGTTTATAAACTGACCATTGTAAATAATCAGTCCGTTATTCAAGGGCTAATCAGCCTGGAAGTAAAGTCAGACCATGTGTATATGTACCTTGTTGAAAGTGCACCATTCAATAAAGGCAGGACTAAAATCTATGCCGGTGTTCCCGGTAATCTTGTTGCTTTTGCCTGCAAACTTTCTTTTCAACGTGGACATGAAGGGAACATATCGTTTATTTCAAAAACACAGCTCATACAACATTATATTGATACATTGGGGGCCATACATTTCGGAGGCAGATTAATGATCATTAATAGTATCGCAGCATTAAAACTAATCAACAAATACTTTCCTGTATGAAAAGCAAAGCTAAAGAACTTGACGTAGATTTTATTGGTGGACAAGGTTCATTAACTAAAGCTGAAGAACAAGCCATCAGTGAGTATATCAAAAGACAAAAGCAACTAAAGGCCAAAAAGAAGAACCGTACAACAACTTCAACAAAACGCAGGAAAGCTGTTGCCTGATAACTTACCTACTTGTCAGTAGCTTTCGACCCTTTTCTCTGTAGCGTTCCTACTTACTTTCCAACGCTGCTACGGAGTGCTTCTCCTCAATTCGCCGCCTGGGACTGAATGGTCATTTAGTATCACCGGTTACTTTACTGATGCTGATAATTTTTCCATCGGTAATTTCTGCCAGGCCGTCGGCAAATGCCAGCTTGCCGGATACAACGATCTCAGCTGATAGTTGTAAAGACCGGAATTCATTTTCAGTCAGCTCGCTTACCTGGCATTTTAACGGGATGGTCAGTGCGTTGCTGCTATCCTTTATATATACTATATATTTTTCCCCGTCCGCTTTTTTTTCTATACAGGTCCCTTTTACCGTACACTGCTGACCTTTAAAGGCGGATGTATAAGCCTGGAAACGTAAGGAACTGACGGTATACACCACTTGGGGCAACCGGGGATGTTGCTGCTCAATGGCTTTTTTTATCCGTACAACGGCAATACCTACCACTACTAATGCGGATACAATTGCAACTACCCGGAAAATGTTCTTATTCATCACCAACAAAACTACAACTCATTTATATATTGATAGATCGTCACTTTACAAGTGCCTGGTAGTATTCGATAAACGTAAGCGTAAAAAGAACACGGTTGCAAGTAGTATGTGGCTCTGCTCTGCGAAACGTCCCCGTTTCGCAGCACTATTTTGTCCCCATTGGTGTCATGATACAATATTTCCATTTCAGTTGATAACATAAAAAATGGCCGGAAAAACTCCGGCCATTATTAAATATATACAACGCTCCTATCTACATGATCAACAATTGTTTTACCTGTACCGGTTCAGTACCCCCTACTTTCACCGAGTAAATACCTTTAGGTAAGCTGCTTATATCTATTCTTATCAGTTGTGTGCCCTTACTTATGGTGCTGCTTTTTACGATCTGTCCCAGTTGGTTGACAATCTGTACCTGCATGTTTTTTTCAGCGACTTTATGTAATGCAAGGCTGACTGTGGTGCTGGCAGGGTTGGGATATAAAAAAAAGTCCTGCGTATTGCTTTCTGATCTGGCAACCATCCGCACCGGACTATATTTATAACTGGCATCCACATCCACCAATTTTATGCGATAAAAGATCAGCGATTTTGCTGCATTAATATCCGTAAACTGGTAATTACGTATTGAAGCACTGTTACCAGCCGCCTGCACCGATCCTATCTTTATAAAGCTTATACCATCGTAACTCCGTTCTACCTCAAACATGGAACTGTTCTGTTCCGACTGGGTACTCCAGCTTACCAAAACATTTGCTCCCTGGCGCTTTGCCGTAATATCAACACCATTTATTGGCAACACCCCTCCCAGGGTTGTAAAAGCCTGCGTTGCAGTGAAACCCGAACGACCTGCACTACCAACAGCTTCACAGGCATAATCATAATCAGTGACAGAAGAAAGACCCGGTACGGTGATCGTAGTATCACTGATTGAAGCAATAGTCCAGGTAGTTTCAGTTATTTTTTTGTAGCGCAAATTGTATGAAGCAGCGGTGCTATCCGGCGTCCAGTAAATTCTTGCGCTTGTAGTGGTAATATTGGAAACGTTTAATCCTGCTGGTATTGGAGGAGGTACCGTACTGGTGTCGTTAACAAAAACCGTATAATCTTCCGTTTCGCCCCTGGCATAAACGCCACAGGGAGCCGGCGGACTATCATGGCTCATAATTACCCGCATTCTTGCCGTACCTAAAGGAGCATTGGAAGGAACTGTAAAATTGAATGAGATCAGACCAGTGAAATCAGAATACAGGGTTACCACTTCTTCGCCTGCATCATTAAAATCATTGTCGTGGTTATAATCTATCCAAATAGAATAGTACTCATACTCCGGGTAAGGAACCAGCGCTGATAAATATCCCTGAACGTACTGGTTCCTGGTTAATGGAGCCACTACATTTGTAAAATCTGCGTACCCGTTATTGTTTCCCGAAACATTATTAAAACCACTCATGATCCATACCTGGCTCAGGTATTCCTGCGCCTGGCTTAGCCCTGCCGAAGAGCAAATAGCTGTTCCGGTTGTGGTAAATGTTTGCGTGGCACCGTAGCCTGATGGCCCGTTTGCGCAAACAGCTTCAACTGCATATTCGTAGGTTGTACCCGCAAAAAGCCCAAAAATATTGAGGGAAGTAAGGTTATAGGAAACCACAGTCCAGGTACTGGCTGTAATTGGTTTGTACCTTATATGATACAAAGTTGCACCCGGCACAGCCGTCCAGGAAAATGTGGCGAATGTATTGGTAATATTCGCCACACTGGCTCCCGTTGGTACATTGCATGAGCCTGCGCCGGTGTGATCCAGGAAATGAAAGGCCGTCATAGCGGTGCCGCTTAACACATACAAACTGTTATCGCTGGCAAGTGTACATGCATAACCCCATCCGCTGTAAATATTTGTAGAATCAACCCATTTCCTTAAACCGGTATTATCATATTTTACAGTGATCATTCGCAGGTATTGTGATCCGAATTGAGTAAACATCGGCCCCCCTTTTCCGGTAACAAAAACATCCCCATTTGCTTTGGCAGCAATAAAATAGGGTGCTTCATCATTACCGGATGTTTCATTATACCTGGTGTTCCAGAGCATATTGCCATCAGCATCGGTTTGTAATGTCATCCAGTCAAAATAAGATGCGGCAACGTTTGCTTCGGCAATTATGCTCAGTTTACCCGCAACCAGCGTAAACCTCGATGGCAATTCGGTACCACCAAAATCAAAATCTTTTTTCCATACCTGTACGCCTGAAGCATTGAATTTAAATATCTCAATATCCATTTGGCTTGTTGGAGTAACCTGGTTAAAATAGCCGGTAAGCAAGTACACATTACCTGCATCATCCAGTTCCACATCCTGTCCCCCACGCCCCTGGACACCATCACCCCATAAAAAGTTGCCGTCTGTATCCCATACAGCCACTGTAGCAATATTTGGATCGCCGGAGGTTGCGCTCAACGCAATTTTATTGCCTTTAACACGCATGGAAGTAAAGTATTTGGGAGCATTGGCATCACTGTGTTGTGTAAACAGTATGTTACCATTCGTATCAAATTTGATCAAAGCAAATCCCGGAAGTACACCAACACCACATGCGCCAACATACAGGTTTCCGCTATTGTCCACTTCGCATCGCAGGTTCATACCTGCCAGGAGATTAACGGGGCTTATTACCTGTTTCCATAATTGCGCACCATCCGGGCTGTATTTTAAAACAATGACAGCAACAGGGGTGCTGGTGCCGGCATAGCGATAACCGGCCACAAAAACATTATTGTTATTATCGGTGGTTACCCAAAGCGGCCTTTCATAATTACTTGCAATGCCTGAAGCCGATATGGCTTCCCACTGCAACACACCAAACTTGTTGTACTTGCGGGTATAGGTATTATTGCTGATCCAGTAGCCTGTTGCTATTACATTGTCCTGGTTATCCCGGGCTATCATCACACCGGTTTTCGAGTAGCTTTCAGCGGGCTTTATCCAATCGGTAGAAAACTGGGCAAATAAATTTGCCGAATAAATTAGTAATGATACAGCTATTATAATTACTTTTTTCATAGCACTTTGTTTTGATGTCAGGTAAATAATCCCTGATTAGTATCCGCATACAGGCAGATTGTAATCAGAATAATTACTAATAAATAAGTGGCTGATAGAAAGGCTATGAGAGCTTGGGAGGGTGCCAAACAAAAGCGTGGAAGGAAGGGAGAATAAATGAATCCCTTTTTGTAATAAAATCTTCGGTATTTAAGGGGAATGGATGAGAAGTCAATAGCTGAATATTCTTACCCGGCATATACAAAGCAGTGCTGTTTGAAATACATGTCCCGGCAGATTTAAAGGGCAATTGGTCATCACGGCTATTATCTTTGTCGTTAAAATCATCTGCTATGTAATGCATGAAAAGAAAATTAAAAAAAGTGACTGTATTGTCTTCTTTTTTTGTTTCGTAATAATGCTGTACCAGCGTATTTACTTTTAGCAATTCATTGATTCCGTTTGTAGAAAGCAAGCATACAGAAAGAAATAATATCGCTGACATTTTTTTCACCACTGAAAGGTAGCCATTTCCCTGTAAATCCGGAAATCCCCGGCTCTGCGAAACGTCCTCGTTTTCCCGTTCTTCGTAGTATGCTTGCTGAATAATAAAACCATGGCCAGAAAACGAAAACCTGTTATAATTTTCATTCCACTTACACCGGCAAACTCTCATTCAATGCATTAATAATATCAGCAGGCGCACCCTGGCTGTCATCGCACAGGTTCCAGAACATAGCCGCTTTTATATTGTTTTGCGAAACAAACGGACCTATTTCACCCGGTTGCAGCTCACCGTTATCAAATCCATTCGCCGCCCGGAACCCGGCCTGCAGCAATGCCTGGTAATCGCTTGTGTCGTAGCGGTCATATCCCATACTGGCAGTAAACGTGATGCTGCCTGCCAGGTCTTTAAGGTCACCCGGGCCCCATGGCGAACCACCATAATAAGGGAGGCTTAGTACCGGGTTGCCGGTAAGCCTGCTTTCCATCTGGCTGATCAATTCCTGTATCACACTGTAAAAGGTAACATTGCCGGGCAATACATTACCATCGGGACCGCCTTCATAATCAATATCCACTCCATCAAAGGCCCCGGCCCAGTTAATTAAATTATCCACCACACTTGTTGCAAATGCCATTGGGTCGGTAACAGAACTCCAGTCGTTGTATGCCCAGCCACCAACTGACATCACTACTTTGATGTTTTGACAGGCAGCTTTTATTGCAGCGATCCATTGCTGTATCTGCTGCTGGTCCCAATAGTTTGGCCCGTTGCAAAGACAGGTCTCATTGGAAGAGCAGGTGGTTTCAATACCTCCGTTCTTCACCAATGAAAAAGCCAGGGCCAATACATCGATGTTTTTTACATAACCGGGAATCGGCTTACCGGGATCGAAATCCAATTTTCCCCATCCTATCCAATAGGCGACGATACGTGGCTGGGCGGTGCTGATAGCAGACATGGTTACGGTTTGATGGTATACTACAATTTACATTGTTTTTATCACCTTACAATGCACTGGTACTGCGTTCTCCTCAATATGGTTGCTAAATAATAAAATCATAAAGGATTGTCATTGGTCTGTGACTACTGACTGAAAACATCCGCATCATTGCACCAACCGTTCCTACGGAACGGAACTACATTTTCCATACACCATACTACCCATGAATTGTCCCGCTGGGACAAAAGACCGTATGCTGTGGGCTGGTAGTTTTAAATCCCCGAACTCTAAACCTCTCCCAGCGCCTTGGCCCGCCTTTCTATAAAACAGCCAATTGCTATAGAGAAGTCCAGGCGGGGCACAACGCTTTTCGATGCTCAACATAACAGGCAGCGGAGTTTCGCACTATCACCACAAAACCAATAAACGACATTCAAATAATCGGAGTCGCTGTGCGTGGGCCGGACAAACAGCGGAGCATTTGTTTGTCC
>CAYUCU010000215.1:0-6348 GCA_964443345.1 uncultured Chitinophaga sp.
GGTTACTTACTTTCATACGGAGGTAGCGGTCGTCATAATAATCATCGTTGTAGGTATAATCCCGGCGTTCTTCTTTTTTAGTCTTCTCCTCTTCCTGCTGGGGCCGGGCAGCAGAGTAATACACATCATCAGGAGTTTGGCCGGATTTGTAAGCGGTGGTGCAGCTGCTAAAAACAGCAGCGGATACTGCCAGGAGTAAAATTGCAGATTTCATGGCAAATGATTTATCGGGTTAAAAATGAAGTTACTACTTTTGTGCGACTTTTGAAATTACACAATCGTTTGCGTAATAAGGCACAAATATTCAACCATTTCCTGATTTATTGCGGAGTACTGTGTTAATTTAAAACAAAAAAAATCTGGCTGATATAGCTGCTGGCGGATAGCTATTAGCTTCAAGACAAAGGCTCGCAGCTTATAGCTCAGAGCTAAAAGCTTTTAAAAAAGAAACAATGAGTAAGGAAATCACTTCAAGAGCGGCAGATTATTCACAATGGTATAATGACCTTATCCTGAAAGGGGAACTGGCAGATCATTCCGCCGTACGGGGTTGTATGGTAATCAAGCCTTATGGTTTTGCTCTTTGGGAAAATATGCGGGACGCCCTGGACAAAATGTTCAAAGACACGGGGCATGAAAATGCCTACTTCCCTTTATTTGTGCCTAAAAGCCTTTTTGAGGCAGAAGAGAAAAATGCAGAAGGTTTCGCCAAGGAATGTGCCATCGTAACCCATTACCGGTTGAAGACCGACCCGAATAATAAGAGCAAACTGATAGTGGATCCTGAAGCCAAACTGGAAGAAGAACTGATCATACGACCTACCAGCGAAGCCATAATCTGGAGTACGTATAAAGGATGGATACAATCTTACCGTGACCTGCCCATACTTATAAACCAGTGGGCCAATGTGGTACGTTGGGAAATGCGGACCCGGTTGTTTTTACGCACAGCTGAATTCTTATGGCAGGAAGGACATACAGCGCATGCCACGAAAGAAGAGGCCATTGAGGAAACGGTCAAAATGCTGGATGTGTATGCTGATTTTGCAGAAAACTGGATGGCGGTACCGGTTATTAAGGGAGTAAAAACTGCAAGTGAACGCTTTGCCGGTGCAGAAGATACGTACTGCATTGAAGCAATGATGCAGGATGGTAAGGCGCTGCAAGCCGGTACTTCACATTTCCTGGGGCAAAATTTTGCCAAAGCTTTTGATGTAAAATTCAGTGATAAGCAAAATAAACTGGAATACGTTTGGGCCACCAGCTGGGGCGTAAGCACCCGGTTGGTAGGCGCATTGGTAATGGCACACAGTGATGACCAGGGTTTGATACTGCCGCCAAGAATCGCTCCGCTGCAGGTGGTTATTGTTCCGATCTATAAAGGGGATGAACAAAAAGCAGCCATCGACAGCAAAGTAAAAGAGATCGTCAAAGAACTGAAAGCTGCAGGCATACGGGTGAAGTACGATGATAATGATAATAACAGACCGGGCTGGAAATTTGCAGAGTATGAAATGAAAGGGGTTCCGGTACGATTAGCCATTGGTGCAAGGGACCTGGAAAAAAATGTGGTGGAAGTGGCCCGCAGGGATACTAAAGAAAAAGCCGTGGTAAGCCTTGATGGGGTAGTACCATATATCACAGGTTTGCTTGGCGAGATACAGCAAAACATGTACAACAAAGCAAAAGCATTCCGGGATGATCATATTACACCGGCCAATAGCTGGGAGGAATTTGAAAGCCTGCTGGATGGGAAAGGCGGATTTGTATCGGCACACTGGGATGGTACTGCAGAAACAGAAGAAGCTATCAAAGAGAAAACAAAGGCTACTATACGCTGTATCCCCCTCGAAAATGAAAAAGAAGCGGGCAGTTGTATATTAACTGGTAAACCATCGGAACAAAGAGTACTATTTGCCAGGGCTTATTAATAATTTTATTCAGAGCTGCCAGGTATCAAAAAATTGGCCGCCCTGAAATTTCCGCTTACTTTTATCAAAACCAAAATCAACCATTATGGAACAAAATCAAAATTCCTCGCTTTTTTCATTAAATCTGGATGCACAAAACAGTTATACACTTCGCAGCACTGCCTCATGGGCCAGGGTGCTGGGTGTGGTAAGCCTGATCATCGCAGTTTTATGTATTATCCTTGGTATTATGGTGCAGCAGGCGGTAAGCAAGTATGGTGGAGATTTAGATACGTACCGGTACAGGGGTGGTGGCGGCCTTAGTTCCAGCAACCTGGGCAATATGGGGTTGGCCATATATCTTATTATGGGCTTGTTGTATGGCGTTAGCGGAATGTTTGCATTTAATGCAGGAAATAAGATCAATGCAGGATTGAAAACAAACAATATGGAAACCCTGAATTCCGGTTTTGCCGGCGCCAGGAATTTCTTTGCACTATGGGCTATTCTCATGATTCTCTTCCTGTTAGTAATGATTATTGGCCTTTTGGGCAATATGTAAAAAAGAAAAATAAAAAATTGTATTTTGTCCCGCTGCCACCTGCTGCGGGACTTTTTTATTTAAAACATCGTACACATGGAAAACGAAAAAAGCCTATTTGATCTGCAATTGGATATGCTGGGCAGAAACCATCTAAAGGAAGCGGCCAAATGGGCCCGGTTTCTTGCCATCATCGGGTTTATTGGCCTGGGCCTGATCTTTATAATAAGCCTGATTGTTTCGGTAAACAGCAACAACAAGCCAAGTTATGATGATTATGGGCATCCCGTGGCCACCGGGGCTGAAGTGGTAGGCTCCATTTTAGGCGCCCTGATGATCGTGGGTTTGTATTTTTTCCCCTGTTATTTCCTGCTTAAATTTTCCAATAAAATGAGCACAGCCCTGGAGTCAGACAATATCGCCTCTCTCAATGAGTCATTTAAAAACCTGAAAGTTACATTCCGTTACCTGGGTATTGTTACCATTATTTTTCTGCTCCTTGTTGCACTTGGATTTCTGACCGAGCTGACCAGCAAGGGATAAATTGATTCAGGAGAGAGTTATTTGGTGGACAGGTAGTTGTAATCCTTTAGCAATACATCCAGCAAATCAAAAGCGCCAAGGTCAGATTGTATTTGTAAATGCGCTTTTATTTTATTGCAGGCAGCTTCAGCCATTGCAAAATCTCCTTTTTTACGGGCCGTTTCCAAAATGCTTTTTATAGCGTTAAGGTCCTTGTCGCTTAGTCTCATGATCTGGGGAAAAGAAGGGTTGTAGTTATCCGCCACTTCCTGGAAAACGGTTTCCTCTATATTCCCTTTGGTACGGGTGCTTATTAAAATTGTTTTTGCCAGTATATCACCCACCCGTTGACCTTTCCTGGATGAAACAACGAGAACGATATCCGTAACCAGGAATCCAAATGCAAATACCACTATGAATATGACCTCCGGGTTGCTCAATCCATCACTGGTGGCAATCACATAAAGAACATACAGCAATACCTGGGCGATCCATACATCTGACAGGCGCAGCAGCCACCGGATGGTAAATTGGCTGATGGAAGGCCTTCCTCCGTTTTCATCCACTACCCGCAGCCCCATCACTTTTTTGCCGATACTCTGACCGTTCATAGTGATCTCGAGCACTACATGATACAACATTATTGGAAGCAGCAACAATAACCGGGAGGCATCCAGCGGGTCATTAGAATGGTCGATCGCATCATAGATCTCACCGGCAATGCGCAGGTAGAAATACTGGATCACAACGTCAATGGTAAGCGAGAGCAGCCGTTTGTAAAATTCGGGGACCTCAAACTCCAGTTCGATATTAAAATTGGTCGGTACTTTTATTGCTCCCATTCCGAAAGATTTTCAAGCCGTTAAATTACTCCTTTTTACATATTTAATGGTGATATATATGCGTTGCAGTTGCAAAAAATAGTATTTTACAAGCTTAAAGAAAGGAAATTGAGGGAAGCATTATTTATTAAAAAGAACAAAGACCGCTGGTTGCGTATTCAGCAGGAACCTTCGTCTGATCCGGATGAAATGGCAGCTGATTTTACCCAGCTTCTTGATGACCTGGCCTATGCCAAAACATTTTATCCCGCAGGAAAGGTCACCGGCTTTATCAATACACAGGCTTCTAAAATATTTCTCGAGATATATAATAACCGGAAAGAAGAATCAAACAGGATCGTTACGTTCTGGAAGTATGATCTTCCGCTCACCATCCGGAAACATCACCGGGTGGTACTTTTCTCATTTATCATTTTTGTTATCTTTTTTGCCATTGGTTTTTTCGCTTCTCAGCAAGATGATAGTGTGGCCACCGGTTTTTTTGGTCCGCATTATGTTGAAGAGACCAAGGAGAATATCAGGAGAGGGAATCCATTTGGTATTTATGAAACGGGCAATTCGCTGCTGAACTGGCTGGGAATAATGATCAATAATATCAAAGTGGGCCTGATCATGTTTGTATCCGGTTTGTTTTGCGGTATCCCTACTATCTATAAGCACTGTGAAACAAGTGCCATGGTGGGTATCTTTGACCAGTTTTTTGCAGCAAGGGGTTTTGGAATTGATTTTTGGCTGGTAGTATTTATACATGGCACCCTGGAAATTACCGCATTGATCCTTTCCACCGCTGCCGGATTGGTCTTGGGAAAAAGTTTTTTATTCCCCGGCACTATAAAAAGGCTTGATGCATTTAAGCAGGGTGCAAAGGATGGAGTTAAGATCATGATCGGTATGCTTCCGATCTTTGCCCTTGCCGCTTTTTTCGAAGGATTTATTACCCGGCTGTATAATGATATCTCCATTCTAACTACAGCCGTATTCGCATTATCAGTATTGTTTGTTGTGTGGTATTTTATTATTTACCCGATCCGGCTTGGCAAAAAAATGCCGCTGTCACAAATAGAGGAGGAAGCATAAGTGTTGAAAGTAGTTTTCATCAATACCATCACATCTTTATTTCGCAGGACTGCTGTAACGGGCTGCCTGCTGTTCTCCTTTTCAATAGTACAGGCACAATACGATACAGTTATCGTAGATGAAACAGAACAAAGCACAGATGAAGGAAAAGGGGACGGAGATACGGATGATCAGACCAGCTTCTTTGTTGATAAAAACACCTACGACACAGTGAGCTTTCGATCCCGGGCCATTCCTGCAGATGCCTTAAAGAAAATGAAGGAGGATAAAGATTTTTGGTATGCCGACGGCTCCGCTCAGCCAGGGAAGAGAATGGAACAGCCCAGCCGACAAGTAGATAGTGGCTCACTAAAGCCCGGGGAAAGAATAGAACAAGAAGAACCATATGTGCCGGTGGGTAAACGTTCCTGGTTTCAAACATTAATGTGGATCGTAATAATTGGTGGCTTTGCGGCTGCCATCATGTGGTATCTTGCCGGAAGCAATGTGGGGCTTTTCCGGAAAAAAGAAAGGCAACATGCCGCTGAAGAAGAATCAGAGATATCAGAAGACATATTTTCCATCAACTACCAGAAAGAAATTGATAAAGCTGCCGCACAGGGCAACTATCGGCTGGCCATACGGCTGATGTATTTGCGGTTATTGAAAAACTTGTCAGAGAAGAATATTATCCGCTACAAACAGGACCGTACCAACCTGGACTACCTGATGCAGTTGCACCCTACTGCGTATTACAAGGATTTTTTCCGCATCACCAGAAATTATGAATACAGCTGGTACGGACAATTTAATGTAAGTAACGAAGCATATGGCATTATTAAGAATGAATTTGATGTATTTGAAAAAACCACGTCGTAAAAATTGAAGAAATATTTACCATACCTGCTGGCTGTTTTGATCATTTCCGGGATGGTTGTGTTGTTTGTTACCGGCAAAAGCAAAAAGAATAAGAAGCTAAACGAATTGATCACATTGAGAAGACAGGATAAGATACCTTATGGAACCTTTGTAGCATACAGAAACCTGGAATACATTTTTCCAAAAGCAACGATCTCTGCCAGCAGGGAGATGCCTGGTTTTTGGGATTCGCTTTCCAACTACGATTCGGGCCAGGCCTATATAGTGATTGCCGACCATTTTAGTGCCGATGAAGATGAAATGAAACGGCTGTTGAAGTTTGCAAAGAAAGGCAATGATGTTTTTGTGAGTGCCCGGTCTTTTTCTTATGATGTGACCCAGGTCCTTGGATGCACCTCGCTGGACCTTAGTGAACCGGTATTTACAGAAGACGAAGGATTGATAACAGTAAAAGACGACAGCCTGGAGGTTAGTTTAAAGAAACCCTATTTCCCATCAGACTCTGTATTCACCTATCCCGGGAGAAATTTCAGCTCATCATTTACAAAAGTAAATCTGCAGGTAACTAATGAATTAGGTGATGGAGGGTCCGGTCTCA
>CAYUCU010000216.1:0-6326 GCA_964443345.1 uncultured Chitinophaga sp.
GGAGTTATTGCTGCACTAAAAGATGTAAAAAAGAATTTTAAAAACATCAATGTCATTGCCGGTAATGTAGGAACTGCTGCCGGAGCCAAAGCATTGGCAGAGGCTGGCGCCGATGCGGTGAAAGTTGGTATCGGCCCGGGTTCTATCTGCACCACAAGGATCGTTGCAGGAGCAGGTGTACCACAACTTACTGCCATCATGGAAGCGGCTTCTGTATTGAAAGAAAAAAATATTCCCATCATTGCCGATGGCGGCATCCGCTATACCGGTGATATGGTGAAGGCCCTGGCAGCAGGCGCCAACTGTGTGATGATGGGCAGCATATTTGCCGGCACAGAAGAAAGCCCCGGCGAAACAATTATCTACGAAGGAAGAAAATTCAAAGAATACCGGGGCATGGGTTCACTCGGCGCAATGGCCACGGGCAGCAGCGACCGTTATTTCCAGGATGTGGAAGATGATGTAAAGAAATTTGTACCGGAAGGCATCGAAGGCCGGGTGGCTTACAAAGGCACATTAAAAGAGATCGTGTATCAATATACCGGCGGGCTAAGGGCCGGTATGGGTTATTGCGGCGCAGCTTCTATTGAAGAATTGCAAAAGGCAACGTTTGTAAAGATCACCAATGCCGGCATGAGAGAAAGTCACGCACATGATATTGAAATAACGAAGGAAGCACCGAATTACAGTCGCCGCTAAGTTTACTTTGTTGAATAAAAAAGGGCCTGCTCAATAGAGCAGGCCCTTTTACTTTTTGCCTGTTGTTATTTTACAGCGTAGTCTATCTTAATAGTAATAGAAGCGGTCTTATTCTTTGAAGAGGTATTAAAGGCACCGCCATAACTGTAATCTTCATTACTGTTTTGCCCGGTGATCTGGAATACGCCCATCGTGGCCTTTTTGATCCGGCCTAATCCGCTGCCGGAATTTTTGGCGATGGTGGCGGCCCGTTGTTTGGCATCAGCACTCGCTTTGGCCAGCAGGTCCACTTTCAGTTCTGATAATTTAGAATAATAATAAGACGGTGAGGAAGAGTTGAATTCAATGCCGCTTTCTATCAGCTCTGTTACTTCCCTGGATATCTTTTCTACTTTATCAATGTCTTTAGATTCTACGGTAACGGTTTGCTTCAGGCTATAGCCTTTGAAGTCCGTTCCCAGTTCTTTACCATCGCTGTTATAGCGGGTGTCGAACAGTTTGTCGATAGAGACAGCAGAAAAAACCATTTCTGCTTCTTGTACTCCTTTTCCTTTGAGGTACGTTCTGATCTTGTTTTCATCATCTTTCAATTGGGTGTAGGCAGATTTGAGGTCCATGGTCACCCGGCTGTAGTTGCCCGACCAAACGATCTGGTCGCTGACAAAATCTTTTTCTGCGAGCCCGGTTACTGAAATAGTTTCGGAAGCTTTGTATTTGTACTTGTAGGCATTCCCCAGTACAAAAAAACAAAAAATCGCTGCAAGGGCAACGATGGTGGCGGTGATGTAACTTTTCATTTTAAGTGGTGTAATTTTTTTTACGATATAAAAGTAGATAGCTGTTTACATATAATTCGTTAAATCACCAGTGACAATAAAAAAGCCGGCAGGAATACCCCGCCAGCTTTCCGGGAAATATCACTATTACTACTCTGTATCCAGCACTTCAAAAACGATCACCTGGGTACGGTATGCTTTTACTTTGATACCGTTTTGAATAGCCGGCTCCCATTTGGCGGCTTTCTTCAGCACCCGTACTGCTTCCGCTTCCATACCATATCCATGGTTGGTAAGTGTCTGTATATCACTCACATTCCCTTCCAGGTCCACCACAAACTTCACTACTACTGAGTAGCGGCCGGAAGGAGCGGCATTCTCCACCGGCACTTCTGCATTCAGGTTCCTTTCCAGGAATGATTTCCAGTTGCCATTGAACTTTGCGTCTATCTCCACAAAAGAAACAGGTTCATCGTCTTTTTTTTCTACCTTCTGTTCTATGATTCCTTTTCCATCATCTATTGGCTCAGGCTTGGAAATGCCGTCATCAATTTTCCCCTCGATCTTGTCCAGCCCGATCTTGGCATCCGCCAGGTCATCTTGTGAAGGCGGCGGCGTTAGCACCTCATCATCCGGGGCAATGACGGGCGGTGTAAGTTTCTCAGTTTTTGTTTGCTCCGGTTCTGGTTTTTTCTCGGGCTCCGGTAATTTCTCCGGTGGTTTCTCGTCTTTGATCTCGGTTATGGTCACCCCTTCCCGTATCTGGTAGTTCTGTGCATTCTTTGCAATGGACCGGGCCAGGATGGAACCGCCAAATGCGAGGCCGGTAACAGCGATGGTGATCAGTAATGATTTTCTGATACGTTGTGAATAGGTTTTGCGAAGTTCATAAGCGCCGTAATCTTTGTTACGGCCATCGAAGACCAGGTCGATCAGCGATGCTGATAAGATGTTGTTAGTTTGCATGGTTATACTTTTCTATTCAGATGATTCGATAAAATGATTCCATAAAATTTTATTTTTATGGAATCATTTATTGTTGGCATCGCCGGTAACAAACTCTATTTTTACCAAAACAATTTTTTGAAACGTTTTACCAACTTATACTTTGCTATTGGCAGCGGCATATTACTTTGGGCTGCATGGCCGGCATCGGGACTTACCTTTTTAATTTTTGTTGCGTGGATACCACTGCTCTGGCTGGAGTCGGTGGTGCAAAGCCGTAAGAAATTCTTTGGCCTCACCTATATTACCATGTTCACCTGGAACGTGGCAACTACCTGGTGGATATGGAATGCCTCTGCACCGGGTGCCATCAGCGCTTTTTTGGCCAACAGCCTGCTGATGTGTTTACCATGGCTGGGGTATAAAACAGTAAAAAAGAAATGGGGCGAACAGATGGGCTATGTTTCCCTTATCGCCTTCTGGATGTGTTTTGAATTTATTCATTTGCAGGATTGGGGACTTAGCTGGCCCTGGCTTACACTCGGCAATGTGTTTGCCATGCATCCGGAATGGGTTCAATGGTATCAATATACCAGCACCAGTGGCGGTACGTTGTGGGTATTGCTGGTCAATATTTTTCTATTCCTTCATTTTAAAAATAATCTTAGCCGGGAAGGCGGTAAGTCATACCGGAAATTGATTGCTGCTGTTGCCTTTCTGTTTATTCCGATCGGGGTTTCTTTTCTCATAAGCAATTCAAAGACCAACAAAGGGGCCATTGATGAAACGCTCAATATAGTGGTGGTGCAACCCAATATTGACCCCTATGAAAAAATAAGTGCCGGCACTTTTGAAGCGCAATTACAAAAGCTCATTCACACTTCAGAAAAAGAGATGGATGAAAATACGGCGCTGTTGATCTGGCCGGAGACAGCACTCTATTTGGAAGGTGGCGGTATTAACGAAGCCGAGCTGGAAGAACAGAATAATTTTCTTCTTAACCCGCTCTGGGGGTTTTTGAAACGGCATCCCGGTGTTTCTCTATTCACCGGTGTGGAAAGCTATCGCCAGAAAGAGATGCCGACAAAATACACGAAAGAATTCTCGGGCCAGTTCTTTGAAAGTTATAACGGCTCTGCTTTATTAGACAGTAGCGGCGCTTCGGCTTTTTATCATAAGTCGATGCTGGTACCGGGGGTGGAAACACTACCCTGGTTTTTGCGCTTTATTGATAAATGGTTTGAAAAATTTGGCGGAACTACGGCCGGCTATGCTAAACAAAAAGAACGGACCGTGCTGAATGAAAAGCATGGGTTTAAAATTGCGCCTTCCATTTGTTATGAAAGCGTCTATGGTGAATTCATGAGTAAATATGTGCGCAATGGGGCCAACCTTATTTGTATCATCACTAATGATGGCTGGTGGAAAAAAACACCTGGTCATAAACAACATATGAACTATGCCCGGCTGAGGGCCATTGAAACAAGGACCTGGGTGGCCCGAAGTGCTAATACGGGCATCAGTTGTTTTATTGATCCTTATGGCGGGGTATATTATCCCCAGGCCTACAATACCACTGCGGCAATTAAGCTTACGATTGCTCCTGTTGCAGCTCAAAAAACATTTTTTGTACGCTATGGAGATATTTTGTCGAGGCTGATGGTGCTGCTCAGCATGATAATTGTATTGTGGAGGCTGACACAGAAGATACTGGAAAAGTATTTTAAGAAGAAGTTTCCGGCTTTGCAGGAGGAGTTGCCACTAAAGCACTGAAACACTGAAAATACATCAGTCTCTTAACCTTTTGAAACCCACTTCAGTGCTTCAGTGGCAAATAAAAAAAATGATCAAAGAACTATCATACCAGCAGAAACGAATTCAATATCAAATAACCGGCAGCGGAAAGCCGGTGTTCCTCGTGCATGGCTTTGGAGAAGACGGAACGGTTTGGAAACAACAAGTTTCTTTTCTCGAAAACAAATTTCAACTTATCATCCCGCATTTACCCGGTACCGGCCCATCTGAACTCATCGATGATATGAGCCTGGAAGGAATGGCTGAGGTCATCCATGCCATTATCCATGAAGAAGAGATTGATACTTGCACGGTGATCGGGCATAGCATGGGCGGCTACATCACCCTTGCCCTGGCGGAAAAATACCCGAATCATTTAAATGGGTTTAGCCTTTTTCACTCTTCGGCTTTTGCAGACAGTGAAGAAAAGAAAGAAGTGCGGCAAAAAGCGATCGCATTTGTACGGCAAAACGGGGCCTTTGAGTTTCTCAAAACAGCCATCCCTAACCTTTTTGCACCAGCCACTAAAGAGCAATGCCCGAAAATAATAGAGGAGCAGGTGAGTGCGGCACACAACTTTTCATCCGAAACCGTCGTTTCTTATTACGAGGCCATGATACACCGACCCGACAGGACGGTTGTTTTACGAAATATACCTGTGCCTGTATTATTTATCATGGGAAAATACGATGTAGCGGTACCCCTGGAAGACGGGCTCAAACAATGCCACCTTCCTGAAAAATCGTACATTCACATTCTCCAAAATTCCGGGCATATGGGCATGCTGGAAGAATCTAAGGCGAGCAACCGGTTTTTGGAGGAATTTTTGCTGGATATTTAAGATTCAACAGCCCAATTACGGCCAATGAAACGAATTGTACTCGTTATTGTCACTTTCTTTGTTTTAACGGCTTCTTTGAATGCCGCACACATCATCGGCGGTGAGATGCGCTATACCTATGTTGGTCCGGGTATAGCCCCCAATTCAACGATTTACCACATCACATTAATTTTATTCAGAGGCGATGATCCTGCAGGTGCTCCTTTTGCCGGTGCCTATGTAGTTGGTATTTTCAATAATGATAACGGCATAAAAGTACCGGGGGTTGGTGCCAATAATAATTGGGTGGTCAACCAGGATATTCCTCCCGGCATACTTGGCGTCCCTATTGTTTTACCTGCTTGTATCCAGGGAGCGCCTGTTTTAAACTATACCTATGCCAGTTATTCCATGGACGTTGAACTTCCGAATAATTTAAATGGCTACACTATTGCTTATCAAACATGCTGCAGGATAAATGGAATGGTCAACGTAGGTAATAGTACCGGATCTACTTATAATTGCATTATACCCGGATCCAACCAGTTGCCAACCGGGCATGACAGCTCCCCGCAGTTTGCTGTTCCGGTCAATGTTATTTGCAAGAACGCTCCTTTCACATTAAATTTTGCTGCTACCGATCCGGATCCGGGTGATTCACTTTCCTATAGTTTATGTAATGCTTATAATGGCGGTGGCGCAGTTAATGCCGGGTTTAGTGATCCCGCTCCACCACCTTATGGCACGGTAAATTATAATTTCCCTTATACCAGTGCGGATCCGTTTGGCACTTCAGCAACTATAAACCCTTTAACAGGTATCATCTCCGGCACAGCTCCTGACCTGGGTAAATATGTTGTTTGCGTTTGTATTGATGTTTTTAGAAATGGTGTCCTGATTGGCTCACACCGGAAAGACCTGATCGTGCAGGTGTCAGACTGTGAGATCACCAGTGCTAATCCTATTCCGGATTTTGTAACCTGTGGTGACTCTACGATACAGTTTTCTCACAGCAGTACCGGCGCCTTTACTGTATTCTGGGATTTTGGAGTCCTTTCATTGACCAATGACACATCGAACTTAAACAGCCCTACATTTACCTATACTGATACCGGGTTGTATAATGTAAAATTTGTAATAAACAGGGGCACCTCATGTTCTGATTCTGTTGTAAGAAAAGTCGGCGTGTACCCGGGCTTCTTCCCCGGTTTTGAAGTGGAAGGGGGGTGTTATCAAAATCCTTTTCTTTTCAGGGATACTACTTTTACCCGGTATGGATTTGTGAATACCTG
>CAYUCU010000217.1:0-6297 GCA_964443345.1 uncultured Chitinophaga sp.
ATTCAGCTTTTAAATCAAATAGTATGAAGTTGTGGCAAAAAGATAAGGTCTCATTAAAGGAAGTGGAAATTTTTACTGTCGGGAAAGACAGGGAAATGGACATGTACTTAGCAGCATTTGATGTACTGGGTTCGTTGGCACATATTGAAATGCTGGAATCAGTTGGCTTGTTAAGCAAAAAAGAACTGACTGAACTGCAACAGGAATTGAAAAATATTTATCAGCAGATCCAAAAAGGTGAATTCAAGCTGCAGGATGATGCAGAAGATATTCATTCACAAGTTGAATTATTGTTAACACAAAAACTGGGTGATGCGGGTAAAAAAATTCACAGTGCCAGAAGCCGGAATGACCAGGTGCTGGTGGATGTAAAACTCTTCCTCCGCAACGAACTGGAAGAACTGGTAGTTACCATTCAGCCATTTTTTGAATTATTGCAATCGCAAAGTGAAAAGTACAAGGGCTATTTGCTGCCTGGTTATACGCATCTTCAATTAGCAATGCCCTCCTCTTTCGGGCTTTGGTTTGGCGCCTATGCCGAAAGTCTCGTTGATGATGTGATCACATTAAAAGCATCATACGAGGTGGTGAACAAAAATCCGCTGGGCTCTGCTGCAGGATATGGTTCGTCTTTCCCGATCAACAGAACATTAACTACTCAACTGCTTGGCTTTGACGACTTGAATTATAATGTTGTTTATGCACAAATGGGCCGGGGAAAAGCAGAGCGGGTTGTTGCACAAGCATTGGCGAATGTAGCAGACACTTTGGCAAAACTCAGTATGGATGCTTGCTTATACCTGAACCAGAATTTTGCGTTTATCAATTTCCCGGCTGAATTGACCACCGGCAGCAGCATTATGCCGCATAAAAAGAACCCGGATGTGTTTGAGCTCATCCGTTCGCATTGTAACCGTATCAAAGCATTGCCAAATGAGATCATGCTGATGACCACCAACCTTCCTTCGGGGTATCACCGGGATCTGCAATTACTGAAGGAACATTTGTTCCCGGCATTTCAAACATTGAAAAACTGTATTGAAATGGCGGGTCTGATGCTTTCTAATATTGAAATAAAAAAAGACATCCTGGCTGACCCGGCTTACAAATACCTGTTCAGCGTGGAAGAAGTAAATAAACTGGTAAATGCTGGAACGCCTTTCAGGGATGCATATAAAAAAGTAGGGCTGGATATTGAGTCTGGTAATTTCGAATACGATACGAACATCAATCATAGTCACGAAGGAAGTATTGGAAACCTTTGTACAGCAGAAATTAAGCAGCAGATGGTAAAAGCAACCGGCTCCTTTCCTTTTGAAAAAGTAAATACTGCTATCTCGAAACTGATCAATTAATTCTTACGGATACGGGTTTTTATTATGCCGTTGCATAAACCGTTTCCGGGTATCTTCATCCAGTACTGTCCAGCCAAATTGTTCATATAATCCATGGGCATCTCTTGTGCCAAGCATCCAGCGTCTTAATCCCTGTAATTCCGGATGGGACTGAATCACTTCCATCAGCCATTTAGATAAGCCCTTCTTTTGGTATGCTTCAATAATAAATACATCTGCCAGGTAAGCAAAAGTTGCTTTATCCGTAACCAGGCGGGCAAATCCTATTTGAATGTCATTATCATAAACACCAAAACATAAGGAGTTGGAAATTGACTTCTCCACCACTGTGCGGGGTATGTTTGCCGCCCAGTAAGACTCCTTTGAAAGATAATTATGAATTACTTCAATATGCAGCAATGCAATATCAGTGCTGATAAAATAACTACCCTTTCTTGCTTCGTACGATAAACTCATAGTCCGTCTGATAATCTCCGGTGATAGTTGATTTGACCAAGGTGATATCCCAAATGGACTGCCAGGTGCACCAGGAAATACCCGGTTGATGTTTTTTCTGCAAATACTAAAATGGGATACTCCATGTCCAGCTCATTTTCATTTAATCCATCCAGCGCAGTTTCCACAACCTGAATAGTTTGGTCAATCTTTTCCAACAGCTCTTGCCGGGGGATATTTTTCAAAGAAAATTCAAGATCCCGATGCCGGATATACCCTGTCTTTCCAATTTCTGCGCCTATATAGGTATTAAGATTGCCAATAAGGTGCAGGCACAAATTACCTGCTGAGTTGGTGATCCCTTTCTCAACAAGCCACAGATTGCTTTCATCCTTATAGGCCGAGATCTCGGTCTTCAGCTTATTCAAATCTCTGCGGAGTAGTGCCTGTATTGTTTTTATGAGCATATATTTATAATCCGTATTTATCTACCAGGTAAATCAATGCCGCCATATTCACTGCGCCCAGTTCGAGCTCTCTTTTGTTCACTGCTTCAAACACATCACTTCGGGCATGATGGATATCAAAGTATCGTTGCGTATCAGGATTCAGGCTGGCTGTTGGCGTTTTTAAAGCCCTGTTCAGCGGACCGATATCTGCGCCACCGCCCCCTCTTACCAATTCATTACACCCATACGGAGCGATCAGTTCTTTCCAGGAAAGAAATTTCTGAAACTGCTCCTCGCTTCCGGAGAAACCCAGGGCCCTTGGCGTAAAACCTCCGGCATCACTTTCTATTGCCAGAATATGCTTTTCATTCTTAGCCTTTGCTTCATCTGCATACTTATTTCCACCCCGCAACCCATTCTCCTCATTGGCAAACAGTACAAATCGTATCGTCCGTTTTGGCTGGTAGCCGATCGCTTTAAATGCCCGGAGTATCTCAATGGTCTGAACACAACCAGCACCATCATCATGAGCACCTTCGCAATTATCCCAACTGTCGAGATGACCACCAATAGTGATTATCTCATCTGGAAATTCAGTTCCTTTCAACTCCCCGATTATATTATGCCCGATAGTATCTGGCAGAAATTGTCCGTTTGTTTTTAGTGTAATACTTAATTTACCTTTTGCCAACTCCCCGGCTAACCAATCGGCGTCTCTTAATCCAATAGCGGCGGCCGGAATTTTTGCATAATTACTATCATACCTGGTGGCACCTGTATGCGGGTTATTATCTGTTGCATGGCTCATGCTTCTTACGATCACTGCTTTTGCACCGTACTTTGCTGCACGGCTTGGGCCCTGTCCCCGGTACTGACCAGCATCACGATAGGATAAAAAGGTGTTTACATAGGTGTCGTTGAACTTATAATTATAAAAAATGATCTTTCCATTTACCTCTTCCTTTCTTTTCTCCAGTTCATCAAATGAATTAATCAGCAGCACTTCTTCTTTTACCCCCTTTTTACCTGTGCCAACAGAATTGCCAAGTGCCACTATATCCAGGTCTTTATTTTTTATACCAGGCTTCTTAGTGGCTGATACCAGTTCAATAGATGAAGCTGTGGCAACATCTTTTCCGCCTCTTACCCAATGTGGCACCATACATTCCTGCATCCAGGCTTTATCGGCACCGCTTTCCTGCATCAGCCTTAATCCCCATTGTTCTGCCTTTACCATGCCCGGGGAGCCGGCTAGCCGTCCACCAATTTTTTTGGTCAGCTCCCGCAGGTTTTCATATGCTTTACCATTGGTCAGGATTTCATCCGAAATTTTTTTGATAAAAAGAGAGTCCTCCTTTTGACCAAAGGCCGCAATGCCAGCAACAGAAAATAGTACTACCAGTAGTAATTTACCCATGTCCTTCCGTTTTGCTAAAGATAACAGAAACTGCAAAAATGGAAACAAAGATTTGATACAAGCGGTAGTCAGTACTCCGGTAAAACAGCTACCTTCGATACCCAGATTTTAAAATTTATGAGGATTGGAATTGTTTGCTACCCGACTTTCGGTGGTTCAGGTGTTTTAGCCACAGAGCTGGGCAAGGCCCTTGCCCAAAAAGGACATATGGTACATTTTATCACTTACCAGCAACCGGTAAGGCTGAACGGATTTATTCCTAATATATTTTACCACGAGGTGCAGGTACCCACTTACCCGCTATTTGATTATCCGCCTTACGAAACGGCCCTTGCCAGTACCATGGTGGATGTTATCAAAAATAACAATCTCGACCTGCTGCATGTTCATTATGCCATACCCCATGCTTCTGCTGCTTATATGGCAAAACAGATATTAAAAAAAGAAGGCAAAACCATACCTGTTATCACCACCCTCCATGGAACTGATATAACGCTGGTTGGCAGAGATAAGACCTATGCACCAGTGGTCACCTTTTCCATCAATGAAAGCGATGCTATTACAGCTGTATCGCAAAACCTCCGGGATGAAACATTCAAGCATTTTGAGATTGAAAAAGAAATTGAGGTCATTGTCAACTTTGTGGATGTAAGCCGTTTCAGCCGAAAGCCCATTGATGCATTTAAAAAAGTAATAGCACCAAATGGGGAACGGGTTTTTATACATGCCTCCAATTTCAGGAAGATAAAACGGGTGCAGGATGTGGTAAGAATATTTGCCGCAGTAAATAAAGAAATCCCTTCCAAGCTATTATTTGTGGGAGATGGTCCGGAACGTTCCACTGCAGAAGACCTCGGTCGTGAACTGGAAGTGTGTGATGAGATACGCTTTGTTGGAAAACAGGAGCAAATGGAAGACATACTGGCCATAGCTGACCTGTTTCTGCTTACGTCTGAATATGAAAGTTTTGGTTTGGCTGCTTTGGAAGCAATGGCCGCCGGAGTTCCTGTTGTTTCTACCAATGCCGGGGGATTGGGAGAGATCAATATACATGGTGTAACCGGATTTATGAGTGATGTGGGAGATATTGAATCTATGAGCAAACAGGCAATCTCCATTTTAAAAGATGATGCCACTTTAAAGACCTTTAAAGAAAATGCAGCTGCTCATGCTAAAAAGTTCGATATCAACAATATCATTCCATTGTATGAGAAATTATATGAGAAGTTTTTATAAATAAGAAAGCCACGAAAATTCGTGGCTTTCTTATTTATATTTTCCCAAAAATTACCTGCGTAACCAGGGCATTGGATCTACATTTCTTGATTCTATCATCAGGATAAAATCAATTTGCCCACCCGACCCGCCGTCATCATCTTTTCCCGCACGGCCAATTTGCTGACCGGTTGCTACTGCAGCACCTTTTGATACGGAAACTCCTGACAAGTTGCTGTATGTGGTAAAGTACTTACCATGCCGTATGGTCACAGCCATTCCATCGCCCAGGTTATACACTCCCACCACTTCTCCATTGAACACTGCTTTTACCGGTACTCCGGATGAAGGCGTGGAAATAGTGATACCGGGGTTATCAAATGTCAGCTTGGTGTTTTCGATCTGGTTATTGCCAAAGCGCAAGGTTACAATGCCATTATCCACCGGCCAGGGCAGTCTGGCTTTATTGGTTTGAAAACTCGTATTCAATGCCACGTCTTTCGCATTCAGGTCCAGGTAGCTATCAGGCTTTTTGGTTGGTTCGTTCCGTTTAGTAGTAGCGGGCGTTGCAGGGTTTGTCTCCGCATTGTTTATTTTGACAGGTGTAACCACCGGGTTATTCTTTTTGGCAATTTCGTCCGCCTTTGTTTTTGCATCTGCCTCCGCTTTTGCTTTGGCCCTTGCAGCTTCAATTTCCCGCCGCACAATAGCCGTAATGGCATTTTGCAGGTCCCGGTCTCTTTTCTTTTTAGCTGCCATCTGCTTTTGCAGGTCTTTCTCTTTTGATTTTAGCTGTGCCACCACTGCATCTTTCTCTCTCTTTTGCACTTCCAGTTCTTCTACTTGTTTGGTTTGATTATCCAGCGCTGCATTTTTCTGACTCTTTCTTCCCATTTGCTGCTGCTGGCGCTGTGCTATCAGTTGTTTCGTTTCTACAATGGTTGCGACCTGTTTCTCCCGGTAAGCCCTGTAGCTTTTCAGGTAGGTCACTCTTTTTATCGCATCATTAAAACTGTTGGCTGAAAAAATAAAGTTCAGGTAATCATAATTACTCCGGTTCTTATAGGCATATACCACTGTTCTTGCGTACTGGATTTTAAGGGTGTCCAGTTGCTTCTGTAAGCGGTAGATCTCAAGATTACTCAGGTAAATATCATCATCAATTGATCTCAGTTCCCGGCTGATTGAATTGATATACTGTTCCTGGAGGTTGATCTTCCGGTTTAGCACTGTTAGCTGACCAATGGTTTGTTTCTTTTGACCTTTTACCTTTTCATAGGTACTTTGAATCTCTTTTAATTCCTTTTGAAGTTCCAGTCTTTCCTTTTCCAATTGAGATTTGTCCTTGCCGGGCTGTGCATATACAGTTGTGAAGAAGCCTGAAAACAGCACTACCAGTAAAATGTTTTTCCGCATAGTAAATGGT
>CAYUCU010000218.1:0-5744 GCA_964443345.1 uncultured Chitinophaga sp.
TACCCGTTCTTATATCCGAAGCATCATAGTCTTTCTTAAAGAAATCGCGGATCGTTTTTACATAGGCCTCCCGGAAAGCCTGCTGGTGCGTACCACCCTGGGTAGTATGCTGTCCGTTCACAAAACTGTAAATATCTTCCCCGTATTCATTGGTATGAGAAATAGCCACTTCAATATCAGTACCGGTGAGGTGAATGATGGGATAACGGATCTCATCTTCGTTGGTCTTGCGCTGCAGCAGGTCCAGCAGGCCGTTCTTACTTACGAAGCTTTTCCCGTTGAAAATGATCTTCAGTCCTGCATTCAGAAAACAATAATTCCATATCTGGTTTTCCAGAAACTCCGGGTGAAACTTAAAGTTCTTAAACACCGTTTCATCCGGGATAAAGGTTACCATCGTACCGTTCTGCTCCGTGGTCTTCGCTTCTTTATACTCTTTAATTAAAAAGCCTCTTTCAAATTCGGCCGTCTTTTCCTTTCCTTCCCGTATGGCCATCACTTTAAAATAGGCACTCAGTGCATTTACTGCTTTGGTACCCACGCCATTCAATCCTACTGATTTCTGAAAAGCTTTGCTGTCGTATTTAGCACCAGTATTTATTTTACTTACCACATCCACTACTTTGCCCAGCGGTATGCCGCGGCCATAGTCACGAACGATGACTGTTTTACCATCAATGGTCAGTTCCACAGTCTTTCCATGTCCCATTGTGTACTCATCAATACAATTGTCCATCACTTCCTTTACCAGCACATAGATCCCATCATCAGGAGAAGAACCATCCCCCAGTTTGCCGATATACATACCGGGCCTAAGCCGGATGTGTTCTTTCCAGTCGAGGGATTTAATGCTATCCTCATCGTAATTAAACAGGTCGGTCGTATCTTTTTCTTTTGCCATGTTTCTTGCGAGGCGAAGCCGAAGCAATCTCCTCAATCGTTTTCTGTTTATTGTCTTGCGAGGCGAAGCCGAAGCAATCTCCCCAATCGTTTTCAATTTATTGTCTTGCGAGGCGAAGCCGAAGCAAACTCCTCAATTATTTTTCTCCCACCGTCCCGTTCTTTGGGCATCGTCCCTTGCGGCGCTCCATTCAGGGTTCTGTTCATCCACAGGACCCTGCGGGCTGCTCATCTTTTCCCCGGGTTTCACCCGGGTTATTCACGTTTGACCCCGTCGGGGTCTACCACTTCGTACTTTCATATCGGGCTTCACCCGATGCTATTGATATACCGCCCCTACCTACCGGAAGGCTTTCGTGGCTGTTTACTTCTTAATTCCTTGTTCTTCTGTTCGATATTCCTCCCCCTCCACCCCACAAAAAACCTCCCAACAGGGAGGCATTGGGTGGGTGTGGCAAATATAACAAAACCAGTCCTGCCTTCGGGTTTTGGAGTTATTCACAAGTGGGGAAAACAAACGCAGCGTTTTAACTTACATATACTAATACGCCTTTACCCGCTATTGCATAACGAAACCACACCAGGCATAGAAAAGACAGAAATACACACTTAGAAAAACTCTATGTGTAAACCTCTATTTTCTACGCTGCATTTGATCCATACTATACTGACCAATCTCCCCTGCTTACCTGACTGAACTCACCCGCTATACTTAATAACTGGTTTAACTTCATTTCCTAAAGCAGTAATATGAAAAAGCTATTTTTCCTTCCGCTACTTGCATTGCTGATTTCCTGTCAGCCAAGCAAGATCACTCAATCCTGGGCGGCTAAAGATGCTGCTCCGAAACAATATAAAAAAATACTGGTACTGGGTGTGCTGACAGATAATGACAATGAATTACAAACCCTGATAGAAAATCACCTGGCAGATGACCTGCGTGCCATGGGCTATCTCGCCATTGCTGCCAATAAAGTATTTCCCCCCGGCACTTTTGTAAAAGGTGATACTGCCCGTGCCGCCGCAGCCATTGAAGGCAACGGTTTTGATGCTATCCTCACGATCGTATTGCTGGATAAAAAGAAAGAACCTTACTATGTACCCGGCCGCATTACCGACTACACCCATTTTGACAAGTATGGCCGCTTCAACAGGTATTACAACCTGGTGACAGAACGCATCTATACACCCGGCTACTATGGTGAAGAAACCAAATACGTCTGGGAAAATAATTTCTATGATCTTATTTCCCGCCAGATGATTTATTCTGCCCGCAGCCGTTCATTTGATATAGCTTCCAAAGCCACGCTGGCACATACCTATGGGCAACTGATGGCAAATAGCCTTGTTGAAAAAAACATACTTATAAAACCAACAGCAGAAGAGCAATAACTCAATAACAGTACTCAGCATGTCAAAAAGATAAGTTGACCGAAATCTGCCCGGTAGCTTATATCGTATGTGGTTCAAACAAAACCATACGATCATGAAGATGCGCTTCCCCAATTTGTTTGCCCTGCTTGCAATTACCACCC
Organism: uncultured Chitinophaga sp.; assembly: GCA_964443345.1. Lineage (GTDB taxonomy): Bacteria > Bacteroidota > Bacteroidia > Chitinophagales > Chitinophagaceae > JJ008. The sequence goes on from CAYUCU010000218.1 coordinate 2,436, forward strand.
TTGCTTTTCTTACCAGTTGCGATAAAGATGATACTAATAACATGCAAACTCCTGTTGTAAAACCGGATATTATCTTTTATGGCCTTAGCAACAGCAATAGCCTGGTAAAATATAATGCCAATGCATCGGGTACCGTACTGGCAAATCCCACTATCACCGGTTTACCTGTTGGTGAAAAGATCATTGCCATTGACTTTCGTCCTGCCACCGGGCAATTGTATGGACTCGGAAACAGCAGCCGTCTTTATATCATCAACCATGAAACAGGCGCTGCCACTGCTGTCGGCACTGCCTCATTTACACCGGCCATTTCCGGTACATTGGTTGGCTTTGATTTTAATCCTACCGTTGACCGTATTCGTATGGTCACATCTGCAGGACAAAACCTCCGGTTGAATCCAGAGACCGGTGCCGTAGCCGCCACAGATATGCCGGTTAATCCGGGTAGCCCCGCTGTAGTGGCAGTGGCTTACACTAAAAGTGTTGCAGGCGCTTCCACCACCACTTTATTTGATATTGATATCAGCTCCGGTAAATTATTCAAACAAGATCCTCCTAATAATGGCACTCTTGTTGAAGTTGGTTCACTGGGTATTACTTCCGGAAATGAAAGCGGATTTGATATTTCACCAGATAATATGGTAGCACTCGCCAGTTTTAATATCGGCGCCAATTCCGTATTGCATCAAATAGATATTACCACCGGCAAAGCCACCAGCCTAGGCAATTTGTCCATTCCCATTATTGGCCTGGCCATTCCCACCAATGCGGTTGCATATACTGTGGACAATTCAAATAACTTACAGATATTTAATTTAACTGCTCCCGGCACAACTGTTAGCAAAGCAATTGCAGGATTGCAGGCAGGAGAAACGATCTTAGGTATTGATATGCGTCCCGCCACCGGGCAGTTATTTGCACTGGGCAGCAGCAGCCGTTTGTACACCATCAATATGTCAACAGGCGCTGCCACTTCTGTAAGTCTTGCGCCATTTGCCACCCTCTTAGCCGGCACTTCATTTGGGTTTGATTTCAACCCGACTGTTGACAGGATACGGGTAGTGAGTAATACCGGTCAAAATTTACGCCTAAATCCCATCACCGGTGATATTGCGGCTGTGGACCTTGCATTAAATCCGGGTACACCCGCCGTTTCAGCATCTGCTTATATTAATAATTTTCCCGGGGCAACCACAACCGTGTTATTTGGTATAGATCCTGTCACAGATAAATTATACACCCAAAACCCGCCCAACAACGGAACACTGGTAGAAGTTGGTTCACTGGGTATTGATGTAACAACAGATAACGGTTTCGATATTGGTGGTACCAGCAATAAAGCCTATGCAGTACTTACAATTGGAAGCACAACCAAACTTTATACTATCAATCTTACTACCGGCGCAGCTACGGAAGCAGCTACATTCCCTAACACAATAAAAGGCTTTGCGGTTGGTTTAGGTTTTTAATATCTCCTTATCCTGCTCTTGCTTCAAAGGCACGAAGACACAAAGAATAAAAATTTTGCGGCTTCGTGCCTTTGTGTTTCCATCTTTCTATTTGTCTGCTATAAGTATTAATTTTAATCATGGCATCACCTGATTATAAAACAACGCATCCCAAAAACAGGAAGCAATGGCGGCAATGGCTGGAAAAGAATCATACGACATCACCCGGTGTCTGGTTGATCTATTATAAAAAAGAGTCCGGCAGATCAAGAATGAGCTATGCCGAATCGGTGGAAGAAGCCCTTTGCTTTGGATGGATAGACAGCCTGCCCCGCAAACTGGATGAGCACCGGTCCATGCTGAAATTCACCCCACGAAAACCGAAAAGTGTGTGGAGCCAATTGAATAAAACACGAATTGAAAAACTGGTACAAGAAGGTTTGATGATGCCCGCTGGCTTGGCTGCAATAGAACGGGGAAAACAAAATGGCAGCTGGGAAACATTGACTGCAAGCGATGATGCAGCTGCCAATAATACCGTACCAGAAGACCTTCAAAAGCTGTTTGCAAAAAATAAAAAAGCGGCAGCCCATTTCTCTAACTTCCCGCAAAGCATCCGCAAACAATTCTTATCGTGGATAGACAGCGCCAAAAGACCGGAAACAAGAACGGCAAGACTTAAACAAACCATATTAATGGCAGCGGCAAATAAGAAACCCGGCTTAAAAGGATTTGTATTGTAATTTTTAATACGGACTGATTATCGGAAAGAACTATTCAATACCCAATATTCAATAAAAAAGGCTTCCATTGTCTGAAGCCTTAACTGTGACCCCGCAGGGACTCGAACCCTGGACCTACTGATTAAGAGTCAGTAGCTCTGCCAACTGAGCTACGGCGTCAAATTTATCCGCCGTAGCTTTTGCGAAAGGGGGAACTGCATATATATAAGAATAAAAGTTAAAGGCCTCCTTATTAACTTTGAGCTATGAGCTGATAGCAGCTCTTTATTGAAATCGTTCTTTCAGATAGTGAAACTTAAAACTAATTGTATATGCCTTACAACTGGAAACAATTCACCCGCCGGATACCCATCAAAGCTTCTGCAAAAGCAATATATGATGCCTGGACAACCCAGCAGGGATTAGAAAGCTGGTTTCTCCGGCTGGCATCCTTTACTAAAGCCGATGGCACACCCCGGCCCAAAAACAGTCCTGCAGAAAAAGGTGACACCTACAAATGGCTCTGGTTTGGCTATGATGATACTGCAGTGGAAGAAAGAGAGGTATTGGCCGCCAATGGCTGGGACCAGTTTCAATTCCGTTTTTCCGGAGGATGTATCGTTACCGTTACTATCAAACAGCAGGAAGGAGAAACCATTTGTGAACTGGTGCAGGATATGCCCATGGAAGACGAGAACGAGCAGCAATATTTTTTTATTGAATGTGGCAAAGGATGGGGGTTTTATATAACCAACCTGAAATCGGTGCTGGAAGGCGGCATTGACCTGCGTAATAAGAACCTTGCCTTACGGGATGTGGTGAATGCCTGACGATGCAGGTCTCATCTTGCAAAATTGTTAACACCCTTGACCAAAGCCGGGCTTTAAATATTCCCTAATACGTGCTGAAGATGTTCGACAGGCTTTTGTTTCTTTGTGTCGTGCCGTTCAACTTCTGCATGATATGTAAAAACTATATTCAATCGTTTAATGGTCGCCTTACGCCACTCTCAATATCTTCTCCATTTTACGGCCTTTAGCCAATTCATCCACCAGCTTGTCCAGGTATCGTACCTGTTGCGTTAACGGATTTTCGATCTCTTCCACCCGGTAGCCACAGATCACCCCGGTGATCAGGTT
>CAYUCU010000218.1:5754-6273 GCA_964443345.1 uncultured Chitinophaga sp.
TTCCGATCGTTTAAAGACCGTTGATTTTCGTTATTTTGAAAGAATTTTTCAAACGTTACTTTCTCTTCAATGAGTTTTTGCTGCTTCTTTTTATCGTATCCCGTTAGCCACTCAATCACCTGGCACAATTCCTCTTTTGTTCTGCCTTTCTTCTCGACTTTAGTAACATAATGCGGAAATACCGAGGCAAATGTCATTTTTGCAAAACGTTCATCGTGATGGGCTGTGCTGTTCATGCATTTTATTTTTTATTAGTTGAATGTTATATCAAAGTTCAAATAATTGTCAATTGTTTGAAAACATCCATTATCAAGCAGTTCTTCTTTTGTATGTGTTGTAGTAATACCAACAACTTTAAGACCTGCCTTTAAGGCTGAAACCACCCCTCCGATCGAGTCCTCAATTGCCATACAGTTTGTATTGTCAATTTCTAACTTCGCCATAGTCTTTAGAAATATTTCAGGGTCAGGTTTTCCTTTTAAAACTTCGTGTCCGCCCGTAATTGCGTGGAAATATTTC
>CAYUCU010000219.1:0-6267 GCA_964443345.1 uncultured Chitinophaga sp.
GTACTGCCTCCGCCTACGTCGATATACAGGTAGGATTCATCACTGGTCATATTTTCCGCCACATGATTTTCATAGATGAAAGAAGCTTCCTGGTCGCCGCTGATGATCTCTATGGTGATACCGGTCTCCGCTTTTACTTTTTTAATGATGTCTGCGGCATTCGCTGCGTCCCGCATGGCAGAAGTGGCGCAGGCTTTCAGGTGCTTAACTTCATATACATCCAGCAGCAGTTTGTAAGATTTTACTGTTTTGATGATCTTTTCCACTTTGCCGGCAGATATCTCACCTTTATCGAATACATCAAAGCCGAGCCGGAGTGGTACCCGTACCAATACTGTTTTGATAAAATCTACTGTGGCTTGCCCGCCTGGTCCGGTGGAAGGGCCGGATATTACATCGGTAATTAATAATCTTGCTGCGTTACTTCCAATATCAATTGCTGCCAGTCTCACGTTGGGTCTGTGTTTTTTTATGCAGGTAGTTATATGTTTCTACCTGTGATCGGATTTTCTTTTTCGTTGTCCTTACATACTCATTGTTCAGTTCATTGTCCAGCCATCTTGCTTTCACATTATCTTCCAGTTGTATTTGCAGGATGTCTGTCAGTTCCTGTTTCAATTCCTCATGCCAGACAGGGCAGGTGGCTTCTACCCGGTGTTCCAGGTTTCTTACCATCCAGTCGGCCGAAGATATATAAACTTTCTCTTTGCCCCTGTTGTGAAATACCCACACCCGTGCATGTTCTAAATATTCATCCACTATGCTGATGGCACGGACAGGTTTTTCAAACTTTTTATTTTCCGTCAGCATGCAAAAGATACCGCGGATGATCAGTTTTATCTGTACGCCGGCACGGGCCGCATCATACAGTTTCAATATCATCTCTTCATCCGAAAGGGAATTCATCTTTAAAGTAATGGCAGCGGGCTTCTTCTTTCTTGCCTGCCTGATTTCTTCATCGATCAGCCGCAGCATTTCTTTCTTTGCATAAACAGGGCTTGGAATGATCGTTTTGCAATCCCGCAAAAAGTTCATTCCGGTCTTTGGCTGTTCCAGGTAATTGAAGATGCGGTTCACATCAGCCATTATTTTCTGATTGCTCGTCAGCAGGCAATGATCAGCATATACTTTGGCCGTCCGTTCATTCAGGTTGCCGGTACTTACGAATCCGTATAAAAGAAAATTGTTGTCTTTTGTTTTCTTTTTTATGACACAGATCTTGGAGTGCACTTTCATGTTGGGTATCTCTATCAGCACTTTGGCGCCTTCTTCCTCCAGCCGTTCTTTCCATTCCAGGTTAGCTTCTTCTTCAAACCTTGCACGCAATTCCAGCATTACGATCACTTCTTTACCATTACGCACAGCATTGATGAGTGCATTGATGATCTTGGATTGTGTGGCCAGCCGGTAGCAGGTTATTTTAATAGTGGTCACATCGGGATCAAATGCAGCTTCCCGTATCAGATCGATCAATGGCAGAAAAGAGTGATAGGGAAAATGAAGCATCACATCTTTTTCCATGATCACATCGGTAACACGCCGAACGGTGAGCAGCGGATGATCAAAGGGTTTCTTTCTGTTTCGTTTTTCTTTAAACACCTGGTCGGGAAAATCCATGAAGTGACGGAAGTTGTGGATGCGTCCGCCCGGAATAAGATTATCCCTGCGGGAAAGGTTTAGCCTCCGTACCACGTATTCCAGCAAACCGGAATCCATTTCCCTGTCATAGACAAAACGGACCGGCTTTCCTTTGCGGCGGTTCTTGATCCCTTTTTCCAGTTTTTGAATGATGCTGGTGGACACATCTTCATCAATATCGATCTCTGCATCCCGGGTCACTTTAAATATGTGCGACTGGTACTGATCATACCCGAAGTAGGAAAAGATATCTGGCAGGTTGAAGCGGATGATGTCTTCCAATAGTATGATATGATGTTCATCCGGATTTGGAGAAGGTAAAATGGTGAAGCGGCCCAGGGTACGGCTGGGAACTTCTATCAGCGCATATTTCTTTTTTAATGCACTTTCTTTTTTCCACATCACTACGGCGAGGTAAATGGATTTGTCACGCAGCATGGGAAATACCGGGATGTTCTCGATCATCAGCGGGATCACATCGGAGCTTACTTCTTCCTCAAAATGATTGCGGACAAAATTCTGCTGTTCTGCATTCAGCTCTTTTTCAGTACGCAGAAAGATCTTGTTCTCTTTCATCCGGGCAGCCACTTCTTCCCAAATACGGTTGAACTCACCCTGCTGGTTCAGTACCGTCATCTGTATCTCATCAATGATCTGCTGCGGATCATTTTCCAAATGCATGTTGGCTTTATTGCCAAACTGTATCATTCGTTTTAATGTGGCTACCCGTACCCGGAAGAATTCATCCATATTATTGGAAAAGATACCGAGGAAGCGGATACGTTCCCGCAGCGGTACCGTGGGATCTGCTGCTTCCTGCAACACTCGTGCATTGAAGGCGAGCCAGCTGATATCACGGGCAATTGTTTTTCTTTTTTGATGGGCCATGGTTGGTAGTCGATAGTCAGTAGTCGATAGTTGTTAGTCGATAGTCGTTAGTCGATAGTACTCCTTCGCTAAAGCTACGGAGTATAAGATAAAATTAATAAACGGGAGAGAAGTACGCTATTAAATTTTAAGTAAGCAGCGGTCATGGATTGCGCAGAGCGGGAGACTGGCGGTGATATTTTGACATTTGTCAATGGTGCCGGGGAGAAACTGGTCTATTTTTCTGAAAATTAGTTTTATGAAACAACTCACCATCTTTTGTGCTTGTTTGTTGTCTTTGACAATAGCGGCACAACACAACAGGCATAAGCATTCTTTTTACCTGCAGGGTGGATACAGGAGTTCTCTTTTTATAGAGGAGAATGGCGGCCATCACCTTGTTTCAGAAACAGAATCACATCAGCATAAATGTATCGTCTTTAATACCGGGGTCCTGTTTTATGCGGCCCCAAAATGGAGGATGGGTGCTTCCTTTACATACGATCATTTTGGTACAAAACACCGGTCTGTAGAACACAGTAACCTGAGTTACCTGCTGCGTTGCGACCGGGTATGGAAAGAAAAAAGCAGGTGCCTGTTATACTCCGGGTTGATGCTGGGAGTGAGAAAGACCAGGCGGTTTGAGGAGGAGAAGGAAACAGGGAGACAAACAGCCCCCGCATATCATGTGTACCTGATAGGTGCTGAATATAAATTGTTGAACCGGGTGTTCATTGATGTCAATGCGGGGTATGGTGTTGCAGGAATAGTAAATATAGGCGCAAAGTTCAGGTTCTGAGGGGAACGAGGTTATTGTTTTAACTGGTTATCGATGATATTGGTAGTGGAAAACCCTTCCAGTATCGGGTTAATGACCACCCGGCCGCCATTGGCCATTACTTCTTTGGCACCCACTACCTGGTCAATGGTATAATCACCGCCTTTTACTAAAACTTCCGGCAGCAATGCCGTGATGAGCTGCAGTGGCGTATCTTCTTCAAAAATAACCACCGCATCCACCATTACTAATGAAGCCAGTATGATCGCTCTTGATTCCTGGTCATTGACAGGACGGGCATCACCTTTCAATCTTTTTACAGAAGCATCGGCATTCAGGCCAACGACCAGGTAATCGGCTTCTTTGGCAGCCTGTGATAAAGAGAAAATATGTCCCTGGTGCAGGAGATCGAATACACCGTTCGTGAATGCGATCTTTTTACTCAATAGTCTCCATTGCGCTGCCTGCCGGACCATTTCGTCCAGTTTGAATATTCTTTGCGGTACCAGGTCAGACCGTTTCATTTGTTTTTCTTTTATTATACCAGGGAATGGCTACAAAACTAATTAATCCGCCGATGAGTATGACGATAGTTTGTGCCAGCCATAATATCCAGCCAAAGGCGAGTGCCACACCGGAGTTGAGCCCGTACACCTGCATTGTTTTTTGTAAAAGATAAGCATAAGTGCCAATGCCTCCCGGAGTGGCTATCATACCGATGCTTCCTGCTGATAAAACGGTGAATGCTTCTTTGATACCATATTGATTCGTTTCTTTTAGTGCCATAAAACCAATATAGCCGCCTGTAAGGTATAAGGTCCACATGCTGATCGTTAAAAAGAGGAACAACCACCTTTTTTTCAAATGCTTAATAGCGCTAACGCCCTGCCAGATGCTTCGCCAGATCTTTTTGAACAGGAGCAGCAGATCAGCAAACCCTTTTTTATTCTTTATCATCCAAATGGCCAGTGCCAGAATGATAAGACCAACAATGATGGCCGTTACCAGTGTGGAAGAGATCGTTTTTTCTTTTTCTTCAGCTCCGGAATTAAAAATGGTGTCTATCAGTTGGGCGTATATGTCGGGTTGAATGGCCAGTGTAATGCCAAATATGATCAACAGGGTGATGGCATCAATGATCCGCTCCAGTATGATGGTGCCGATCAGTTTATCCGCAGGCACTTTTTCATAGCGGGCCAGTACGGTGCATTTCAATACTTCGCCAAGCCGCGGCACCGCCTGGTTGGCCAGGTAGCCGATAAATACGGCAAATACGGTATTGGTGGTGGAAGGTTTATAACCCAGTGGCTCTATCAGCAGTTTCCACCGGAGGGCCCTTACTAAATGACTTAAGAACAGGATGCCAAATACGGGTACTACGAGCCAGTATCTTGCTGTTTGTAATGCCAGCCGTATTTGTGATTTGTCTTCACCGGTAAGGTCTTTTACAGACCACCAGACAAGGAATATACCCAGGCCAAGGAAAAAAGTGTATTGAAGTATGGTGCGGAGGCGTTTGTTCATCGGTAATAATAGAAACTGGATCTTTGGTGTTGCATAACTTTTGTAAATGTAAACTACCAAACTGCAAATCCCAATTCCTTTTAGTTTAGGTAGTGTCTCAGTTTGAAAATCTGTTGCCTTTAAATGTATTTGAACCACACCTGCCTACCGGCAGGCAGGTAGAAACATAGAGACATAGGAATACACATAAAGAATTCTATGTTACTATGTTTCTATATGGTTCAACTTTATTTCAAACTGAGACACTACCTTAGTTTACTATCATGTTATCAATCAGTCGTATTGCATTTAAGAAAGCGGCTGCAAGCAGCACCAGTTTTTGATCGCCATCCCAATCTGTTACCGGCAGCAATGTTTTGGCATCTGCTATTTCGAGATAATCGATCCGGAAGCCGGCATCCGAAAGCATAGTGGTGGCTTTTTGAAGAAGGGCAGTGGTGTCGCCCCGGCGCAGGTTCTCTTTAATATAAATAAGAGAGCGGTAAATAGCGACTGCCTTTTCCCTTTCTTCTTTATTCAGGCGCAGGTTTCGGCTGCTCATTGCCAGTCCGTCCGGTTCCCGCAGGGTGGGAGATACATTTACTTTTATGCTGTCGTTCATGTGCAGCAGTTCTGTCAGCCGGGTGATGACCATGCATTGCTGGTAATCTTTTTGTCCCAGGTACAGGTTATCGGGTTGTACTATTTCCAGCAGGCGATGCATGACCATGCACACACCCTGGAAATGCCCGGGGCGAAATACTCCTTCCAGTCTTGTTTCTAAAAAACCAAGATCGTAGTGCCGTGTCGCTTTTACGGGTTGCCCGGCATGGATATCAGGGTAGATCTCAGCTACAGTGGGCATAAAAAGCACATCACAGCCTGCTGCTTCCAGGAGGGTAATATCTTTTTCAATGGTGACGGGGTATTTATCAAAGTCTTTAGGATCGTTGAACTGTGCCGGGTTCACAAAAATGCTGCTTACTGTTATGCCATTCTCTTTTTTGGAGCTTTCGATCAATGAAATATGGCCCGGATGCAGGGCGCCCATAGTGGGAGCAAACCCGATGCTGTTATCTTTTTTTCGCTGAGCATCAAGCCATTTATGGAGGTCTGCTGCCTTTTTAAATAAGATCATATTTTGGATAGCCTGAAGCTGTATTGTTTACGCCGGTCTTAATTCGGCTTAAAATAGTTACCTTTGCCCGCCTTCCGAAAATTCAAACGGAGCGGCTGCACCTAAAAGGGTGTAAATTAAACGGGAAGCCCATGTCAGCAAAAAAAAGAATTTTATTTATTGCCAATGAGATGTCACCCTACCTGGAGCTGACAGAGTTTTCAGAGATCGTAAACAAACTGGCTATAAAGGCAAATGACAATAACCTGGAGGTACGCTGCATCATGCCCCGGTTTGGCATTATTAATGAGCGCAGGCACCGTTTGCATGAGGTGGTGCGGCTATCGGGGATCAATGTGACCGT
>CAYUCU010000220.1:0-6256 GCA_964443345.1 uncultured Chitinophaga sp.
CACTCTACTCGTAAGGTGCGCCATTTAGCCTGAACTGTATGCCGGTGCCGCCGGTAGCAGAAGCGGTAATGCTTCCGTTGAACTGGTTATTGGTGGCATCAGTCTTTGCTACCGAAACCTGGATCGGGTCTTTGTCGCAGGAAGGTGCCGGGATCTCATGACGACAGGAAAAGAATAATACGATCGTCGTCAGCGTCACTGCTATTGATAATACCATCCATGTGTTTTTCATACATATGTTTTTAAAGGTTATATCCCTGGTAAGCAACTGTATCATTGCTGATCAAGAAAAAAATTGTGGTGGCTGGAATCAATAGGTGGCAACTACTCTTTATTTTATTCTGATGCTTCATTTGTTTATTTCTTCAATGCCTTATTTTTCTTTATTTGAAAGACTCTTGACAGGTTAAATCCAAACCGCACTTCTCCTTTGCCCCATTGCCCGGTTGTTTCGGTAATAAAAGCCCTTTCATTCATGCCGGTGGAATTAGAGAAGTGTAATTGAAAAACGTGGCCTCCCGTTTCAATATCAAAACCCACAGACAAAGGATGATAAAATCCGCTGTCCGGCATTCCGATGAACACATGGGTATAGTCCCAGGTAAAGGCGATGCGTTTGGATAATTTGATACGGCCACCTACTCCCAGTCCGTAAATATTATTCGGATCTGTTTCAAGTGCCACCAGGTTCCTGTGTACCATTGTTGGTGCCACCTGCAGCGTTATTGCTTCGCTGAACTTGCGGCCGATGATGGCCTGGAAATAATACGCCAGTTTGGAAGTATAGAAATTCTTCCGGTTAGGGTCAGCCCAGGGCAACCCATCCAATGTGATGCCGGACACCAATGCAAAGGTGACCGGTGAACTCCACGGGCCGGTGGATTGGCGGATGGGTGCATACTTTATATATGCATCGAGTTCTTTTTTATAGGTACTTCTTCCCACACCTGCCATCAGGTTTTGCAAAATGCCAAAATCAAAACCCATGCGCATACTGGCCTGGTCCAACCCAAAGAAATTTTTATACCCCTGGTCCAGCTGACCAAAGCGGTGAAGGATGCGGAAATCCATCGTACCGGGATTCAGGAATTCCATCGAATGCCCGTTGATGACCCTTGGTGATTTGAATGCATATTTTATCCGTTCTTTCTTTGGCTTGTCATCACCGATCAGTTTTAGCAGGTCCTCGTCCTGTGCAAACAGGTTGCCGGAGGAAAAGACAAGAAGCAACAGGGCACTGAGCCTGAAAATTAGTTTGTTCATACTGCTGGATTTTAATAATTAACTTTTAAGTAATTCAAGCGAGCAGGAAACAGTGATCTTTGCCACTTTGGAAACTTTATCTGCCACCAACCCTGGTATGGACACTTTGTAGTCGGCCAGTTTTACACTAAAGTCTGCACTGGCTTTTATCTTCCCTCCCTGTATCACAATTTTTGCTTCTGCTTCCACATCGTTTGATTCGCCATGCAGGGTCAGCTTTCCTTTTACCTTTACCGGGTAGGTGCCATCTTTTGTAAAATCCACTTTGCTGATGTCTTTTATCTCCCCCTTGAATTCAGCTTTTGGATACTTGCTGCTCTCTACATAGTTCTCATTAAAATGCTCTTCCATCAATGCTCTTTCAAATGCAAACCCTTTCATCAGTACAGCGAATTGCATATTTCCTGATTTGATGTCCACCACACAGGTAGCGCTCCGGTTGATGCCTTCGATCTTCTCCGGTGAAGAGGGAGAAGTGGCATCAAAATTTACCTGGCCGGTCTTGGTATAGTATTTCTGACCAATAGCGGCATTGGCGACAAGTAGTGCAAAAGCGGCAATAAATACGTTTTTCATAATTGATTTTTTAGTGATTAATTTTTTATATCTACCACGCTGCGGACCAGCAATACATCTGAGCCCAGCATTTCGTCTGCATTATACCCGGAACAAATTCCTTTTACAACAATGATGTTTCCCTTCTGCACGGAAGCAGCTCCGCTGCCATGCGCACTATCCACGCTGCAGCGGACAGAAGACATAGCGTTTGTGTCGCCCAGGGCAATAGAATAAAAACCCTTTTCGTCTTTGATCAGTTCTTTCACCATGCCTTCCACCCGTATCACTTTGTCCCAGTATTTTTTATTAGAGGCCTGTTCGTTCTCCGAAAATTCTTTTACCAGGTCTGTGGCTGTAACTGAATAGTCCGGTTTCAGCCTGGCTGTGTCCTTATGGGTCCTGTTGTATTCCTTGTATATATATATGGCCGCAGCACCGAGTAAAACCAAGAGTGGCAGCACTATATACCGGAGGATATTTTTTCTTTTCATTATAGCGGCTTTAGTGGTTAATTATTAAGCATGCCGGAGTCGATCCATTTTTTAATGGCAGCGATCTGGCAATTGTTCATTTTTGGCATCCCTTGTGGCATTGGTGAAAAACCAGGTGAATGATTGATGGACCCGTATAATGTTCCATTTTGAGCTATCGACTTGTCTGTAGCATAGGTACCCATGAGTACATTACCTGATGGAAAAGCTCCTGTATGGCAACTGTAACAATATTGCTGAAGCATCGGCACCACTTTTTGTGTATAAGAAATGGTACCCGTTGTATCTGTACAGGGTGCACTGTTGCCTCCGTACAGCAGGTCTTCCTTATCGTAATAACAGGAGCTTACAGAAACGGCACAAGTGATCACAAATACTATTGAAAGAAAGAATTTCATACTATTGATTTTAATTATTTAAAGTACCGGCACTGATCCATTTTTGGACCTGGCGTATTTCACAATCCGACAACTTTGCTGAATTTTTTGGCATTGGTGAATACCCGGAGAGATGCGCCACAGAGCCATACAACTTTCCGTTGAGGGCCTGTACCTTGACCGAGTTATAAGTTGATACATCAATGTTTCCGCCGAGGTTGGTTGGATTATGACATCCGACGCATTTAGCATCCATAATTGGTTTTATGGCCCCGCTGTAGGTAAACACGGCTGTATCACAACTGCCAATGCAACTGTTATTCCTGGCACCCTGACTGATCCATTTCTGGATCAATGCTTTTTGAGCCGTGGTAAATGCAGGCATCGGCGGCGGAGGCATACGATCGCCATCCGTCTTGATGATCACTTTATACAACTTGCTGCTGGCTGCATTACCTGCCACCACATACTGCATGATCTTTGAGTAGGTGGTCAGATTCACTCCGTCTGCATGAGTGATATTATCGTGACAGCCGCTCATGGTACAATTGGATGATATCAGGGGCATCACCTGGTTAACAAAATAGACCGTGTCCGGATTGCAGTTGGATGTGGGCAACGGGTTGCCTCCCCCGGTACCAGGTCCATTTACAGGATCCGGTATCTCATGGCGACAGGAATTCAGCACTGCCATTATTATAGTAATAGCAATACCTGTAAAAACAAGTTTATTTTTCATACAAATTGGTTTTTATTCAAGAATAGCCTCGTACAGGTAACGTGTACATACTACTGTTCAGCAGCTGCTGTCAGTAGTATGCAGATACGGTTATTGCTCCGGTGTTAAAACGCCGGGGTTCAGAACCAGTGGTCCTGTAATAAAAATGAAGGGAGATCAGGCTTGTTTGGGAGGTTGTAGCACCAGCAGTACATGCTTGGAGCTAATGCCGGTTTGCAAACGGCTATTGTATTCTCTTGATTCAGGGAAGGTGAATTCAATTGAAAAGACATCGGCCACCATTGGAGAATAAACCACTGTCATGGTATTATGATTCACATTATGGCAGGGAAGTTCTTTATCAAAATCGTCATCGGCGGTAGTGCCATCATCGCCGGCATAATGCATGGTAATGAATTCGAAGAAACTGATGGAAGGATCCAGCTGGTGATGCTGAAAGAAATGCGCTACCAATTGCGGAAACCGCACTAGCTGGCCCACCTCGGTATTACCCATAAGGTGAAGACTAATCAGAAGTATTGCCAGGATTTTACGCATGGGTGACAATCAAATATTCAAAAATGATGCCATATGGTGTGTAACGTATGTCACATAAATATTATTACCTAATCAGCAGTGTGTTTTCTATAAAAAAGTTGTAAACCCCCGAATGATTGTTCGTAAAATACCGGGATCACCTGAGTAGTAGTTCACATGGCTTCAGCCCCGTATGCTTCTTAAATGCAGTGGAGAAGTGAGAGATGGATGAATAGCCCAGCAGAAGTGAAACCTCCGTTACACTGAGTCCTTTTTCATAGAGCAAATATTTAGCATGCTCCATTCTCTGGCTTTGATAAAAATCGAAGACAGTGGTACCAAACAATTCTTTGAATCCTTTTTTCAGGTAGCATTCGTTGATGGCCACTTTGCGGCTGAGTTCTTTGATAGTGATCGGCTCACCGATATGCTGGATCAGTATCTCCCTTGCTTTCACAATCTTTTCTTTATCCAGCGCATTGGCCAGGAACTTACAGCCCACTACATCTATTTCTTTTTCACCGAGCATACAGTCTAAACTGTACAGGAGCAACATCTGTGTTTGGGCATTGATATATATATTCTCCAGCGTATCGCTGTAGGTATGATTCAGCACGCCTTCCAGTATCAACCTTGTTTTACCACACACCGGGTGAATTTTGGTAAAAGAAGAGGTATGTTTAAAAGCGAGGATATTATCGGTAAGCACCGCATTCCCTTTCCTGGGTTTTACAAACTGGCTGAGATGCGTGGGAGAAAACCGGAAACTTACCACATCCACACTGTCCACTCTTTCTGCACAGCTTTTGGAGGCACTGAACTGGCACATATCGCATTCCGTATCTTTTTTACGGCAGTACACATTTCCGCTTACACAAAAACGGAGTTCCAGGTAGTTTTCTTTCGGGCTGTTTTTTTCGTAGTGATATACCATCATCCCGGTATCTTCCATATTCCATTGTAAATTTCGCCGGTAGCGGTTAATAGTATAATTGACCGAGCCAGGTATCTGCTGGTGCCGCTCCTGCAGCTGCACCATTTGGTCCTGCATCAGGTTTTGCTTGTACGCAAGGGTCAATATATCCGGGGGATTATGCACTATCCCGCAAATTTACACTTTCCTGAACAATGTTAATGGTGCAACTTTGAAGCAATATGTTTAAAGCTGACTTTTAACAATATATGGCGAAAAAAACTTCTGTTTTTGCCTGTATCTGTTAACTTTGCCTGCCTTGACCACTCAAGGTGGCTTTGAAACTCAGTTCATGATTCATCCGCATACATATATTCATCCAAATGCCCGGCTGGCGACCAATGTAAAAATTGACCCGTTTACCGTCATCCACCAGGACGTGGAAATTGGCGATGGCACCTGGATCGGTTCTAATGTAACTATTATGGAAGGGGCCCGGATCGGCAAGAACTGCCGCATTTTTCCGGGAGCAGTAATTGCCGCCATTCCGCAGGACCTGAAGTTTCATGGAGAATATTCAACCGTAATAATTGGTGATAACACCACCATCCGTGAATTTGTAACGGTAAACCGGGGAACGGCTGACCGGGAAAAAACGGTGATCGGTAAGAACTGCCTGATCATGGCCTATTCACATTTTGCCCATGATTGCCTGGTAGGGGATAATTGTATCGTAAGCAATAATACACAGGTGGCCGGCCATGTTACCATTGGAGAATGGTCGATACTGGCCGGTATGTGTGCGGTACACCAGTTTGTAAAGATCGGTTCTCATTCTTTTATCGCCGGTGGTTCATTGGTGACCAAAGATGTTCCCCCTTATATCAAAGCAGGACGTAATCCATTAAGCTATGCCGGTGTGAACTCTGTTGGCCTGAAGCGGCGTGGCTTTAGTGTAGAGCGCATCAATCATATCCTTGATATCTACAGGGTGCTTTATAATAAAGGCATGAACACCAGCCAGGCGGTGGAATACATCGAAGAAGAAATGCCTGCTACCGACGAACGGGATGAGATCGTAACCTTTATCCGGGAAAGCGGCAGAGGCATTATCAAACGGTTTACCAAAGGCAACAACGATGACGATCTCCCTATCTGATGCCGGTAAACGGTTTAACCGTGACTGGATATTCCGTCATTTCAACTACACATTTGAAGCAGGACGATCTTATGCCATCACCGGGCCGAATGGCTCGGGCAAGAGCACATTGCTGCAGGTGCTGAGCGGAGGGATGATGGTGAACGAGGGGAAAATAAAGTACGAGGTGGGAAGTACGAAGTCGGAGGTTGGAAGTCGGAAGTCGGAAGTCGGAGGTCAGAGGTCAGAGGTCGGAGGTCG
>CAYUCU010000221.1:0-6221 GCA_964443345.1 uncultured Chitinophaga sp.
GGCAAACAGGGTTTGCTGAGCTGATCGTATTACCTGGTGCCGGAGTGCCGGAACAAGGTGCACTGGATACGTTCAGTGTAACTCTTCCTGTAAAATACCTTGGATTGAAAGTTGGTGCGGGAAATGCACCTGCATAACCCACATTAAGTCCGCTGATCAGCACGTTACCTACCTGGAAGTTTACACCATTTGAGCTAAAGGTATTGATAGCCGGAACGCCGGTACCACCACCACTATAGCTCATTCCAAGGCTTGACTGTAAAGCAAACCGAATAGATGTGCCTCCGGGGATGCTAAATGACAACCCGTTGAGCACATTGTAATAACCTGCTGCACCAAGTGTAACTGGTGCCCCAGATGCAAGGGATGTCCAGGTGGGGCCAGAGATTGTAGGTGCCCCGGATAAAGATGTGGTACTGTACCATAGTGTAGGTATGGTACCACTACCTCCGCCAATGGCAGCGGGGTTAAAATAACAGTCAACGGCAGTAAGCAAGACCGGGAAACCATTTGTATTTTGAATAACAAAGGTTGCGGCTGAGTTCACAGCGCCAAAAGTATTAAGTCCGTTGTAAGTGGGATCTGCTTCGGTACTCAGTGTTATGATCTGAGCTTTTGCTACGCCTCCGAAAAGGCAGAACAACATAAGCAGTGGCGTGAGCCTGAAAAAATACCTGATTTTTTTAAGCGTAAATTTTGATTGCATAGAAATGTTTTTAGTTAATAGATTAATCCCTGGGAAGGATCCCGTCCGAAAATCAGGCTGAAAGGTAATTTTTTTTTTAACAATTTGTATAATTACTTAAAAAAAATATCCCCCTGATTGACCAGGGGGATATAAGATTCTGTAATTATATGAGAGGGTCTCTCCTATTGGACAACAATTAGCCCGGAGACCACTTTTCCGGTATACTTATGCACCACTTTTACCACATAGGTTCCGGGGGCTGCTTTACCTAAATCAAAATCCATACGCAGGTAAGGTGTGGTCCTTGAATCGATATCAAATTCCCTGCTGATCATCAGCTGACCGGTATTATTATAAACGTACACAGCTCTCTTGCTGAAGTAGCCGTTAGGATCATGATACAATCTTACCTGGAAGGCACCAGTGGTCGGGTTCGGGTAGATCCATAAACGGTCCGATACTTCTGCACCGATCACCATATTTGCTGAGGTATTGGAACAACCATTGATATCTGTAACGGTTGCTGCATAGGTGCCGATCTTATCAATATCTATTCCGCTTACTGTATTGGTTGTTGCACCGGCAAGAACAGATCCGTTGTAATTCCATACCCAACCACCTGCTGCTGCGGGGCTGCTGCTCGCAGTGATCGAGGTGGTCTGGCCCGGAGTTAACAACTGGTCTGGTGAGGTCAGCGTCACAACCGGCAGGGTATTCACTGTCAGGACCGCTGCAGTGGTGATAGCAGAGCTTGCACAAGCTGTAACATCGAGTAAACAACGGTACTGATTCCCATTCATCATTTGTGTAACGGCATTAAGCGTCAGCGTGGCTTGGACAGCTCCGGGAATATTGGTAAATGTAAGTCCGCCATCTGTGCTTACCTGCCATTGATAAACAAATGGTCCCCCATCAGCGCTGACGGTAAATGTCGTAGTGCCCCCAACACAAACAGCCTTATTTGCTGGGTTCACCAAATTACTGACCGGCTCACTTACACTTACTGGTACTATGGTTTTTTCAGAAGTACAGGCTGTCGGAAATATTGTTGTAAAAGATACTTCATAATCGGAGGTAACATCCGGTTTCACCCAAATGGTATTAGCAGGTGTACCGGTATAGGCTGTTGTTGCCGCTGCATCCGTGAACATAGTACCGGCCGGCCCGGTCCATACACCATTTATTGGTCCTCCTTTTGAAACGTACGTTACATCATCAATACCTATATAATCAGAATTAGAACCTGCTCCACCATCCGTAACAAAATACCGGAATGCCATGCGCCCTGTTGCCGGAGCGGCAAGACCAGAAACTGTTACAGTATATTTTGTCCAGACAATGGGATACACTCCTGTAATGAGGGTGGGGTTAATAGTTAATAACAGGTTTGTAAAATCCCCAACGCTGGTGTTGGTGGTTCCCACGTCTGTGCTTGCCCCATTGGAACTCAATCTCACTTCTAACCTGTCCGGGAAAAAATCGGGGGCCACTTTCCTTGTATAGAAAGTAAAGATGTCTCCGTTCTTCATAGCAACTTCAGGAGTAAGAAGCCAGTTGCTTATGGTATTAGCACCCGAAACGTTCCGGAAGTTGGCTGCGATATAGGAGGCCGGAATTCCGCTATTTGACGGGAAGATGCCCGGAATTCCCTGGAACCAACCGGAAACACCCACCGGAGTACTGTTATTTTTTGCAAACCAGCCTGCTGGTAACGGTACCGCAATATCAAACCCTTCATTAACTAATGTGGCATCATTTGTTTGATTCAAAAGTTTCAATGATTGTATGGAACCTTTGCAAATGGATGCCGCTGCCGGATCTACAACAGGTATGGCCGGTGTAACAGTCAGTGTGGCAGGTGGTGTAGTGAAATCAACCGCACTGCAACCGCCTGTTACCAATGCACGGAACTGGTACCCGCTGAAAGCTACGGGGGTATTCAGTATTGTTAGTACGTTAGTATTTACACCTGAGAACGGTGCAGCGTTTGGCACTGTCAGCCAGACCGAAGATGCACCTGTACGGTATTGCCAGGAATAAGAGGGCAATGTGCCGGCTACTGTAACCGTAAAGCTTGCATTACTTCCGCAGCCAATGCTGCTGCTGACCGGTGGCGTTACTATTGATACTGGAACACATGGCGTGATGGTTACATTATAATCTTCGGTCTCACCAAATCCGGTTGGGATTGCTGTGCAAGCCTGGCCACCAGTTAATGCTGTTGAAAAGCTGGCCCTGACACGCATACGGGTTGTTCCGTTCAATGCTGATGCTGGTATATTGATATTACCAGTGATAAAGGTACTGCCTGCTGCCTTGGTGCCGATATTGCTGAACTCGGCTACTTCAAATGCACCATTCTGGTTATAATCGATCCACACTGCCAGTTGTTCTGTCCAGTTGGCCGGAAGGTCAAGAGTGATCGGGTTAGGCGCATTGGAATATACGGTTGGTGCTGGAAGTGCTGTAAAGTTGCTGTAACCCAAAGGCGGGCCTGATCCGCAAGTGGATGAATTATCCAGTGTGCTGATACGTACCCTTGTTATCACATCATTATCTGTACAATCAGATGCTGGTGGAATACAATAGCAGGAAGATGCTGGTGTCATACCTACAGATACTGGTGTTGACGTACCGGTATTTGCTCCGCAGGTTACCTGGCATCTGTAAAAAGTAGCTACTGTTTGAGAAGTGCTGTAGGTTGGTGAATTAGGTCCAACATTTGTCCACGGTCCCGTTGCTGATGGTCCTGACTGCCACTGGTAAGTGACACCTGAACCCGCTGTAGGATTTTGTAAGGTCAGATTAAATCCGATTGTCGGGCAAACAGGGTTTGCTGAGCTGATCGTATTACCTGGTGCCGGAGTGCCGGAACAGGGTATTGCCGGGATCAGTGTTGCTGTTCCACCAAAGAAAGCAGGATGGTTACCCGCAGCAGGAACGGGTGATACACCAGCCCACCCAATATCCTGGGCGGCCACCTGGGCATTACCGACTTTCAAATTAAGCCCGCTGGTTGAAAAAATATTTGGAGTGGGTGTCGGTGAAAATGAAAATCGTAATCCTTTTGAAGCTTCAAATACAAACCGGTATTGCGTAGCCGGAGGAATAACGAGACTGAGACCAGTAATAACCGGGGTAACAGTAACTACAGCTGGTACGGTGGCTGACCCGGAGCCTATCTGTGTCCATACACCCGGAGCAGACAGATCATAGTTGCCGGAAATAGAAGTGGTACTATAAAATAATTTAGTGACTACAGGGTCACCCGAAAAGGCAACAGTACCAAAGGGGCCTAACTGGCAACTAAGATCAGTTAATACTACTGCTGATCCGGTAGTATTTTCAATAACAAAGGAGATAGAGAGCGGCGCCGGGTTATTAATGGAAAAATTCCCGAGATAACCTGTACCCGAGGCGGTTGACAATGTTTGAGCATTTACCTGGCCGGATGCCCACAAACAAAGAAGAAGAAAAACTTTCCGAAACCCATCAATAGCTCTTTTCTGAGTAGATTTTAATTTCATAACCTGATTTTAAAATGAATAAATAATGCCAGCCTGTTCTGAAAACAGAACAGATCACAGCGATTTTGTGATAATCAAAAAAAATGCTTGATAGATGGGGGAAGTGATCAGGTCAGTGCTTACAAAATGGGGAAGTGCTCCGGTCAGAGCTTAAATAGAAAAAGGAACACAGGATATAACATTACTGTTCAGTAAGAGATCAGTAATGAATTACGAAAATAGGGGAAAAATGAAAATACCCGGCAGTACCGGGTATTTTTATTTTCAAATTATTTTTTCAGTATCACCATTTGTCAACTTCTTCTGTTGCCCCGCCAGTTGTTTCATTGGATTGAGCTACCGGAATTTCTTCTGCAATTTTTTCAACCGTTTCAACATTTTCAACCGGCTTTTCTTCTGCCGCATTTTCTGCGATCATTTCACCGCCATTGTTATGGTTGCCTTCTTCTGCCACTTCATCATGGTTGAATGCATCAAAATCAAAATCAGGCATCAGTTCTGTTTTTACATAATCTACTGCCTCTCCCAATGCTTTAATGAATTTGTTGAAGTCTTCTTTATATAAAAAAACCTTGTGCCGGTCATATCCGTTATCATCAAATCTTTTACGGCTTTCAGTAATGGTCAGGTAATAATCATTACCACGGGTAGCTCTTACATCAAAGAAGTAGGTCCTTCTTTTTCCGGCACGAATGCGTTTGCTGTAGATGCTCTCCATTTTCTTGTCATTGTTCTCGTACGCCACAGTTATAAGTTTTAGCAGTTAAAGAAATACTTGGTTTGGTCTCCGGCAGCTTTCCAACCGGCGAGGCAGTGCCTGGCCCACGGGTTCAGCAGGGAGGCCACAAATATATAGATGTTTTTGAAACAGCCAAATGCAGCGGGCAGTTATTATCAGTCAGGCAGCAGGGCGATGGAGAACAACCCATTTACTTATCCTGTACCGGTCCCATATCCTGTTGCTGCTGACGGGCATACAATCCTGCATAATATCCTTTTTTTGCCAGCAAAGCGGTGTGTGTTCCTTCTTCTGCAATAGCCCCGTCTTCCAGCACAACGATCTTATCAAAGTCGAACAGGGAAAATATACGATGGGTAATAATGATAGCGGTCTTGTCTTTCAAAAAGGCATTCAGGTTGCCAATGATCTCTTTTTCTGTCCGGGCATCCACGGCGCTCAGGCAGTCATCAAAGATCACCAGGTTGGGTTCTTTGATCAATGCCCTGGCGATGGAGATGCGCTGTTTTTGTCCGCCGCTAAGTGTTACACCCCGCTCTCCTATCATCGTTTCATACTGGTGAGAGAACGAAGCGATCTCCGTGTCCACACTGGCCTGTTTGGCTGCTTTTTCTACAGCGGGATGTAATGCCTGCTGCAATCCGAACCCGATATTATTCTCTACCGTTTCACTAAAAAGAAACACATCCTGTGGCACATAGCTGATCTGTTCCCGCAAACTTTTCAGGTCAATTCTCTTTATTGAGATGCCTTCCATTTCAATGGTGCCTTCTGTGGCATCATACATGCGCAACAACAACTGGGCAATGGTGGATTTGCCGCTGCCTGTTCTGCCCACAATAGCCACCTTCTCTCCTTTCCTGATCTCCAGGTTAAAATTTTTAAGAGCATGGATACCTGTATGGGGATAGATAAAATCCACATTTTGAAATTTGATATTTCCCTGCAGGGAAATGGTAACGGCATCTCCGGGAGATCGTATCTCCGGCTCTGTTTGCAAAAATTCATTGATCCTTTTTTGCGAAGCAGCTGCCCGCTGTATCATACTGGCGGTAAGGCCAATGGCACTTACCGGGAAGGTGAGCATATTGATATACATTACAAATTCCAGGATCGTGCCTACGCTTACATTATGCCCCCCATAGATAGCATACAGTCCGCCAATCATAATGGTGAACAAGGTGCTGAGCCCTATCAGCAGGGTGATGGAAGGAAAATAAATGGCTTCCACTTTTGCCAGGCTGATCGCATTCTTTTTATATTCCTC
>CAYUCU010000222.1:0-6143 GCA_964443345.1 uncultured Chitinophaga sp.
AACCCTGATGAAGTGGTGGCCGTAGGCGCTGCGATACAGGGTGCCGTACTGACCGGTGAGGTAAAAGACGTATTACTGCTGGACGTTACCCCGCTTTCTCTTGGTATAGAAACCATGGGTGGGGTGATGACGCCGCTGATACCGAGCAACACCACGATCCCTACCAAGAAATCAGAAGTGTTTAGTACCGCCAGCGACAACCAGCCCGGTGTGCAGATACATGTGTTGCAGGGAGAAAGAGCAATGTCGAAAGACAACAAGAGCCTTGGTACATTCAACCTGGATAATATACCCCCGGCTCCAAGAGGAGTACCGCAGATAGAAGTGATCTTTGACATTGATGCCAATGGTATCCTGCATGTAACGGCCAAGGACAAAGGCACCGGTAAAGAACAAAAGATACACATTGAAGCCGGCTCCGGCTTAAGCAAAGAAGAAGTGGAAAAAATGAAGGCTGAAGCTAAAGCCAATGAAGCCACTGATAAAGCCGAAAAAGAAAAAGTGGAAAAACTGAACCAGGCCGACAGCCTTGTGTTCCAGACAGAAAAGCAACTGAAAGAATACGGCGAGAAGATACCGGCAGAAAAGAAAGCTGCTATAGAACAAGCAGCCGAAAAACTGAAAGAAGCTCATAAAGCACAGGACTTGCCTGCTATTGACACGGCCATGGCGGCATTAAATGCAGCATGGACAGCGGCGAGTGAGGATATGTACAAGGATGCTGGTGCTGGTGGTCAGCAACCCGGCGCAGAGCAACCGCATACAGCTGATGCCAATGCTGGTAGTACAGATAATGTGACGGATGTGCCGTATGAGGAGGTTAAGTAAGTGAAAATATAAGGGGTCTTAAAAATATCTTTTATAATTATATTAAATACTAATATGCAATTAACCTATGAATACTAATATTTATTTATTTTTTGTTGTAATTCTTAGTATAATACCCCAAGAAATTTTTTCTCAGTCTGATGAAAAAAGTGAAGCAGGATTTACTAAAATGAGAAGCTACACTGTTTCGATTGGTACTGTGGTTGAAGATTCTTTTGTAAATGACAAAAAGAAAGCTTTAATAAGAAAGTTTGTATCAGTGGGTTCTGGGTTAGTAACCTATGTAAAATATAAAGACAGGACATTTAGAACTGTTGTTACCGCAGGTCATGTAGTCAAATTTTTTGCTGAAAATAGGCAAATGAGTGTTTTCTTAAGAGCATCTTGGGCTGATACCATAAAAACAACAGATTATTTTGGAACAGAGGTTCCACTTTTTAATCTCGACGGTACCCAGAATACTTTCTTATATCAAAGCAGTGAAATTGATCTCGGTTGTATTCTTCTCTTTCCAGGCTATATACGTAATGATTCCAAGCTTATCGAAATGAATCAAATAAATGCTAATGCTCGAAATGTTTTCCCATACAACCAAATGAGAACCCCTTATCTCGGCGAACAAGTATGGGTTTGGGGGTACCCGTCTCATATCGAGAATAACACTCAAAATGATTTCTTATATAACATTTCAACTTTTAAGCCTGGATATTTAACTTGGAAGCCCTCACCAAACATGATTTCTTCGGATTTGGAACATATTGCATTAATAGAGTCAAACGCAACATATGGAAATAGCGGGGGACCAGTTTTTGCTTTAAAATCAGACGATATTGAACTAGTTGGAATTCTTGTTGGCGGGTACAACGAAACTGATACTGTATATGTGAATAACAGACCCGCTGTTGATACAGTCTCAAAACAAACATATATAACAAAAAGAAGATCGGGGGTTTCTATAATTGTGAAAGCAGAATATGTAAAGAAACTATGTGAATTTGTTGAAAGTAAAATAGTTGACTATAAATAGTCTCGCACCAGTATTTTACCCCGCTATGCGAGACTGGAAGTCTCGCATGACTATTACTCCGGCTATGCGAGACTTCCAGTCTCGCATCATTATTTTATCGCCTGTGGCGAAGTGAATAAACAAAAGAATCAATCCCTCCTGTAGCTACAGGCACAAGACGGCGTAGCAATTGATTCACATTGTTTCTTTACCTGCTTTTCTGTTCCGCAATAACTGCCAATGTCATTTCCCAGGCAATCAGATAATGTCCAGCATTTATCTTTTGAGCAGGAGGATAGCAGGGCAGCGGTGATAATGATAAAAAGGTATTTTTTCATATTAGTGATCTTATTATCTGGTAAATGTAGGGTAGATTGCTTTGTGTACAAAACGAATTGCCGGCATTATCGCCCTGCGGAACTTCCAGTCCCGCATCATTATTTTATCGTCTGTTGCGATGTGATCAGTGGCAGGATAAAATACTTCCTGCTTGTATTGGTCTTCCATCCAATTAGAAAAATACCCCAACAGGCGACCCCTACCAATAAACCAATAAACCAATTAACTAATTAACCAGTTAACCAATCCACAGGATGCTGCGCATTAACCTTCCCCCATCCACAAACAGAAAAGCCAATCCCTTCTTTCCTTAAGTTTGTCAAAAGGAAATAAATGAAAAGTCTTGCTGCTTTAATAAGTGAGTTAGAAAGTAAGCTGCCATTCGTTGAGCAAAAGAATGAAGCCATTTCACAGGTAACTGTTGGCTGGCACCTGGAGCATAGTTTGCTGGCATTAATAAAAATGATAAGCGCTGTTGAACATTCTAACCCGGCAGATTATAAATGGAAGTTCAATGCAAAACGTTTGGCCGTCTTAACGCTTGGAAAGATCCCAAGGGGAAGGGCCAGAGTGCCTGATTCAGTAAAACCTGCCGCAGATACAAGTATGGCCAATATTACCGGGCTGATGGAAAAAGCAAAACAAAAGGTGGAACTGTTTGAGAAGCTAAGCCGCGGCCAATTTTTTACACACCCCGTTTTTGGTGATGTGCGGGTAAAACAGGCACGCCGGGTAATCGCCATTCATACACATCATCACATTAAGATCATCAACGACATTGTAAAAGGGTAGTGATTTTTCGCTGGCTGCTGAAAAAATGTACTAAATAGCTGTAAAACAATCTATTCTGTAAATTGACACTCACATAATAGGGTGTTCGGAACACCCATGGGGGTAGTTCGGAACACCCATGTATGTACCTCCTGAGACCCTGTAATGTACCCGGGAACACCCTCTTATGTACCTGTGAACACCCTCTTATGTACCTGCGAATACCCTCATATGTACCTGCGAACATCCTCTTATGTACCTGTGAGCACCCTCTTATGTACCTGGGAACACCCTCTCATGTACCTGGGAACACCCTCTCATGTACCTGGGAACACCCTCTCATGTACCCGGGAACACCCTCTTATGTACTTTGGAACTCCGGGTGATGTACTTAAGAACACCCTTGTATGTACTCCGGAACATCCCCTTTTTTGTCATTTTTGCCACTTTTTGACAAGTAGTTGGAAGCAAAAAAGACAGCTAATAGCAGCAATTGAAATTGTTAGATGAAAGATTTTTAGCTCCATTTGTTTTTCGCTCTTGCTATACGTGACTTCCATCCCCGCAACAAATCACTTTCAATTATTTCACCAATCCTTTCTTCTTCACCAGCTCCCCCAATTTATCAGGTACATACACGGCGGCGGCCATCAGTAGTATGCCAGGTATAAATAAAATAGAACCAAAACCTTTTAACGCATTATAACCTTTGGCCCCGAATAACCACCAGGCAAAAATTACCGTCACTGATATTTTAAAGACCAGGTCCATCCGGGCATATAACTTATTACCCGCTGCCTTTACGGTATGAAACACCAGCAGAAATGATAACAGCAGGCAGGCAAAATGGCCCCAGTAGGCCATATGGCCTTTGATCAGTACCGTGGTCCCATAAAAGTTATACCCCCAGCTATTGTATCCCCAGCCACTATAGGCACTATAACCATATTGCATACCGTAATAACTCCGGAGAGAATTTATTTTGGTCATGGGGAGAAATAAAGCAAGCAGGCAAAGTATAAGAGCAATCGTCAATGGCCAGTGCGGGTAGCGGAGCAAATTCTTCCATTGCAGTTCTTTTAGCACAATGCCTTCTTCTTTTGCCCGAAGGAATAAGGAAAGTCCATATAAACAAGTGCAGGCAAGAAAAAGCAGGATCGTGGCACGGACATAACGGAGCGACAATACCACCGCCAGCAAATGATACAGGAATAAATAGAGGGACAGTAACAGGGATGTAGCAGGTGCAGTGCACCAGCCGGGAAATTTGATTGACGGGTTGCCTTTCAGCAGCGGTGGCAGAATGAGCAGGATAGCTGATAATATCCAAAGCGAATCCACCAGCCAGTCGTAGCGGATATATCTTTGGGCAAGCTGTATGATCAGCTGAATCAGTACCAGGCCTGCGCCGATCAACTCATATAGCAGGTGCTTTTGTGTTTTGTACTCTTCAGGAAGATTCATGCTATTATATTTTGCAGTATTTGATAACGGAACGGCTTCTCTAAAGTAAAGAATTCATCTCACTATCAAATAGGCAGAATGTGGGAGGGAAGCAGCTGCTGTGTTTCATCAATGAAGTGGCTATTCAATCTTCAGTGCCTTTTCATGCCGGGAGGAAACACCGGAATGAAAAGGCCCTGGCTCCCTGATTTTTTTATTGCGAAGCAATGCATCCAAATTCCCGTAGTGGGTCAGTTTGAAAATGATGAACCACATCGACCATAGAACAGATAGAAATACACACATGGGCCTTTCTATGTGTGTATTTCTATGATAACTTCTTGTCTATGTGGTGCAAGAGCATTTAATAAGACAATTAATTTTCAAACTGCCCCACTACCCAAATTCCCGTTCCGCAAGGATTTTCTTGTTAGGGAGATCATTGGTAAAAAGGGTTTGTTTCATACATTTACTTTTTATCTGTTAAAGAATTCAGTAACGTATCCAGTTGTGCATGTGTGGTTGCTAAAGCCGGTTCCATACCCGCTGCGATCATATTATCCCGGTATCCCACAGATGGGCAAATAGTATGGATGGTCACTTTGCACCTGTCACCCGGAATGGTCTCGAAAATTGTTTTTTCCAGTACGGGATCTACTTTTTGTGGCAGCCCTTCAAATTCTGATGTTTTGATGATCTGTTCGTTCAGCAGTATTTCATGATAGATTCCCCGGAAGCCAAATTGTGTTCCACCCTGGCCGGGATAGGTAAGATGAAAGGAGCCGCCGGTCCTGCAATCCATCACTTCAGCCTGCAGGTTTAATTGTTTGGGCATAAACCATTGCACCAGCAGTTCAGGATCGGTGAAGGCAGTAAAAACCAATTCCTTTGGTGCATCAAATTCCCGGGTGATGAAAAACTCCTGCCTGCCCGGTTCAGCAGTGATAGTTGTTTTGTTAATCATGATTTTTTCGTTTTCAATGTTTTTAAAACGGTATCCAATTGGTTGAAGCGGTTTTCCCATAGCTGTCGAAAGGGTTCCAGCCAATCTGCGACTTCTTTCATTTTTTTTGGGTTGAGGTGATAATAGATCTCCCGGCCGACTTGTTCCTGTTTTACTAACTGGCATTCCGTTAGCATTTTAATGTGCTTTGATACGGCCTGCCGGGTGCTGTCAAAATGTTCAGCAAGAAAGTTGGGGGTCATGGCTTGTGTTGCGATGAGCAATAAAATAGCTCTTCGGGTGGGGTCAGCTATTGCCTGGAAAACATCACGTCTCATATTGGTTAGATTTTATGCAACTAATCAGTTGCAAATATAGGCAACTAATTGGTTGCGCAAAATATTTTTTTCAAAAACAGTTTTCGGTTGGCCTGTATTTTTAGCCAGTTCCCGATTTAGTTTTCAAAAAGTCACACTCATTACCAAACTCACATGGTTGCGGGTAGTGTAAAATAGGAGACAGAGAAAATAAGGGTTTACTCTTGCAGTGATTCATTCTGCAATATGTAATGAAATGCAGCTATGTAATTACCGTTCCTATTTATCAACAATTAATCAGATTGGCTGATGATTTGTTATTGTTCACCGGCGTCCAAAACCGGTTTATGCGACAACAATAATTATTCATCTAAAAAAATCATTATGAAAAAACTGATCTTCATGTTGGGGGCACTGCTCTTCATTTTTTTTGCCTGTACGAAACAAGCACGGGACGATAAGGGCAGTACTGCTTATGTACAAAAAGTAACAAACA
>CAYUCU010000223.1:0-4651 GCA_964443345.1 uncultured Chitinophaga sp.
AAAAGCCAAATCCAATGCCCAATGAGGCATGTTTTTTATATGTAATTGAAGGGGAAGCCATCTCCATTTCGGAGGTTGAACGCTTGAGCTTTCGGTCTAAAGAATCCGTGTTGATGAAATGCGGAAATTATATCTCCAAAATGCTTCCTTCTGAAACTTCAAAAACGTATCAGGCAGTTGCAGTTCATTTCCACCCTGACGTATTGAAAAAGGTGTATGAAAAAGATCTGCCTGAATTTCTGAAAAGACCTAAAAATAAAGCAAACGCTGATTCAGGAATGGCTAAAATTAAAAGTAGTACCCTCTTGGTAAAATACATTGATAGTCTCCTGTTTTATTTCGAGAATCCCGAATTAGTGAATGACGAATTACTTATTTTAAAACTAAAGGAATCAATATTATTATTGAACCAAACAAAAGATGCACCGGTTATTCAACAAATTCTTTCAGGTTTATTTTCACCAACCACCTATTCAATAAAGCAGGTAATTGATTCCCACATTTTTTCTGATTTAACCATTGAAGACCTTGCTCAATTAAGTAACCTCAGTCTATCTTCCTTTAAAAGGGAATTTCGAAAGATATATAATGATAGTCCTGCCAGCTATATAAAAAGCAAAAAACTTGGAAGAGCATCAGAGCTGTTACTTGTTTCAGACCAAAGAATAAGTGATATTGCCTACGATTGTGGCTTTAATGACCTGGCTCATTTCTCAAAATCTTTTCAGGAAAAATTCAAATCCTCACCCACCAATTACAGATTGACCCAAAATGACAAATCATTGGGCTAATACACAAAATGTCTGAAAACTCCTTCCCTAATCTTTGTATCATTATTCACTTAAAACAAAACAAAGATGAAACAATCACAAGAAAAAGTAAGCATTTCCATCAGTACTTCTGCCGAAGCAGCATGGAAAGTAATTGGTGCAGTTGGAGGTGTAGATAAATGGTTTGCCCCTCTCATTCAATCATGCAGGGTTGAAGGAAACAAACGATATTGCACTACCGAAGCCGGGCCTCTTAATGAGGATGTTCTGGAAGTAAATTACCAGGCAAAGGTATTTCGTTACGGGATTCCCAAACAACAGTTAATACCGGTTGACAATATCATCGGAACTATTAAAGTTGTGGATAACGGAAATGGGGCATCTACTATTGAATGGTCAGCGACATTTGATGTTCTTCCTGAGAAAGAAATGGAAGCAAAGGAAATGTTTAAAGGTGCTTGGACAATGGGCATTCAAGGGCTTGAAAAGTATGTAAGGTCGTTGAATTAAATTAAATCCATGCTAAAAGATCCAGCCTTTGAGAAGCATAGGTTGGATCTTTTTACATTTTACGTGATCCCGGAATATATCAGTGCTTGCGGATCAACTTTTGCACCTGAAGGATCTGTGAGGGTAAAATGTAAATGTGGCCCCGTACTCTTTCCTGTACTACCCGAAAGCCCGATTACATCACCTTGCTTTACCTTATCTCCTTTTTTTACCATAGGTTTGTTAAGATGTGCATAACCTGTTTTGTAGCCATTATCATGTTTTAGGATTACCTGATTCCCGCCATCACCACCTGAAGTAACAGCATCCACGATACCCGGCATTGGGCTTTTAATAGGAGTATTTAGCGCAACAGCCAAATCAATTCCGTTATGAAAGGCGTTTTGCTTTCCTGTTTTTGGATCAGTACGATATCCGAACTTACTTGTTATTTTGGCTACTACCGGACGAAGCCAGCTTTCAGCTTTTTCTTTTGCTTCTTCAGCAAGCTCTTTGATTTTCTTCCGGTGTTTGTGAACCAGGATGCCTATAGTTACCAAACTGGCAGTAATACCAAGTCCCCAATAAACTTGTTTGCGAGTAATTTTCATATTACTTCAATTTATTTTTACAATCACATTTCTTTTTTTCTTCCTCTGTAAACCTGTCATAGAGGGAAACGCAAGTGCGGACAGTAACCGCAATCAGGAATACTGTGTATAGTGCTTTCATTAATTTGCTCTGCTCATTCATGTTCCTGTGTTTTTGAAATTTCTTTCAGTTGGTTCCGCAGCTGCTCGTTTTCTTTTTCTACCTTCTCAACTTTGTTCTCCAGTTCGCAAATCCGGTTGCGTTGGCTCTCAATCTGCTTTTTGAGTTCCTTGTTTTCTTCGGCAACGGCTTCCAGTTCCTTTACCCTTTTTTCAAGAGTTTGCGACCATTGAATCCAGTTCTCTGAAATTTGTTTCTCTGACAGCGCATTCAGGTTGCGGATTTCAGCAGCTTGTTTCTTGTTATCTGACCGGAACTTGACAAGCATTTCTACCAGCTTCCAAAAACCAGTGGCACTGAATAATATTGCTATGAGTTTTAAATAATCCATTTTAAGGTTCTGTTATTGGAGGTTCTGTCACCGGGTCCACCGGGATAGCCCTTCAGAGGCTAAATTTGGTTTGCGTAATATATCCTGTAATGTTCACATGAAGATTCTTATTGGCTATTGCTATTACAATAGGGATAAGTTCATTTCCTGATGTTCCGAAAGAAACAGATGGAGAAAGACCTGCATCCTGACGAATTTCCCTTGCTGAAGGTGCTCCACCTACCCACGAAATAACACCATTTACATTTTTTGCCACTCCTTCATAAATAGCCGTCCAGGTATCACCAATCGTTCCCGCTGAACCGGAATTTTGCACAATGCTAAACTGCAACATGAAATGGATGATGGAATTATTGGGGATCCTCCAACGGTTAGAGGCGCTTGCTCCACCACCATCGAGATTGATTGGATATATTCCACCACCGGAGGGTACAATGTTCCAAATGGTTAAAACGCTGTGTTGAACACTTCCCTGTGTGGCAGCAAATGCTCCTGGAGCTTTGGCAAATTCGTTGAACTGCCACGCATCCGCATAACTTCCTATTGCAGAACTGAAAGTATTGTTTGCTCTGTTGTTATTACCATTCAATACCGCTGCATGGGAACCGGGAGCAGTATTGTTCACTCCTAATTTTGGTATTATGGAATTTACTCCAGCTCCAGCCTGGTATTTTAACAAGGCATTTAGCAATGTCGTCAGCTTCAGGGAAGTTACTGCCCGAACATCATCCAGTCCTGCATTCACTTCCGCTTGTGTTGCAAGTTCAATCAATCCAGTTAAAACCTCTGTCGCTATACGGGCATCCAAAAGTGTTTTCAACTTTAATGGGCTTACTGAGGTTGCATTGTTTACACCGGCATTTACTTCTATCTGTGTTGCAATTCGTAAGTAACCTGCAATCAGTTCTGTGGCCGGCTCAAGATTAGCCTGAATAATTGTCCAGGCATATCCTACCTCTTCATCCAGTCCCCCCGGATTATCCGTATTACAGTAAATTACATCCCTTACACCTACATTTTGTCCAAGCGTACCACCTATTTTACCAGCAATGCTTACTGTGTAAGCATCACCAACCTGGCCAGCCGGAAAATTTGGATTCCCTGCACAGTTCAACACACCCTTGTCTTCCCAAAGCCCCGTGATCTTGTCTGCAATATAATTGGCAAGTGTTAATGGAGTAACTGCCTTGTTATTTATTATGCCTTCGTTTACTTCTTCTTGTGTCGCAGCAAGGGTATTGATGAGTGCAATTAATTTGGTGGGAGTTACAATTTTATAATCATCAGTCCCCGTAATTATTTCAAACCAGGTGGCTACTTGTGAAATCCCTTTGCGTGTTTCAGTTGCATCAAATAGCATATGGCTGCTATTAGCAATTTGAAAGTTGTCGCCATCATAGATGAGCAAGTGAATTTTGTCGTCTCTAATATCATTTGCCTGTAATTCCGTCAATACACCTGTAACAATTTTTTTCACAGATTTGGCTCCCTTTCCATTTACATTGAGAGTTACGATGTCAGTATTGGCTTCAGCAAATCTCACTGCCAGTGGCATACCAATCCTGTATTGGGAAATAGGTGGTATAAGTGTCAAAGCATAATTATTCTGACCGGTGGTAACACCATATCCGCCTAATGCGTGTTCAATAGGGAAGTCTCCGACATAGTTGATGTCGTTAAGATTTACATCACTTTGATATCCTCCGATAAAGCTCATGGTTATTAAGGTATTTGTGAATAATTGATCTGTGTGTGAATTGCTCCGTCATTGTAAATAGTAACCGCTATGTCTGCTCCAATATCTTTCATTAGAATTTGTACTTTGGAAGCATCGAGGCTTTGTGCCTGGATAATTCCTGCTACATAATTGCTGATGTTGGTTCGCTTTATATGGTTAATACCAGGCAAATTCGCATTGGTTAGCTGACCGGAGCTGTTTAATATTTCTTCCAGTGTTGGTGGTTGTGGTGTTACTCCACCGCCTCCACCTTCACCACCTTCGTCTATGATTTCTAATGGCATGGTTGTTTATTTTAAAATGGTTAATACTGTCATTACAAAAAATCCGGCAGCGAACAATCGCTTTTGCCATCGTTCACTTTTAAACTTCTTTTCAGTTTGCTCCAGCTTTAAATTTATGTCCCCGATAACAGCTTCCTGGTTTGCAATCATTGTTTGCTGATTTTCCGTCTTCATTTTCATAATCAGTATCGAACTGTCATTAACAGCCTGCAACTGGTTTAATAACTCGACCTGGTTCTCCGTTTGAACCAATACCGAATCACAATAC
>CAYUCU010000223.1:4751-6120 GCA_964443345.1 uncultured Chitinophaga sp.
GGCAGCTTCAGCTCCAATGCCACATACAATGCAAAGCAGACAAAGACAAGGATGGAAGTAAAAATGTTATTGCTTTTCATCTTCAGGTTTTGTTTCGCTTTCTGTTTTTGTTTCTTTTGCTTGTGGCTGTTCCTTCACGGGTTTCTCCTCCTGCACCTGGTCTGTTGCCGTTGAAAACTCATCTTTGCCCGGAGGGATGATGGATTTAAACTTTTCCTTCTCGATTTCTTTCAGACAGTGCAGGTCATCCGCTATCTGAATTAGCACATAGGCATTTATGAGTAATGCTGTAACAATGGCAGCACCTATGAAGACAACTTCTCCACGCAGTCCTGATACTTCGGATTCAAATCTATGAGTGTACATGGTCATTTATTTTGATTGATTTTTTGTAATTGTTCCTGGTCTATTAAATGTTTGGAAATGGATTCCGGCAGGGCGTGTTTTGCCAGCCAGTATAGCAGGGCTTCCACGATGAACTTGTGAAAGACCAATGCGAATATGAAAGACTGAAACAGGTTTTCGATTTGCTGGATTTTATATCCCCGCAGGAAATACAATCCGGTGGCATACAATACACCAATGATAATAACACGGTAACGTGTCCGGGTTTGCGTTCCAGTTGCTTTCTGCAAACCCTCTTTTACTTTGTAGTGGTTAATTCCATAACAGATAATAATGAAGGTGATAATGTACTGCCAGTCAAGGGCTGTCATGTAGTTCTGAATATGCGAGATGATTTCTGTTAGTGTTTCCATGTGTTAGTATTTATTCTTGTTTTTATTGAATTATGATACCTTTTCCGAAAAATTTATAATTCCTTCAACTGCTTTTAAGTTTGCTTTTTCAGTGATTTTCTTTTCCTTCAGTTTCGCAAGCAATGGCTCTGTTTCCTCTTTGGGTGCATTAGCAAGCACTTTAGCAGAATAATTCATCAACTGCTTTACTTCCCACAGGTAGAGTTTATCCAGCTCCTCTTTAAGCTGCTTGATAACTTCTTTGGTCAATTCTTTCTTTTGCTTTTTCGCTTCCTCTATCCACGATTTCACCAGTTTGTTAATGAACATGGACTTCACCTGCGAGTAAGTCAGGTAAAGTGTTCCCGCTGTCAGTGATATTGAAAAAACGGCTATGAGTGCTTTCTTCATGGTATTGTTCTTCTTCAGGTTTTTCCTGTAAACATTGATTTCATTATGTAATAAGTAGCTGTGCTTAATCCTGTTGCTACAACCGCAGCACCTACAATCATTCCCCAGGTCTGCCAGGTCAGAGTTATCTTTACATCTGTTTTCAGACCTTCATCCCCGAATGTGTTATCGAGGTACTTCTTCAGTAAGCCTTTTTTTTGCTCTTTATCTTGTGTTGTCTC
>CAYUCU010000224.1:0-6036 GCA_964443345.1 uncultured Chitinophaga sp.
TTACGTTCCAGTCGTTCTGGTCCCAGCCGCGGCCGGTGATCCAGCCTTCGGGGTTCTCCACTGCGAATTTCTTTACTCTTTCAATACATGCTTCCCAACTGGTGGTGCCGCTCAGGTCTACCCGTTGCAGGCTCATGCCATAACCTAAAAAATGAGCATGGGCATCTATGAAGCCGGGATAGATGAACTTACCACCCGCATCTAATTTTTCTTTGGCCTCATAGGTTTTCTCCAGGTCGGCGGTTGAACCGGTGGCAACGATCTTTCCATCTTTTACCACCATCGCTTCAGCGGTAGAAAAGGAAGAATCCACCGTATAGATAGTAGCATTATACACCAGCAGGTCGGCTTTTTGCTTTTGAGAACAGGAGGCTAACAAAAGGACAATCGCTACTTTGAATAAATTATTCATTATTAATTCTAATTATTGAT
Source organism: uncultured Chitinophaga sp. (assembly GCA_964443345.1). GTDB lineage: Bacteria > Bacteroidota > Bacteroidia > Chitinophagales > Chitinophagaceae > JJ008. Next base: position 433 of record CAYUCU010000224.1, read on the forward strand.
TAAATAAAGCCGGATGCTTCTTATTATGTTCCGTCTTATCCTGGAATACTTTTGCTGCTGCTAAGATAGTGGCTTCATCATATAAATTGCCGATGAGTGTAATGCTGAGCGGAGAGCCGGTTTGATTGAACCCGATGGGCATACAAACAACGGGATGACCGGTAAGATTGGTCATGGATAATTGCCGGCCGGCGAATGTGGGAACGATCAGCACATCATAATTCTTCATAAAATCATTCATCCGTTTGCAAAGGATGGAACGGTAGCGGTTGGCATTGATGTATTCTACAGCAGGGATGGTGCGGGCGGCACGAAAACTGTTTGGCCAGAAATTCTTGTCCTGCCGTTCAATAAGATCATCGCGGTTGGTACGGGTCAGTTCATCAAATGCAGCGGCGCTTTCTGCATTAAGGATAATAGAAACTAAATTAATGGGATACATGGCTGAATCGGGAAAGTTCACCCCTTTTACGGCAGCTCCTAAGGAACGATAGGTCTCTATCACTTTCCATTCCGGTGCATCGGGCTTTAGTGTTTTAAAGAAATTATCTGCATACGCAATGCGGAGTTTAGAAAAATCCACTTTGCCGGTATAATTAAATGTATGCCGGATAGCTGAAGGATCATTGCCATCCGTACCATGAATAAATGCATACACGATAGCGGCATCTTCTGCGCTGCGGCAGATGGGGCCGGCTTTATCCAAACTCCAGCAAAGTACCATGGCACCATAACGGCTTACCGTTCCAAATGTGGGACGTAATCCTGTGGCGCCGCAACGGGTGGAAGGGGAGACAATGGAACCTAATGTTTCTGTACCAATAGCAAATGGTAATAAACCTGCTACTGTAGCTGCAGCAGAACCAGCAGAGGAACCACTGGAGCCCTGCAATAAGTTCCAGGGGTTTTTAGTTTCACCTCCAAACCACTTATTATTATAGGCTAATGCACCGAGTGATAACTTGGCACACAGTACGGCGCCTGCTTTTTTTAGTTGTGTATAAACATACGAGTCCACATCCAGCACCTGGTCTTTATAGGGTGTGCTGCCCCAGGTGGTCTTATATCCTTTTACGGCAAAGAGATCTTTTAGTCCATAGGGTATGCCGTGTAAGGGGCCCCGGTAGATACCTTGTTTTATTTCTGCATCGGCCTGGCGGGCCTGTTGCATAGCAAGATCTTCAGTAAGGGTGATAACGCATTGAAGGGTATCTCCCCATTTTTTTAACCGCTGAATAAAGAAGGTGGTTAGGGCAACGGAACTGATCTTCTTATTTAGCAGCAATGCTGCTAATTGCGGAATGGAATAAAAAGCCAGCTCTTCTTTATTGACAGGTACTTCTGTTCGCAGCGGAATATCCCAGAATATCTTTTCTTTTTTGGTGGAGACCTTCATACCGGGAGGAGCGGGATGAAAAGCAAAAGGGTAGGAGATGTCGTTTGTTGGTAATGTTTTGTGGAGGGACTGGTAGAGGAACAGGTAATTGTTCAGGCTTCCCATCATAGAATCAGCTTCGGCATCAGTAAACTCCAGGTCGTACCATTTTGCATTTTGCTGAATTTGTTTAATAGTATCTTCTTTTACGAAGTGCCCTGTGGGTGTTTGGCCTCTGGCGTTAAGGATTAGTAAGGTAAAGGCGGCAGTTAGTAGTTGTTTCATGCGATGCGTTTTAGCAGGTATTGAAATTAAGGAATTTCCCTGCTTTTTAGTTTTGTGAACCAGATAGAAAGATAGCGGCATAGAGAAACACACACATGGGGGGTATTGGTTAATTGGTTTATTAGTTAATTGGTCTTCCTCCTGCCAGTTTTTTAAAAGGCTTTGATAAATGCTTAATTAACACGATCCCGATTAACTAATTAACTGATAAACTGATAAACTGATCCGCAGGATGCTGCGCATGAACCAATCAGTCTTCACCTGTTTTAAACCGTGGTACTGATCTTTTTAATGCTAACCGTTAATAACAGCTGGTGTTTATTCCCCGGATTGTTTTACCATGTTGCTGGTAATTTCTTTTAACTGGTGTAAAGGCACCGAGGCAAGGGTTTCTTTCCAGTTGGTATCAAAGCCGGCCTGTTTGAGCTGGGTCAACGGGTGTGAAGCGGGAAGTTTTTCCTGGCCGGAGGGGGACCAGTAGAGCAGGTCGTTTGGTTCGCAGACCAGTATGCGGCAGAGAAATTCAACATGGTCCAAACGAATGACGCGGAGGGTTCCGGACAGCAGTTTGTGGGCGGAGTGGGGTGTCATCCCGTTCTTAACCATAAAGGAGAAGGGCTTGTCAATGCCGCGGGCCTTAAAAACGGGGGCGATATGTAGTGTAAGCATAAGATAAAGGGTGATTTTGATGAATAGGGGCCAAAAGTAGACAAAGCTATTGACAATAAGGCCATTTTTGTTGTTAATATTGGAGGTAAATGATGAATTTATGGAAAATATACAGTTAAAAGTACAAATAATTGTGTAAATGCAAACAACAACACTGCAAATGCAAACAATGATAGTGTAAGTGCAAAAAATGATAGTGTAAATGCAAACAACAATAGTGTAAGTGTAGACAACAACATTGTAAGTGCAAACAATAACACTGTAAGTGCAAACAACGATAGTGTAAGTGCACAAAATAATACTGTAAATGCGAACAAGTGAGTAGTGAGAGTTTATTAGTTTAATGTTTAATAGTTCAATGTTTAATAGTTTAATGTTTAATCGTGAAGGGGTGGGATAGCTTTTGATGGCCGGAGGCCATTGAATAGGACTGCGAAACCGGAGGTTTCGCAGAGCGGTAACTATTTAGGCATCTATCAAAGCTTTATAAAAAACTAGCAGGAGGATGACCAATTAACTGATAAACCAATAAACCAATTAACTAATCCGCAGGATCTGCGCATAAACCAGCCACCTTTTACAACTACATGTTTTCCTTTATTTTTTCCCGGTAGTATCGTAGATCCACGGCAAACACTGCAAAGTTCGCTGCACCTTTTACGCAAATGATAAAAATCATGTGTGTAGTCATACTTTGCAAGGTGGATGTGGAGTTAGTTTTGTATCAGAAATCCGTTCACTAACATTAAAATTTATACCTATGGAAACGTTTGATCGTGCCCGCCCCATTCTCAGCCAGACACAAAACAACACTACTTTATGGATCGGTCACCTGGGTAGTGATCCTAATGAAAACCTGGGGGGACAAACCTTTGCCTGCCCTTCTGAAGGAGTGCTGAATAATATTCAAGTGTATTCATCCGCTGTTACTCAACCAGGAGAGATACTGCTGACCCTGCATGAGTTTGATGTCGCTTCCAGAACATGGGGCCCGGCCATCAGCCGTTCTATGCTTGCCGTTGATATGGATGATACTGCCAAATGGCTGCGGTTTCAACTGGAACCGGTAGCCATGCAAAAGAACAGCAGCTATGGATTCCGGTTGCAATCAGATGAGGGAATGATCGGTCTTGGTGAAGCGATCAGCCATGCTCAAAAACCATTTAATTTTGGCTGCGCCTGGAAGGGTCATAGTGTAACTGAAAAGGGCAATTATTTCAAATACTTCAGCCTGGCTTTTAAAGTGGAGCTGTGTGCGTAGGAGTTTTGGGAGTGGTTGATATGTTTGCTTGTTTGATAGTTCGATGTTCGATAGTTCAATGTTCAATAGTTTAATGTTGATTCGTGAACGGAATAGTTCAATAGTTTAATGTTCAATAGTTTAATGTTGATTCGTGAACGGAACTGCGAAACCGGAGGTTTCGCAGAGCGTCTAATTTGATACATCATCATTTCTTATTTCCCTTTTATTCTTTTTTAAATCTTCCCGCAGCCTGCCAAATTTATAATTGATACTGAATCCGAATGCCCGGAAGTATTCCTTTACACTATATGTTTGCTCAAAATTGTATCCAAAACTTGTTGATCTGTTATTTCTGAATTTTGTAAAAAGGTTATTGACATATGCAGAAAAGGAGAGCTTATCATTGAGTACCTGTTTGCTTATACTAAAGGAGGAGCTTACCATCCCGTTTGATCTGCTCTGCAACCCGGAAGGGTTTTGACTAAGCACATTGAGGTCTGAATTTATCTGCCAGGCATTCTTTAAATGATACCCTGCTGACATAAAAAAATAACCGGTAAGCATATTGTTTTCAACCGGCTTGTTGTCTGCAACACCTTTGATCCAAAAATAAGCGAGGTTGCCATTCAGCCCAACAGTCAAATTCTTAGTTACCGGGTAATTGAAACTGTAATCAATGCCCAGTCTGCTTGCTTTTCCTGTGTTCTCAAAAACGGTAGTAGTTATTTTTGAGACAGGATCAAACTTTGATACTTTCAGATCGATGTTATTGGAAAATGAATAGCCCATGCCAATAGTATAAGATACCTTTTTTGAAATGCTGTAGCCAAGCTGCAGGTCATTATTTATTACTGGCCGCAGGTTGGGATTACCCGTTGATTCAAAATTGGGGTTGGAGCGATCTACAAACGGATTAAGCCTGTTTATACCGGGTCTTTTTATTCTTTGGGAAAAACCCAGGTTCAGGCTGCCTTTATTCTTAAATTCTTTGTTGATCGAAACAGAGGGGATGACATTGAAATAATTCTGTTTTACGGCAGTAGCATTTGTTATAAAATTAGCTTTTATAAAAGTTTGCTCCATCCGGAAACCTGTTTGAAAGCTCCAGCTTTTTATGCTGAACCTGTAGTTATTATAGGCCCCAGCTATGTTTTGTGTACTCAAAAATTGGGTAGTGCCAATACTGTCTGTTTCAAAAATGTTTGATTGTGTGCTGTATTTAAGATACTCAAATTCGCTGTTGTTATTCCTGAGTATGCTTTTTACCCCTGCTTCAAAGTAGAAGTTTTTAAAGGATTGCACCAGGTCCAGTTGAAAGGTATGTCCGCTATGATATCCTTTATTCTTTTGCTTAAAATCCGGGTTTGAAAAATTGACCTTACCTGATAATTCTGCCAGGTTATCCTGCTTATTGGTGTACGATAAGTACTGGTAAGAAAATGTAACAACCCTGCTTTTAATGGTTTTTGAACCTATTTGCCAATTAATGCCTGCGTCTATGCCATTTGCTTTTGCATGGCTTTTGTTATCACTTTTGTATTGCTGATCAGCAGTACCCCTATTTGTAATTATCGTAGCCTGGAAGTCATTACCTGAATTGTTAGAAATATTTGTATTGCCCTGGGCGGTAATTAAATTTAAACTGTCTATTTCATAACTAATATTGACACCTGTATAGCCGCTTTTGGTGGCAGCTCTTTTTTGCCCATTTTGCAGGAGAAGAAAGTTGTCAGCAACCTGGCGGGTGCTGTAATTTGCCGGCAGCAGCTTACTATATGTGACACCACTATAGCCAGAAAGGCCCCATTTCCCTTTTTTCGTTGTGAATGAAGCTCCAACACCGGAGTTTGCCGTTGGCAGCCGGTGATATAGCGTGACAGAGCCGTTGTAACCATTGCCCATTTTTTTTATTGTAACGATATTGATAATTCCTGATACTCCCTCAGCATCATATTTTGATGACGGGGTTGTTATAACTTCTATTCGCTGAATTGAAGATGCGGGAATACTTCTAAGCACCTCTTTCGGATTG
>CAYUCU010000225.1:0-5971 GCA_964443345.1 uncultured Chitinophaga sp.
AGATTAGCGGATCGTTGCCATTTAACAACTCGGGTATATACCGGCTATTAAAATGAATAAATATGATGGGGAATTCACCATTGATCCACACCCTGTTTTCTTTAAACTCCCGTTTGCATTCATGCTGGTTCCAGAAAGCAATATTACATCCTTTATGTTTTATAATGCCAATATTTTCAAACAGTACCGGTACGGCATCAAGGTATTTCTGATCCACAAACAACCCATCGAAGAAATTAGTTTCTATCCTGTAAGCACAGCATTCTGCCCACCATTTCAGCATTGGAATTGAACGTTCCGTTGCGCCAATAAACCCGGCATTGAATTGGCCATATTTATAACCAGAAAGGAATTCTTCTTCATGAACCTGTGGGCTCCTGGTTGTTCTGCCCGGAGTAAGTATGGTGGCATACTGATCCAGTTCTTTGAACAGAAATTCGTAACCATTAAAAAAAAAGAGGTCACAATCTGCATAAATAACCTTTGTGAAGCCTTTATTCAGCAGGAAGGAAATCAGAACTGGCTTTAATCCCCAGCGTAGTGCATCCGGATCAGTTTCTCTATACTTGTTATAAATGACATCTGCTTTCTGTGTTGTATAAATGGTATCTATACTTATAAGGCTGATACCCGGTATTTCCACTGACGGTAATTTACCCGTACCATCGACTACCAGGACACTCAGCTTTTCTTCCTTATTAAAGCGGGCGAGGGACTTATACAGCGTTAGTGCATAGGGTATATAATTATGCGTTATGATTGTACAAAAGGTGCGCATTACTTACTTTTTACTCAAAGGTCGTAGTTTTAATAAAAGGGTTTTTATTAAAACCCTTGTTGCCAGCCTGAAATTAATGGAATAATATCTTATGGTAAGCTTCCAGATTGCTGGCAGTCCATCCGACATGATCCCAAAACCGACATATTTTCTAATGAACCAGTTAATAAGTGCTGCTTTATCTTTCACAACACTTGATTTTTGTAGATGAAGTAAAATACGGAAACATTCCTCTTTCACTTGCATTTTACTTTTAACATCCATCAACTGGCTGTGGCTTTCGCCAGTTCTCCGGTAGCGGTTATGAATAACATTATTATATATAACAGAAATGCCGGGGCACATCTGTATATATGCGTACCAATCACCATAATACCTGAACCTGGAAAGATCGATGCTCTGGGCTTTAAAAGCATGCTTGCGGAACACTACCGCACTTACATTTAAAATTGGGGAGCCGAATTTTAGTGATCTGTTTAGTTCATCGGTCCCATTGATGCAGTAACTATTGTCCCAGATAGAAGTCTGGAAAAGGGCATTGCACAGACCCGTCGTTGTTGTAGTGGCCTGGCCATGTATTTCCACAAGCGAATTACAGAAATAGAGGCCGGTGTCTTCTTTGGTATCAATTTTTTCAGCAGCCGCTTCAAGGAATTGTGGCAAGGCCACATCATCACTTTCTGCGATCCATATCCAGTTGCCTTTCGCCAATTCAATTCCTTTTTGCCATTGACGGAAAGGAGAACCGCTGTTTTGTTCTGCATAAACAATATGACTCACCTTCGGGTGCTGCCGGTAGCTTTCAATGATCTCTCTGCTGTTATCGGTGGAGCAGTCGTCAAGCAGTATTAATTCAAAGTCCTGGTAAGTCTGGGATAGAACAGATTCAATTCTTTCTTTTAAAAAGGATGCATGATTGTAATTGGGAACTATGACTGAGAATTGAATCATCAGGGCCGGTATTATTTTTTTAAGAGCTTTCTGATCAGTTTAAACGGGTAGAGCAGGAAATGCCCCAGTCTATAGGTGATCGTACCCGTCACCATCTTTTCTTTTTCAGCCAAAGCCTGCTCCACAATGGAATTACCGTTGAAAAGGCTGTCAGGTAATGCAGGCAATTCAGCATCCGACGCTAGGGCAATCAGGTATAACGGTTCCGGTGTGTTGTTCTTTTCTATCGTGTTGAAGTCACCTGTATAAGTATCAAGGCCGGTAGCGGCTCCGGTGGTAATGAGTGAAGAAAACGTCATCTGCTGCTGAAGAATCCGGATGTTGCTGAAAGTTGAGCGTAACAGCGCTTCAAACTCCCCGGCATATAATTCTTTTCTATGAAAGGGATTTGTATACTGCCGCTTATCTGAATAATATTTTTTATCAGGTGTTGAGATAATAAGAAGGCCGCCAGGCTTCAGTACCCGTTTTATTTCTTTTATCATGGTTTCCTGGTCTTCCAAATGCTCCAGTGTTTCAAAACTTACCACCAGGTCAAACTCGTTGGCAGCAGCAGCGATCTTTTCAGCTTTTGCCACAGCAAACCCGATGTTTTCTTTTTTATATTTTACTATTGCTTTTTCTATGGTACTGCTGTCAGCATCCATCCCGGTAACATAGGTGGCTTTTGATGCCAGCAAACTCGTTCCGTATCCTTCGCCGCAGGCAATATCAAGTACTTTTTTCCCGGCAGCAAGTTCCATAGCAAGGGCATAGCGGTGCAGGTGTTCAATGGCAGTTTCATTGAACACAAAAGGTTCCAGTCGTTCTCCCGTCCAGGCAGGTTGTTTATTCATTTGCGGTCAGGATAATTTTTTTAAATAGCCATTTACATTGAAAGTCGCATCAGGTCCAAAAAAATCGCACCATTTTCTGTCTATTGTAAAGTTGTTATTTTTTTCCAGGAAATCCCTGATAGCTCTTTGTGGTCCGCCATTGAATTGTTTTTCCAGTCCCAGCTCAGTTACAATACCATCCTCCACAATGAAATAAGAGCCGGTACTTACAAACGGGGCCAATTTTTCAAGTGTGGCTTTTACATCTTCGTACATATGAGAGCCATCTTCAATCACCATTATTTTGTTGTAACCAGGTAAACTGCTGGTATCATATCCCGCAAAACCATCTTTGAACAACTTTACCCGGGGATGGGTGTGGAGCATCACATCTTCTTTGTTGGTGGAAACATCAATGGTATGTAATACTCCATGTCCATTCAGTTCCAGCAGATCGGCGAGGTAAAGTGATGAGCCTCCTTTATTTGTTCCAACTTCAATCACCAGGTCAGGCTTTATTTCCATGATCAGCATCTGGTACAGCACATAATCAAACGGGCATTTGATGGCAGGAATGCCTTTGTAAGTAACCCGGTGATGGCCAATATCAATATCTTTAAGTTTAAAGCTCTTATGTTTTGAGAAATGGAACATTCGCTTACTATTTTTTTGTGAGTTCCCAGGTCAACAAGGGCCGTACCACTCCCGGAAAATCATCTGCATAGTTTCCTCTGGCCGAAAGCTTTGAAAAATCGGTGAACATTTCAAAGCTCAGTTTATTTTGCTGATGGATCAGGACATCTAACGGGTTGGGTAAAAAGATCGCTACACTGATACTGAATATTCCTTCAGGCAACAGGTTGCCCGGGATCCATGCAGTGGCCTTGTAAATACCTTTTTTCTTTTTGGGCTCTTCCTTTCCGGTCGTTACATCATGTGAGTTGAAAACATTCACCTGCTCCTGGTTAAAGACATTTATTCCGTGTGTGAAAGTACTATCATCTTTCAGCACTTCGTACTCCATACTGATACCCACCTTTTCTGTAGTGTCAAACCGGGAACGGGTTACGCCATTGTCATCGTGTAACCAGGTTTTGTAAAGAGTCACCTCATTATTATACGAACTCGTTCCCTTTTCCCAACTCATTGTTGCATTCGTTTCCAGATGTTTGGCTACATATAAGGAGATGATCTTTTCTGTATTTCCCTGTTCAACCAGCCGTCCATTATCCAGCAAGACAGTAACAGGACAAAATTTCCGAAGGCTGTCGAGATTATGACTCACAAACAGAATAGTGCGTCCGTGGCTTTTACTCACTTCTTCCATTTTACCAATGCATTTTTTCTGAAATTCGATGTCGCCAACTGCCAGTATTTCATCAATCAGCAATATTTCAGGTTCTAAATGTGCTGCCACTGAAAAGGCCAGCCGCAATTGCATCCCGCTGCTGTAGTGTTTTAGCGGAGTATCAATGAATTTTTCCACACCACTAAAATCTATGATGGCATCCAGTTGTTTACTGATCTCTGTTTTTTTTAAGCCCAGTATCGAACCGTTGAGGTAAATATTTTCTCTTCCTGTCAATTCCGGATGGAAACCAGTGCCTACTTCCAGCAGGCTGCCTACTCTTCCGCGGATGATCGCTTTGCCGGTAGTAGGGGGAGTGATGCGGCTGATGATCTTCAGCAAAGTGCTTTTGCCGGCACCATTGCGGCCAATAATGCCAACTCTTTCTCCCGGCTGAATATCCAGGTTGATATCCTGCAAGGCCCAAAATTTTTCAGCCCGCTTATTTTCCTGGCGAAACATATTTTTTACTGAACCGGAAATAATATCCCGTAATGCAACATAGGGTTGTGATGCAGCCAGTTGATATTCTTTGCCCAGGTTCCGTATTTCAATGGCAGGTTTCATCAGGCAAGGTCTGCAAAATGAGCTTCTGTTTTTCTGAAATAATAAATACCTGTTAACAGCAATATAAAGGCGGAGGTGATCCCAATACCGGTGACGGTGGTGTCAATTGCATGTCCGGAAAGTGGTGCCCTGAATAATTCAATGGCTGCATTGACCGGGTTTACTGCCAGTACATATTTTATCCATGATTGTTGAATCGATTGCAGGGGATAAATAATTTGCGAAGCAAAAAATAATGCCTGTAACAGGAAAGGGATCGTGTAACGAAAATCCCGGTACTTTATATTTAATGTGGCTAAGAAAGTGCCGGCCCCAAATGCGGCAATTATAATAAGGCTGATACCCGCCGGAAAAAACCAGGCAGCTGATAGTTCAACCGGTTGTTTATAATAAAAGCAAAGGATGATAAAAATGACGAATCCCATTAAAAAGTCAAACAGGGCTACCAGCACCGAAGAACCGGGAATAATGAGACGGGGAAAATAGATCTTATTGATGATGTTCGCATTCCTGATCATACTTTCTCCGGCATGTGAAACCGAACTGTTAAACAGGTTCCAGCAAATGAGCCCCGACAAAACAAAAATGGGGTATTGGACAGGAGTTGTATCTATCGGCCAGGTTTTCGAAAAGAGAAAGGTAAAGATCACCATCATGCCCAGCGGCTGGAGAAGGGCCCATAAGATGCCCAGGTAGGTTTGTTTATATTTTACCTTGATATCCCGCCAGGTAAAGAAGTAAAACAATTCCCGGTACTGCCATAATTCCTTCAGGCCCAGTGAGAAACCAGCAGCCGGTTGTATGTGAGTGGTGAATTTCTCCATTGGTTGTAAAGATACCCATTGGAGGTTGAAACTGGAAGCGGAAGCTGGGGCAATTAATTGTCGTAATTAATGGGAGGTTTTGTGCCTTCCTTCCCTTTGTTTTTATCCGTTTTGTCCTGCAGCTTTTGCTCGTTACGGTTTCCTCTTGGGTCCAGCAGCGGATCACCTATAGGTGCCTGCCCGTCCTGTAGTTTAAAGGTGAACACTTTATCAATATGCATCCACTTTCCGTTTTCCCATTTAAACCCTTCCTGGTCGCCATCAGGCACATAGGTCCATTGGTGTTCAGGATCATCGTTCTCAGAAACGAGGTGGTCCACCAGTATCATACCCAGCTCTTCAATATAATTAACAAGCACCCGTGCCCCTTTTTTAAATTCAATATTATAACGGTATTGTACAGGCTTGGGAATAGAATCTTTTTCATAACTAAAGAAAGGGCCGCCAAAGACAGGTTCGTTCTTCTCATTAAAGGTTAGCACTTCGATCCATTTCATACTGCTCATCACACTGTTATTATCAAAGCCAAACAGGGTGTAATAGTTTTTGCCCTTGTGTTGTGTTTTAATAATGTTGTAATACATGGCGCCGATCCAGTTGCTGCGGGTTCGTACAGAATCCTGTGGTTTGTTTGTAAATTCAGATACATCCCGGAGGGGCAATAGTTTTAATGAACCATCAGCCGTAC
>CAYUCU010000226.1:0-5965 GCA_964443345.1 uncultured Chitinophaga sp.
CAATGGGTTTTTGCGCAGGTCAAACCGTTCCCACTGCGGTGTTACCCAGTCTTCCAGTGTTTTTGGAAAAGTAAAACCGCTTTCTTTTACCGAATTAAATAACTCCGACCCTTCTGTAGGCACGGGACTATAAGTGTACAGCACTACTTCTGTCCTGGGATTAACAGCTTTTACTTTTTTGATGAAGTGGATATCAAATTCTATCTGCTCCATCACTTTTTCCGGTGTGGGTGCAGGCGTGCCAAGCACAAAGGAGTATTCCGGAATGATATCAAATTTCTTCAATCGTTCTGCAAAGCGGATGATCTGTTCACCGGTTTGTGTGCCGCCTTTGTCTAATTGTTTCAGCACGGCATCATTCCCGCTTTCAGCGCCAAAGAAGATGATCTTGCAACCGGCTTCCCTTATCAGTGCCAGCGATTCATCCTTGAATTTATCCATCGTATCAATTCTCGCCATGCCCCACCAGTTCATTTTCTCCGGTAGGATCAGTTGCGAAAATTCTACGGCTCTTTTTTCAGATACAAAGAAATTGTTGTCGTGAAACTCGATCGCATTGGCACCCCAGTTGTCTTTGATGTATTTAACATCCCGGTACACCTGCTGTGCCGGTTTGGCTTTCCACCTGGCTTCATAAGTAGGTACTACAGCGCAGAAGGAACAGGTAAAGGGGCAGCCGATACTGGAATGATAAGCCAGAGTGCGGGTACCGAGATAGGTTTTTCCCAAATAGTATTTATCGATTGGGTACAACTGGTGCAATTGGTCATACGGCAATGGCGGTAATGTATCCTGCTCGATCAGGTCTTCTTTTACGCTTTTGATGATAGCATCACCGGAGCGGTACACCAGGTTTTTGATGAGCTCATACGGTTTGTTGTTTTCCAGCGCATCCAGCAGCCGGGGAAATGCATGATCACCGGGACCATTGATCACAAAATCAACATAACCGGATTCTAAAACGATCCTGAAATGATTGGTTGGAAAATAACCGCCCCAGATCATGACAGTATGAGGAAAAGCTTCTTTTATTTTTTTGGCAAAAGGAATGGCCTGTTTGGTCTGTGGCCCGGGCATTACGGTAAACCCGATGTACTTGTACTCGCCTGTTTGCAGTAATGAACTGATCTTTTGCCAGGGATCTGCTTCACAATTGCCATCCACAATGGTCCATTCAAAAATACCGTTCACCGATGCCGCAATATTCAGGATGGCATTGGGTACCCGGTGCTTGGCATTGGCGCTTTTTGGATTAAATAAAAGGACCTTGTTCATTGTTTCATTTAAACGAAATATAAGAGGACCGGGTTGCCTTAAAACTTCCGGTTTATATACCTACTTTTAGGTCGATCAATAGTTCAAGTTATGTCATTCCCTGCAAGGATAAAACGGATTTTATTCCCACAAAAAGAGAAGGAGCCGGGTGCAGCGTATGACCTGTGGGCTGCCGCCTATGATAATCAACCCGGCAACCTGATGCTGGACCTGGATGAGGCGGTTTTTACTGACTTGCTTACTGGTATCCCCTTACAGGGGAAAGTGATCGCTGATATTGGTTGCGGTACCGGCAGGCACTGGCGAAAACTATTTGCGCAATTGCCTGCCCGGCTCATCGGGTATGATGTGTCTGCCGGGATGCTTAATAAATTGAAGGAAAAATTTCCAGGAGCTGAAACATTTTTGCTGAAAGAAGAATTGTTGCCTGAATTAGCGGACGGTTCCTGTGATGTGATAGTGTCCACATTGGCCGTGGCGCATATTGCGGCTGTTGAAAATGCATTCCGGGAATGGGACAGGGTATTGCGGCCCGGCGGTGAGCTGATCATTACGGATTATCACCCCGAAGCATTGACAAAAGGAGGCAAGCGGACCTTTAAGCATGAAGGAAAGACGGTGGCAGTGAAAAATCATATTCATTCCATAGAAAAGATACGGGGACTGACAAAGCAACTGGGCTGGAAGGAAATCCGTTTTACGGAACGGGTGATCGACGATTCCGTAAAAGGATATTATGAACGTCAGCATGCATTGGAACTTTTTGATTCCTTTATCAATGTCCCCATCATTTACGGAATTTATTTAAAAAAGGCAGATGGTCCTGCATGATGTCAGCATTTACGGTTCTGCGGAGCGAAAGCATATTCATTTGCTTAACGGGTTTATACAAGCCATCACCGGGCAAAGAGAAGCATTGGATACAGTGGATGATGATACCCGGCTGGAAATGGATGGTGCGATAGTGCTGCCTGGCTTTATCAACTCACATGATCATCTGGATTTTAATTGTTTCCCGCAACTGGGCAATAAGATCTATACGAACTACACCGAATGGGGAACGGATATTCATGGTGCTAATGCAGATGTAATAAAAGCAGTGCAACAAATACCACAAGCGTTGCGGGTGCAATGGGGTTTGTATAAAAATCTGATCAACGGGTTTACCACAGTCGTCAATCATGGAGAAAGACTGGACACAGATGATGCACTGGTAAATGTGTTCCGGGACCACTATCAATTGCATTCACCGGCATTTGAGAAGAACTGGTCGTTGAAACTGAATCATCCCTTGCGGAATAAGAAACCGTTTGTAATGCACATTGGGGAAGGAACAGATGAAGCAGCCCATAAGGAGATCGGCAAAGTAATAAAAGCAAACCTGTTCAAACGAAAGATAGTAGCGGTGCATGGGGTGGCCATGGATTTCAGACAGGCGGCTTCCTTTGAAGGAGTGGTATGGTGCCCGGCGTCCAATTATTTTTTATTGGGAAAGACGGCGGCGGTTAATCAGTGGAAACGGCAAACTAAAATTGTTTTTGGCATGGATTCCACGCTTACTTCTTCCTGGCAGGTGGCAGCGCATTTTACAGCAGCTCTCGATTCAGGTATGGTCACAGAAAAAGAATTGCTTGATATGCTGACGGTGATCCCTGCTTCTTTATGGGGATTCGGGGACCGGGGAGTGATCAAAGAAAAAATGAAAGCCGACCTGGTGGTAAAACAAAAAAGCAATAACCTGTTTAATAACTACCAGGAAGAAATGCTGCTTGTAGTAAAAGGAGGGGAGACCGGGCTGGCAGCGGCAGCGGTTTTTGCACAATTACCTGCAAGAGAAAAAATAAATTATGAGCACATCAGTATCGGGGGCAATAGTTTTATGGTGAAGGCTGGAATCGTAACACTGGTGAATGAGCTACTTTCATATTATCCACAGGTGCAAATACCATTTGAGCTTGCCTGATACAACTAAATAGAATGCCTCATTTGTTCAATACCATTCATCTGTTCAAATCCAGGCTAAAAGGATTGCCAAAGGATATTGGGGCATCACTTGGTGTTCACCGGTCTTTTTTTACAAAAGCAAAAGGCAGCCGGATATTAGTGTATCATGGTGTATGCCGGAAAGATCATCTAAAGTTCAATACGCTTTTTGTAACTGCAAAAGCATTTGAGAAACAGCTGCGCCTTTATAAAAAGTATTGCTCGGTAATTTCCCTTGAGGATCATTATGAACAACGGTTCAGCAAAGACCGGTTCAATATCTGCCTCAGTTTTGATGATGGCTTTGCCAACAACTACCAATATGTATTGCCGCTGCTGGAGCAATATGAAGTGCCTGCTGTTTTTTTTGTGACTGGTATCCGTGAATCAGGTCATGATATTTTATGGAATGATGTTTTGGCTATTGCATATCAATACGGGCCACAGCAATTCACTTTCGGCAATGAAAAATATATAAAGCGCCGGGATGGTAAATATATTGATGCAGCATCCGGTGTGCTGCTGGCCGACAGGCTCCGCACCACCGGCTTTGCTGAAAAAGAAGAAATGATGGCGTTGCTTGGTTCTTATAAAGAAAGAGCGAATGAAGAGTACTGGTTGCAACTGACCCCGGAGCAGCTCAGGGAGTTGTCCTCCTCCAAATGGGTTACCATCGGCAGCCACAGCCAGTATCATAATGATCTGGCAAAGCTGCCTGCCGCAGTGGCACAGGAAGATATGGTACGGTCAAAACATTTTCTCGAGAGCATCACCGGAAAGGAAATAAAAGCCATTGCCTTTCCCTACGGATCATACAACCCGGAAACGATAACAGCAGCAAAGGCTGCAGGATTCTCCCAATTGCTGGCTACTGATTTTCTTTTCCCGGAAGATAGCAGCGACACAACTTTACGGGAAAGACTTACGATAAACCCTTTTATATCAGGCGTCAATCAATTATATGCCACCATCAGCGGACGTTATACCTAATAAGGAGGTACAAACCTATACCATCAGCCGGTTAACAAAGGACTCTGTAAAGGACCTTACCTGGCTGCATGCAGAAGTATATGGCAAGGCGGTAGCTCCTGATTTTTTTATAAAGAAATACAACACGGCCTATACCGGGGTGGAGTATGTTGGTTTCATCGCTTACAATGCGGACCATATCCCCGTGGCTTTTTACGGGGTGATCCCCTGTTTTATTGAATACAAAGGAGAACTGATGCTGTCAGCACAATCGGCCGATACGATGACACATCCGAAGCATCGTTTCAAAGGAATGTTTGTGGACCTTTCCAATAAAACCTTTGACTTGTGCAAAGAACTGGGCATCCGGTTGGTCTTTGGTTTCCCAAATCAAAATTCTTATCATGGTGCTGTTAATAAACTCGGCTGGAAGATGACAGAGAGCATGAGTTGTTTTATCATCCGGGTAAACACCTTGCCGCTGGCCCGGCTTTTCAAAAAGACCCGTTTATTCAATGCTGTTTATAAAAGCTACAGTCATTTCATCCTTCACAAAAAATTATTGCCGGAAACGGGTGTTGCTAATTCAGCCATCACAGATGGATTTGCCGGAGTGAGCAGAAGTGCCGCCTTTCTTTCTTATAAGACTTACAGCCCGTCTGCGGTGATTCGTATTGCCGATGCAACGATCTGGATCAGCAACAAGAATGAGATATGGATCGGTGATATGGAAAATAGTACGGAAGCAAATTTCAAAACTGTTTTAAAGGGATTGAAAAGAGCTGCCTGGTGGTCAGGTATCCGGCAAATTCAATTTCATTGCAGTCCCGGAACAAAATTGTACCAGCTATTTGCAAAGCATTTTACGGAAAGCCCGTCGTACCCGGTATTGTTCCAGGATTTTGGATCGTCCATTCCGCCGGAAAAAATTAAATTCACTTTTTCGGACATCGATATTTTCTAAATCACCTTTGATTTAATGAGATTGATTTTTACCAGTTATGCCGGTGCACCGGAGTTTACTGAACCAGCAGCCTGGCTGCACCGGATCGAAGGATATACCGGTATACTGGAAAGCCTGGCCCCTAACCGCCAGGTCATTGGTATTGAACGGATCAATTATGAAGGACAGTGTGAACAGAACGGTGTACAGTATTATTTCATTAAACAAAAAAAGAAAATAGTCCGCTTTCCACGGCGCATTCACGGGCTGATAAAAAAGCTGAGGCCGGATGTTGTTTTTATCAACGGGTTTATTTTTCCACTGCAGCTCCTGCAATTAAGGCTGACAGTTGGCAGCAAAACAAAGATCATTGTGATCAACCGTTCTGAAAAACCCGGAGCAGGTATAAAAAAGTATTTGCAAAAGCTGGCAGACAAATGTGTGAATGCGTATTTGTTTACCTCGTTGGAATTTGGCCATCAATGGGTGCAAAAAGGTATTATCAGCCGGCGGGATAAGATATACGAGGTTTTTCATGGCTCCTCTGTTTTCAAACCGGGTGATAAGAAGGAAGCAAGAGCTTTGTTATCAGTTTCAGGCTCACCGGTGTATTTGTGGGTAGGCCGGCTGGATGCGAATAAAGATCCGCTGACGGCGATACGGGCCTTCAGCCAATTTTTGGTACAACAACCATCAGCCGCATTATATATGATCTATCATACAGAAGAACTGGCAGCTGAGATAAGAATGTTGATTGAAAAAGACGAACTGGCAAAAGCGGGTATCAGGCTGGTT
>CAYUCU010000227.1:0-5947 GCA_964443345.1 uncultured Chitinophaga sp.
CCCATTGCCATGCGGATGGGTGAGATCAATAAGCTGGCAGAGAAAACAAAGTCGGAGATCATTCCGGCAGATGCCACCAGTGTGGAAGAGCTGACGAACCTCTTCACCAAATCGCAGGAGGTGCTGGGTGGCAAGATCGACTTTGTGCTGCATTCTATCGGCATGAGTGTGAACATCCGTAAAAAGATCCCTTATACCGAATCGAATTATGATTATTTCATGAAAGGGATCGACGTGTCGGCCATGTCTTTTCATAAAATGCTGGCAGTAGCAAAAAAATTAGATGCGATCAATGAGTGGGGCAGTGTGGTGGCGCTGACCTATATGGCAGCGCAGCGTACCTATCCATTCTATACTGATATGGCAGATATAAAAGCCATGCTGGAATCAATTGCCCGCAGCTTTGGGTATCATTATGGGGTGGATAAAAAAGTTCGTATCAATACCGTGTCTCAATCGCCCACAAAGACCACGGCAGGTACCGGTATCAAAGGCTTTGGTGATTTCTTCGATTTTGCCAATTCTATCGCCCCGCTGGGCAATGCTACTGCAGAAGATTGCGCTAATTACTGTATTACCTTATTCTCGGATCTGACAAAAATGGTGACGATGCAAAACCTGTTTCATGATGGTGGCTATTCCAGCACCGGGGTGAGTAATGAGGTGATGGGAAAGCTGGGAGTGACGGAGGGATAATTTGGAAATGTGGGAATGAGAGAATTTGAAAATGTGGGAATGAGGAAATTTGTCCGAAGGACCCTGCGGGAAAATGGAATACATCGTGTTTTTTTTGAGAAGGTTTCCTGACCCCGATAGGGGTCAAATATGAATAACTCCGGGTGAAACCTGTGATGTTAAAATAAAAAAGAAAGCTTCCATACCGGAAGCTTTCTTCGTTTTATAAGTCTCGAAACTCGCAGCTAACCGCTCGCAGCTTCTCTCTAATACTCATCTTCATTAAACAGGAAATCATCCTGTGTGGGATAGTCAGGCCAGATATCTTCGATGGTTTCATACACATCACCTTCATCTTCGAGTTCCTGCAGGTTTTCCACCACTTCAATAGGTGCACCGGAACGGATAGAGTAATCAATCAGCTCATCTTTAGTGGCTGGCCAGGGTGCATCTTCCAGGTACGAGGCTAATTCTAAAGTCCAAAACATCTTCGGAGGGTTTTAATTTTTGATAAGGTTTTTGGCTCCCGGGGTTCTGTCGGGATACCCCCTAATTTTCCGCAAATGTAGTTGTATTAACGAATTTTCCAAATCCTTAATTGTTCACTGCTTTTGGAAGGATTTTTTAAAAAAGGAGCCGGTAATGCAATTGAGGTTTTGCGGGCGGCCCCTATTTGCTGATATTTGATTTTTAAAAGGGATAATAAATGGCATGATTACCGGTAAAAACATACATAAACGATATGGTACTGTAGAAGTGCTGAAAGGGGTGGACGTGGAGATCAGCAAAGGAGAAGTAGTGGCCATAGTAGGGCCTTCGGGTTCGGGAAAGAGCACCTTACTGCATATCCTTGGTACATTGGACAAGGCCGATGCAGGACGGGTGAGCATGAATAATGTGGAGATAAATTCACTAAATGGTAATAAACTGGCGGCCTTCCGGAACAAACATATCGGGTTTGTGTTCCAGTTTCATCATTTGTTGCCAGAATTTACAGCACTGGAGAATGTTTGCATCCCGGGCTGGCTGGCGGGCAGAAATAAGGCAGAAGTAAAAACAGAAGCCGAAAGATTGCTGGGTATGCTGGGCCTGGCACAGCGGGTGGATAATAAACCCAACCAGCTATCCGGTGGTGAACAGCAGCGGGTGGCAGTAGCAAGGGCGCTGATCAATAAACCGGATATCATCTTTGCTGATGAACCTACCGGCAACCTGGATTCTGCCAATGCGAAAGACCTTCATCAATTATTTTTTGACCTGCGAAAAGATTTTGATCAGACCTTCCTGATCGTTACGCATAACGAAGAACTGGCCCGGCTAAGTGACCGGGTGTTGTATATGAAGGATGGGAAGATTGTATAATTGGGAAATTTTGGAATTGGGAAATTGGGAAATCTCTTTCAATGTCAGTGTCTTCAAATTTGTTAATGTCTTTTCAGGGAGGAGCAAATTTCCCCCACAGGGCCCTTTGGGCAATTGCACTTTTCAAAATTGAATTAATCGCACTTTCTCAAAGTTAAAACCTATACCCTTGGCTTCCAGGGAATCTCTGCAATATTCAATCGGTGACCGGTATAACGGCTCAGTACAAACAGATAATCACTAAGGCGATTGAGGTATTTGATCACAAAGGTTTCTGTTTCCAAACTTTCTTCACCCGTGTCTGCAGCTAATTCTAACCTTACACAACATCTTTCCGCCCTGCGGCAGATACAACGGGCGATATGCAGGTGCGAAAGAGTAGTGTGTCCGCCGGGCAAAATAAAACTCTTCATTTCCGGAACGGTCTCATTCATGCGGTCCATTTCTTTTTCAAGTACCTGCACATCTGTTTCTTTCAGATCCGGTATGCGCATCTTTGGTTCTTTAACGGGGTCGCAGGCAAGAGATGAGCCGATGGTGAACAGCCTGTCCTGTACTTCCAGCAAAATAGTTGTTGCCGCTGTATCTGTAAGCAGGTCTTTGCACAGGCCTATGTAGGAGTTCAGCTCATCTACTGTTCCATAGGCTTCAATGCGGAGATGTGATTTGGGAACTTTTGTTCCACCGATCAATGAGGTGGTTCCTTTGTCGCCTGTTTTAGTATAAATTTTCATTGCCATATCTGAAAGTTCATTATTACTACTTGTGGTGACGATGTTAATTTCCCGGAGCATCCCCGGGTTTTATTATTCCGGGAATAACGACTTGAAAACGGGGAATGTTCAAATATATTTCAGGTCATGATCTAACCTGGTTGTGCTGAACTATGGACGGTAACGGTTTGATTTTTCTTATCACTCTCAATTACCCCATCTCTCAGCCGGATTACTCTGCGGGCATAATTGGCAATATCTTCTTCGTGAGTTACGGTTACAATGGTGTTGCCATTTTTATAGATATCATCAAAAATGCCCATGATCTCGTAAGAGGTTTTGGTGTCCAGGTTGCCGGTAGGTTCATCTGCCAAAATAATAGAGGGGTTGTTTACCAATGCCCTTGCTATGGCCACCCGCTGGCATTGGCCGCCAGAAAGCTCATTGGGTTTGTGATGGCTCCGGTCGGTAAGGCTTACCATTTCCATCACATGCATCGCTTTTTCATTGCGCAGCTTTTTACCCATACCTGCATATACTAATGGCAGGGCCACATTTTCTAACGCCGTTAACCGGGGAAGCAGGTTGAACTGCTGAAATACAAAACCAATTTCCTGGTTGCGGATCTCTGCCAGCGCATTATCTTCCATTGTACTAACGTCGTGCCCGTTCAGAATATATTTTCCACCACTCGGGGTATCCAGGCAACCAATAATATTCATAAGGGTGCTTTTACCGGAACCGGACGGGCCCATCAATGCCACATATTCATTTTTAAAAATATCCAGCGATAAGCCTTTCAGCACCTGCAGTTCCTGCCTGCCCATGAAGTAGCTTTTGCGAATTTCTTCCAGATGTATAATGCTGCTCATAAATTCCAGTGATAAATTCCAAATTCCAATTCGAAGCAAATAACCGGAATTTGTGATTTTTTATTTGAGATCTATCCTTTGGGGTTTTTAATGACTTTCGGAACTTTAAAAAATTGCTCATCATGCAGCGGTGCATTTTTCAATGCCCGCTCCCTGGATACCGAACCCTTTATTTCATCTTCACGCAACACATTCACCTCATCACTCATAAAAAGCAGGGGCTCTACCCCGTCCAGATTCAGTTCATTCAGCTTTTCTACAAAACCGATCATGCGCTGCAGGTCATTTTTGATCTCCTCTTTTTCAGTCTCATTGAACTGCAGCCTGCTCAGATGGGCCAGTTTGTCCACTATGGCATCATTTACTTGCATGTGTCAAAGATAGTCCTTAGTCGTTAGTCGGGAGTCATGAGTCAGAACCGTTCTAAACGGGACTGTATTACTACCGACTTAAGACTCCGGACTCCTGACTATTTTATTATCTTCGCCGCTTTACTGTGTACTACGTAGCTTGCCCGTAGAAAATACAGTTTTTAATAAAAAAGAAGGCAAGCGAAGTAGTATGGAAATGCAGAAAAAAAACGTGTCCGTCGGTAAGCAGATAGTAATGAGCGGCATCCGCCCCACCGGTTTTTTACACCTGGGAAATTATTTCGGGGCGGTAAGAAATTACGTAAGGATGCAGGACGAGTTTGAGTGTTATTTTATGGTGGCTGATCTTCACTCATTAACCACTCACCCGGATACTAAGGAACTGAAAACAAATGTGCACCGGGTTTTATCTGAGAATATTGCCTGTGGTCTTGATCCCGACAAAGTGGCGTTATACTGCCAGAGCCATGTGCATGAAACGGCTGAGCTTTATCTCTATCTCAATATGCTGGCCTATAAAGGGGAACTGGAAAAAACGGTGACCTTTAAAGATAAAGTACGGCAACACCCCGAGAATGTAAATGCAGGATTGCTGACTTATCCTGTTTTGCAAGCGGCTGACATCATACTGCACCGGGCATCTTATGTACCCGTGGGTAAAGACCAGGAACAGCATTTGGAGATGGCCCGCAATTTTGCCAACCGGTTCAATCACCGTTATGGCGAAGTATTTCCGGAGCCACAAGCTTTCAATTATGGTGATGAACTGGTAAAAGTGCCTTCCCTTGATGGTGGCGGAAAGATGAGTAAAAGTGAAAATCAGTATGCCACCTTATATTTATCGGATGATGATGACCTGATCCGTAAAAAAGTGATGAAGGCAAAAACGGACAGTGGCCCCACTGAACCGAATACGCCAAAGCCGGATTATATCGAGAACATCTTCGGACTGATGAAACTGGTGAGCACCAATGAGGTGATCGCTAAATTTGAAGGTGATTATAATAACTGCACGATCCGCTACGGCGATCTGAAGAAACAACTGGGTGAGGATATGGTGCAATTCATTGCCCCGATCCGTGAAAAGGCCGACGCTATCCGCAATAATCCTGCTTACCTGAAAGAAGTGATGGAAAAAGGCGCTGAAAAAGCCCGGAAGAGCGCCGCTGCCACGATGGACCTGGTGAGACAAGTGATGGGGCTGAATTATTTTTAGCGCTGTTGTTCCCGTATTGGAAATTACACTACTTTTAAGACCGCTGCAATCTAAACTGTAAACCCACACTTCGATGAACAAGAAAGCCGTTTTTGGAACGATTGGTATCCTCGCCATTATTGCTTCTTTGGTGATGTATAAAATAGGCAACCGTTCATCGCACTTATCAGAGCTAAAGGATTATTGGTGGGTGCCCCTGCCTTTAGCAGCTGTTTGTTTACTAGTGGCGGCCACTGCTAAACCAAAAGCATAAAATCCTTGTATCCGTAAATTTAATATTGACTAACAGGTTATTTAAAATGGCAAAAGCAAAAAAACCAAAGCATATCGCAGTAGCCGGAAATATCGGCGCCGGAAAAACGACCCTTACTGAAATGCTGAGCAAGCATTATAAATGGATCCCCAATTTTGAAGATGTGGATCATAATCCCTACCTCATGGATTTTTATGAGGACATGCCCCGCTGGAGTTTTAACCTGCAGATATTTTTTCTGAACAGCCGCCTTCGCCAGCTGGTGGAGATACAAAAGGGAACAGAGACCGTTATCCAGGACCGTACAATATATGAAGATGCCAACATCTTTGCGCCCAACCTGCATGAAATGGGATTGATGAGCAAACGGGATTTTGATAATTACTTTCATTTTTTTCAAACCTTAAAAACACTGGTGCAGCCTCCGGACCTGCTGATCTATCTGAATGCATCTGTGCCTACCCTGGTAGGACAAATTCAAAAAC
>CAYUCU010000228.1:0-5916 GCA_964443345.1 uncultured Chitinophaga sp.
CTAAAACAATTTTCTCTTCCAACATCATGGGTGCGGGATGCAGTAAAGTTTGTCCCGTGGAAAAATTATGTGAAGGCGCCTGTGTATATAATTTACTGGAAGAAGAACCTATTCCTATTGCCAAATTGCAACGCTATGCTACCGAGAAAGCGATGGATAATAACTGGCAGCTGTTTGAACGTAAACCTTCGGTTGGAAAGAGAGTGGCGATCGTTGGTGCTGGTCCGGCTGGCTTAAGTTGCGCCCATTCATTATCCAGGGAAGGCATTGACGTAACGATCTATGAAAAAGAAAGCAAGGGCGGCGGGTTGATGACATATGGCATTGCGGCTTATAAAGTCACGCCACAGTTTTGTGAAAACGAGGTGAATTATATCTTATCCATCGGTGGCATCGAGGTTAAGTACAGCCAGGAATTAGGTAAGAACATTTCCTTATCCGACCTACAGAAAAATTATGATGCTGTTTATTTAGGATTGGGTGTAGGCGTGGCCAGGCAATTGGATATTCCTGGTGAAGACCTGCAAGGTGTGGAAGATGCCATTAGCTTCATCTACGAAATACGAAGTAAGAAGTACGGGCAAGTACCGGTAGGTGATAAAGTAGCGGTTATCGGCATGGGGATGACTGCAATTGATGCTGCCACGCAAGCAAAACGGTTAGGTGCTAAAGAAGTAACGATGCTCTACCGCAGGACCGAATCCGAAATGCCCTGCACCAAACATGAACTGGATATTGCTATGCTGGATGGTTGCGAAATAATCTGGCTGGCCGCACCAAAAGAAGTGAAAGGGGTTGATGGGAAAGTAACGGAATTGGTGTGCACTAAAATGAAACTGGGTGAACCGGATGCCAGTAACCGCCGCTCCCCTGTTGATACAGGTGAAACATTTTCGCTGCAAGTGGATATGGTGATCAAGGCGGCGGGACAAGTACCATTTGAAGAACTGATCAGCAGCAGCGGACTGACTAATAAAAATGGGAAGATCATAATTGATGCGGCTTGTGCTACGAATATAAAAGGTGTGTTTGCCGGTGGCGATGCAGTGAATGGTGGTAAGGAAGTGGTGGATGCGGTGCAGGCGGGGAAAGAGGGAGCGAAGGCTATACTCAAATATATCGGCATTACAAAATAATTGGGAAAAGTGGAATTGGGAAATTTCTTCAAGGAGCAGAGTTTTCCTAACGGAAATAAAATTCGAATAGGAACCAAATTTCAAAATTTCCCAATCCAAAATTTCAAAATCTTCTTATGGCAGACATATCATCCAATTTTCTCGGCATCAAATCGCCGAATCCGTTTTGGCTGGCAAGTGCACCGCCTACGGATAAGAAGTACAATGTGCTGCGGGCTTTTGAAGCCGGCTGGGGCGGTGTGGTGTGGAAGACGCTGGGCAGCCAGGTAAAAAATGTGTCGTCTAGGTACTCGGCGGTGGACTTTGGCGGGCAACGGGTGATGGGATTTAATAATATTGAATTGATAAGCGACCGACCACTGGATATTAATCTCAAAGAGATCGCCGAATGTGTAAAATTATTTCCTGACCGGGCCATGATCGTGTCGCTGATGGCAGATAATGATAAAAAAAGCTGGCATGAATTAATCAAGAAATGTGAGGATACCGGTGCACATGGTTTTGAATTGAATTTTGGCTGTCCGCATGGAATGACGGAAAGAGGCATGGGAGCCGCGGTGGGACAAGACCCCGAGATCGCCTGCATGGTAGTGGAATGGGTAATGGAAGCGGCAACAATACCCGTAATCACCAAACTGACACCGAATGTTCATTCCGTAGTACCAACCGGTCGCTCCGTAGTGAAGGCAGGCACAAATGCGTTGTCATTAATAAATACGATACAATCAGTGACGGGCATTGACCTGGATACATTGGTTCCCAATCCTTATGTGGCCGGCAAGTCAGTGTTTGGCGGTTATTGTGGTCCGGCAGTAAAACCAATTGCATTGAAAATGCTTACAACGATTGCACAAGATGAACTGACAAAGAAAGTCCCTGTCTCCGGTATTGGCGGCATCAGTACCTGGAAGGATGCGGTGGAGTTTATGCTGCTCGGGGCAAGCAATGTGCAGGTGTGCACGGCGGTAATGAAACATGGCTTCCGGATAGTAGAAGATATGTGTGATGGATTGAACAACTGGATGGATGAAAAAGGATTTAAGACGCTGGATGATTTTATCGGTAAGTCGGTGGATACGATCACCCATTGGGAAGATCTGGACATTAATTATCATCATATTGCTAAGATCAACCAGGATAAATGTATCCATTGCGGCCTTTGCTATATTGCCTGTGAGGATACCTCGCATCAATCCATCAAACTGGAATACGGAAAACCTTACAACAAGTACTCCATTATTGATGAAGAATGTGTGGGTTGTAACCTTTGCAAACTGGTTTGCCCGGTAGATGATTGTATAACAATGGAAGAGCACCGTGTGGCGCCTGAATATATCAACTGGATCGAATGGCAGAAAAGAGGATTGCCACTGAATGATCATTAACAACTACTGCTTCTGAAAATGTAACCCGGACAGCCTGAATAAACGGGATAACTGCGATTCCCGGGCTTTTGGCTTTATTTTTGTCTTCCTGCCCTCATAATAGTACAAGCCAACACATTATGAAAAAAGTATTAAAAATCATTGGTATCAGCTTACTTGTCCTGGTGGCACTGGCTTTTACGATCCCGGTTGTATTCAAAAAACAAATTCAGGCATTGGTAAAAAAAGAGATCAATAAAAGTATTGATGCTAAAGTTGATTTTTCCGACGTCAAACTTTCCCTGTTCCGTCATTTCCCCCGGGTAGGCATTATCATTAAAGACCTGACCATTATCGGAACCAATGAATTTGCCGGTGATACACTTATTGCCACGGAAAAACTGGACTTCTCTGCAGGATTATTCAGCGTACTAAAAGGAAAGGACATTAAAGTATCTGGCATTACGCTTGAATCTCCACGCATTCATGTACTTATTACTAAAGAAGGAAAATTAAACTGGGATATTGCCAAAGCAAGCAGTGATACCAGCACTACTACCGACACATCGGCCTCTGCTTTTAAAATGACATTGAAAAAGTATTCCATCAACAATGGCTACCTGTTATTCCGGGACGAACAGGCCCATACATTTACTGAGATAAAAGGCCTTGACCATACCGGTAGCGGCGACCTTACAGCCGATGTCTTCACTCTTTCCACTATCACCAATGCAGAATCAGCCAGCTTTACACAAGACGGCATCCCCTACCTGGTGAATACAAAAACTGATATAGAAACAGATATAAAAATTGATAACAAGACCAATACCTATACATTCAAAACCGATGATATTGTTTTGAACAACCTGAAACTGTCTGCAGATGGTTTTATCCAGATGGTGAATGCCACTACCTTCAATATGGATGTAAAATTCAAATCGCCTTCTAACGATTTCAAAGATATTCTGTCTATGGTCCCGGCTGTATATAAAAATGATTTCGCTACAATAAAAACAAGTGGCAAAGCCATGTTCAACGGGTTTGTAAAAGGGACCTACACCCCTCAGCAAATGCCGGCCTACGATGTAAACCTTGAAGTAAAAGACGGTTCATTTCAATATCCTGACCTGCCCAAACCGGTAAAGAATATCCAGCTATTATTACATGCCAGCAATGTGGATGGCAAACCTGATAATGCGATCATAGATATACCAAAAGGACACCTGGAAATGGATAATGAGCCTTTTGATTTTCGTTTTGTTTATAAAAACCCGGCAACGATTCAATTAATTGATGCCGCAGCAAAAGGCAAGGTAGATCTGTCGCAGTTATCCAAGTTCATCAAACTGTCTGCCGGAACAAAACTATCAGGGTTGGTATGGGCGGATGCTTTTGTAAAAGGGCCTCTGAAAGCCCTGCAACAACAATCCGGTTCTTTTACTGCCGGTGGTTTTTTTGATATCCGGAAGCTTTATTATTCTGACAACAGCTTTCCACAACCTATTAAGAATGGAAATATAAAAGCCACCCTTGAAAACAGCGGCGGCATTGCAGATAAAACAGTGATCAATGTTTCTGCTGGCCATATTGAAGTTGGTAATGACCCGGTAGATTTTTCACTTCAGTTACGTAACCCGGTTTCTACCATAGATTTTTCAGGCCATGCCAAAGGAAGGTTCACACTGGATAATATAAAACAATTTACAAAATTAGAGCCTGGCACAAGTATCAGCGGCCTTCTGAACGCTGACATTGGTTTTACTGGAAATAAGACAGCTATTGATCAGAAACAGTATGATAAAGTGTTATTGACAGGCACCGCCGGGCTTACTAATCTTAAATACAAATCGGCCGCTTATCCTACCGGGATCACTATTTCCAACAGCCAGTTAGCTTTCAATCAGAAAAGTGTAACACTCAGCAGCCTGAATGGTAATTACCTGAATACAAACTTTACTGCTACCGGTGTATTGAACAATCTCGTTGGCTATGCTATGCAGGGTGACCCATTGACTGGCAATCTGAAAGTAAATGCAGATAAAATGAATCTGAATGACTGGATGGGAACTCCGGCAACGGTTTCCACTTCCGCCACTCCTACCGCCAGCAATAATTCCAATAGCCCGTTCCTGGTACCGCCTGATGTAAACTTTACCATAGATGCTACTGCCGGACAAGTAAAGTATGATAAGGTAGACTATAACAATGTCAATGGCATTTTACTATTGAACGATGAAAAGGTGACCCTGCAAAATGTAAAGACAGCCGTATTGGACGGGAATGTGACATTGAATGGCTCCTACTCCACCAGGCTCAATAAAAAAGAGCCGGACATCGGGTTGAGTTATGATATTAAAGATATGGATGTACAAAAAGCATTTCTCTCTTACAATACGATCCGGTTCCTGATGCCGATCGGAAAATTCCTGGCGGGCAAACTAAACTCACAGCTATCACTCACGGGTAACCTGTATGGCAACATGATGCCTAAACTAAACAGCCTGAGTGGTAAAGGCAACTTGCTATTGATCGAGGGGGTGCTGAAGAAATTTGCCCCGCTTGAAAAACTGGCGGCCGTATTACAAATTGAACGGTTAAAATCCATCAGCGTAAAAGATATAAAAAACTATTTTGAATTTGCTAACGGCCGGGTACTGATAAAGCCGTTCACAATAAAGATTGACAATATTGAAATGCAGATCGGCGGATTTCATGGTTTGGACCAATCAATAGATTATGGTATTCAAATGAAATTGCCACGAAGTGTAATGGGAACCAAAGGAAATGACCTGGTCAATGGCTTAGTGGCCCAGGCCGCCAGCAAAGGCATTCCATTAAAACTTAGTGAGACCATCAACCTGAATATTAAAATGACGGGTAGTATTGATAACCCTTCAATCGGTATCAACCTGAAAGAAGTGGCTGGTGATGCTATCAAACAGATCGAAGAGCAGGCAAAAGATTTTGTGCAGGCAAAAATTGACAGCGCCAAACAAAAAGCAAAAGATTCATTGCAGGCCGTAAAAGAAAAGATCACTGATAAATTAAAAGACAAATTGAAAGAGCAGGTTTTTGGAAAAGACACCACAGTCCCTAAAAATAACCCGCCGGACAGCACTCCCAAAAAAACAGAGCCTGGTATCAAACAAACAATAAAAGATATTTTTAACCGGAATAAGAAGCCGGCAAAAGATTCATTAAAGAACTAATGGAGAAAGGGTTTCCGGATGTGCCTCCGAAATGCTACATTTGCTGCCCCAATAGTTCGGGACGTAGCGCAGCCCGGTAGCGCACTTGCATGGGGTGCAAGGGGTCGCTAGTTCGAATCTAGTCGTCCCGACTTCGCCCGCCAAAGCTTTAGCAATGGCGGGTTTTTTTTTAGATAACTCTTTTGGTTTGCCATCTGGCTTCGTCGG
>CAYUCU010000229.1:0-5891 GCA_964443345.1 uncultured Chitinophaga sp.
GTGCCATTAACTGTTAAGTCTGCACCTGAGCCATCAGCCAGGGTAAATGCAGCATTCAGCGTTAATGTAGCACCGGACTCAACCACAATTTGATCACCTCCGGCTGCAGCAGCAACGGTTACAATATGCCCGGTACGAACCGTAATGACATTAGCATTTGCATCAGGCACCAGTGTAGCAGGGATCCAAACGATATTATCTGCAGATGACTCCCAGGTAGCAGCAGTACCCCAGTTGCCAGTACCCACAGAACGGAAATAATCTGTGGCAGATGAAGGTGTTTGTATATCAAACAGGTTACTTGTTGCACTGGTCAATCCGCTGGCAGCAGCAGTTAACTGCAATCCTGTACCGCTTACCGTATGAGTAATTGCTGCAAAGGAGGCAAAGCCTGCAGTTGCTGCAACCGTTACAGGAGTAACAAGCAATGTCCCGGTTGATGTGATATCAATATTTCCTACAAAGTCAAGGTCACGGTTAGCATTTATATCATCAGCACTTACGGTCGGGGCCGGTGCCATTGCAGCGTTGGTACCTGTTGGAGAAGTGGTATTCTGAACAAATGCTAACCGGTCTGTTATAACTTCTATACGATTATCATCCCCCGCTACTGACGAAGCAGCACCACCCGCATTAGCCAATGGGAAACCGGATCCTGCCGGATCAGCCGTTGCACTGGTAATGGTGAAAAGGAATTGCTGGTTATCAGTTACTGTAGCATTAAAAGTTACCCTAACCGAGAATGTTTTACTTCCATCATCAGGTGCAGTCAGAGTCAACCCTGAAAACGATACCGTTGCTCCACCGGCCACCTCACCCAATTCAGTAGTACCATCGTATAAAGCCACCCGACGAATGTTGGCGCTATTCGTAAGGCTCATGGTTAAGTTTGTAAGTATCGTAGCCACTGCATCTGCATCAGCAGCGCCACCGCCATCCTGAATAGTAAATTGTGCCACTTCCACACTATTCACATCGGTAATATCCGTTGCCTGGAAGGCAGCGTAGCCTATATTAGTTGGAGCCGCAAAAGAACCATTAGCAATGATATTTGAGTTAGTAGAATTCCCTGATAATGGACTTCCAGAAACTGAAAGGTTATCAAATGCAAAACTTGGACGGGCTCCACCTCCACTTACCTGCCTTGATGCCCATCTTAATTGAACAACTGGCTGATTATCACAAACAGCTGGAAGTGTAATGGTCTTGGTTTGCAGGTTTTGTGGTGTTGTAACTGCTGTTGTTTGGGTAGTGGTATTATTCTGATATTCAAATCCTGCAATAGTGGTAAATGCTCCGGCTGTACCTACCCGGTATTGTAATGACACTTCATTTATTCTTGTGTTGGCCCCGCCATCATGTGGATTCCTGATGGTCATAACATCATAGACAACCTGAATACTTGATAAACTGGTGGTATTAATTGCGAGTGCAACAGTCAAGTCTAGGCTACCTGAATTTAAATAGCCGATCTTACCGTTATAGTTGTGCACATTCCCGGTATTTGTGCTAGCAGTTGAACTTGCTGTTAATGCCCGGTCTGCTGTTGGCGCTACAGTACCATAAGTTGCCCCAGGTGCTGTGGAAATGGTCCAGCCCTGCCAGCCAGCCGGGTAGGTAGTTGAAGTATGGAGCAAGGTGCTAAAATCCTGTGTGTAAGGTAAGGCTTGAGGGGTTGGATTAGTTTGTGCCCACATCGCCACATTTACGGCAAACAGAGTTACCGCTAACAAGTAAACTTTTCTCATAAGAGATTTTTTAGTTTTAAAAAAGATAGAATTAATAATACCTGTAAACAGGAATAGCTCAAAAATGCAGTATTACAAAGGAGTGGATTCAAAACCAACGGCGAAGGTACAATGTCACATCACCAACGCCGAAGGTCGTTTATTAAGTAAATATGAATAAAATAGTTGCACTGATTTTACTCACATTCCCGCTATGGTTATTCTCTTTACAGATCGTTCTTTTCACAGGGAGTTTATGTATCCGGGTCCCAAACAGGCATAACTGCTACTGCATGGTGCAGCAGCAAGCTACAGACTCTTTGTGGAAGTGGATGGTTGGTGATCTCGTCCGGAAAAGGAATGGTCTTATAAAAATAGAATCTTTCTCCCCATTGCCCAATTTATGATCTCCTTAGCGGAAAATATAGACTGAGGTCAACGATTTTCCCCGCTTAATACTTTATGAACCGCACCAATGCTTTCGCATTTTGTCCTGTTGCCTGCACCTGGTACACCCCTGCTGCGAGCTCATCCACTTGCACCGGTATGATATTCGTTCCCTCTGTTACGCTGCCCGTCCATCTTTTTACCACTGCACCTGCCAGGTTATATATTTCAAAAGACACCGTACCGGGTTTGCCCGCACTAAGCGTAAGCAAGGCCTTGTTGCTGACCGGGTTGGGTGCCACATTGGTGATCACCAATCCGCTGTTATCATTTACGATGGCCACTATTTTACTGTAACTCACTTTGCCTTCCTCATCCGTCATCTTCAGGCGGTAATAGGTAATGCCTTTACCCAGCCTGGAATCATTATACAGGTAGAAACGGTTAGTAGCACTGCCAGACACTGAAGCAAAGGCAGTAAAGTTGCGGGCATCTGATGACCGCTCCACTTCAAACCGTGAATCAGGAGAACAGCAAACAGCCAGCTCCCAGTTCAGTTTCGCCAAACCGTCATTTATTTTAACAGCATTAAAACTGATGAGTTTGATGGGTAATGGGCCGCTGATATTGGAAACGGCGAATGGTGAATACCAGTTCCACCCGGTAATAGTGGCTGTTCTTACACCCGGACCAGGTGCCCCGGTTGCTATTTGTGACACTCCGGCCGCCACCCAGTCATTCCCATACGGGCTGCCGTTTACGATCTCATGCCATACCTGCACATTCTCGGCTGGATTATACGAAGTACCTATTTGTGCAGGATCGCTGTCGTCCCATTGAAAGATAATATCGGCACCAGATACTGGTGGATTTACGGATGGGGTTATATGCCATTCTCTTTGTACGGCTTTCAATACATTGGAAGCAAAGAAAGGGTCATCCACTGTCAATATATCTTCCACCCTTAATGTCCAGCTATGACCGCTGGCGTTTGTGATCACAAGCGGGTTGTAGGTGCTGTTACCGATTGGTGCAGTGCGGGTATTACTTACGTTGCTTAAAATAAATGAGCCTGTGCTGCTTGTTTTAACATAAGAGGTTGCAAGTCCTGTTGAAGTTCCGGCTACAGTCAGATCATTGGCACCTATATCAATCAGGCCTGCCGTCATAGTCAGGTCGCCGGAAACTGTTAATGGTGTGGTAAGTGTAAGAGTTGTATTAGTACCGGATGAAACATTGTAAGAAAAATCATCGAGTAATTGTGCACCGGTGGTGAAGCCTGTTGATCCGATATTTCCTGTACCGGCTGTTTTATTGATGACCAGGCTGGAAGTATTGCTTCCTGTAATTGTACCAATGTGTGAACCTGAAAATATGGCAGCCCCATACATGGTTAATGTATTGCCGTTGAGAGAAAGTGTATGAGTTGTTTGCACCAGGTTCAATCCGCCTCCCGCAGTATTAGCCAACTGCATATCAGAACCGGCACCTAAAGAAATATTGATGGTACCTACCGGTGCTACCAATGTTTGTAACCGGAACAATAAAAAATCTCCCCCACTGAATGTTTGTGTGCCCGAACCGGTACAGTTTAAAGTGATCCTGTTGCCATCACCCGCAGGTGTGGGATGGAATGTGGCGCTGTTTTGCAATGTGAAATTACCGGCCACATTGACTGTCGTGAAAGGAGTGGCTGCACCGTTAAAATCAGTTACACCATCTATCACCAGGTTCCCGTTTACTACTACTGAACCGCTGGCAAATGTTTTAGTACCATTGGTTAAACTCAGGTTATGGTAGGTCAAACCAGTTGCTACAACATAAGGACTTGCTGTTTGTGCATAGTTGACTGTACTACCGGTAGCGATAGTACCAAATGTGGGCAGTGTACTATTTTCTAATCTTAGCGTGGACAGGTTGGTTACATCCACAGTACCAGTTAAGGTGAATGTGTTGGGGATGATCAATTCAGTTCCTGTTACACCATCTCCGGTAACAACTTTTGAACCGGCACCTGATACGGTCCAGTTGGCATCTAACGTAGTGGACACTCTATTTACTACATTGAACGTTTGGAAAGCCGTAATAAAATCCGTTGGCTGTGTACCTGTCCCATCGGTATTCGTTCCCCATGTTGCAACAGCAGCAAGGCTACCTGCGGCTTTTGAGTAATAATTAGTCGCAGTTGGTGCAGAAGCCGTAAAACTAAGGTCATCTATTCCCATACCATCATCAGCTCCGGAGGCGTTAAGATCAGTAAATCTTATGAAAAAAGTGGACCCGATTGGAATACTGATGCCTGTTAATGTATTTGTTATTGTTGCAGAATGCTGGATACTTCCGCTTCCCGTAGCTTGCCCCGGGTTGGCATAATCAAGTACATCAAAATCAGTCCAGGTTCCGGTTGTCAAACTTGTTGCATTTGCACTGTATTGAAAATCCAGTCTGTCAACTCTCGTAGCTGTTCCAACCCTCCATGTTTTACCTGTATAACTAATGGCCAAAGCCGTAATGGTAATACTGGTATTATTAGTAAAGTAAAATCCAAAAGTCGGGTTAAGTGAACCTGATTGAAGCCCGCCTAAAGTTCTGTCGGCATTTGCCAGCAATCCAAAATTATAAGTATCACCAGTTGTACTTGAACCTGTACCAACGGTTATTGTAGTATTAGCATTTGCAAGCGATTCAGAAAAAAACCATCCGTTTAAGGTCGGGCTAACAACATTTAAATCACCTCCTGCCGGAGAAGAAGTTGCTGTACCAAGTCCATTAAAATCCTGAGAATACGTTGTAACTGTAAGGGAAAATTGACCCCAAACCCCAATACTTAAAAAACACAGTATTACAAACAAGTAAAACTTCCTCATAGTCCCCATTTATAGATAATTAAGTTTGCGTTGGCTTAAACAGGATTGGAACTACAGGAAATTTCTAAGGGGATCGGGAGATTTCAAAAATAGGGAGAAAATGGCTTCAACATAGTATTAAACCAGTAAAAATACCCACAGGTTTTGCCGGGCAGACCGCTATTGTTCAAATGCCCTTAACCTGATCTTTTTTGCCAGTTTGCCGGGAAATCCTATTTTGCTTCCGATCCACCATCCCCGGAAACCCCCTTTGTCAGCACACCTGGACCTTCCACTAAAAAATAGTGATTATGAAAAGGTCTGTATTAATTTTTTGTTACTTGCTCCCGGCGCTTCTTTGTAATGCAACTGTTATCACCTGGGATGGCGGAGGCGGAGATGGCCAATGGAACACCGCCGCCAACTGGACAGGTGATGTGGTGCCCGGTCCTGCCGATGATGTGCTGCTGGACAACAGTTCGCTTGCAGGTAATTATACTGTAACCCTGCCCAACACCGCTGTCACCATTATTTCCCTTACCATTACTCCCTCCTCGGGAAGTATCAGCCTGTTACTGCCTGCCACCAATA
This sequence comes from uncultured Chitinophaga sp., assembly GCA_964443345.1. GTDB lineage: Bacteria > Bacteroidota > Bacteroidia > Chitinophagales > Chitinophagaceae > JJ008. The sequence goes on from CAYUCU010000229.1 coordinate 5,552, forward strand.
CTATTACGACAGATGCTTTTGTAACTACCGGCACAGGCTATACCGTAACTATCAACAACGGCGGTTCTTTCATTAATAATGCCGGAGTATCTTCCGGTACCAATTTCACCATTGCAGATTCTTTTCGCATCAATAATGGCGGGGAATATATTCATCGTACCCGCAGCGGTCATGCCGGCTGGAATATCAGGCTGGCAAAGATCAGTGGTACGGAAACAGGAAGTTTTGTTTTTGATATTCCTGGCGGCGGCAGTTATACTATTGCCACTTCATTGAACAGGGTGTTTGGAAGGTTACAATTATCCTCCACCGCTGCAGGTGGCACTCAAACATACACTTC
>CAYUCU010000230.1:0-5888 GCA_964443345.1 uncultured Chitinophaga sp.
CGGCCATATCTTTTACCGGCTCGATAATTCAGCATGGCTCCCGGCAGAGTCGCCCGCCAACCTGATCACCCTTACAGAACTTAGCGGGGGACGCCATACTCTTGAAGTAAAAGTTTTGTTTGATTTGGACCAGCAAGAGATCAGCTTGTCTGCATTTCACTTTTCGGTGGGAAAGCGCTATTATGAAAAGAGCTGGTTTTGGATACTCCTCATTTTGGCACTCCTTGGTATCACTACTCTTGCCTCTTACATCAGGAACTACCAGATAAAACAGAAGAACATACTGCTGAAAAACAAGGTGCATGAAAAAACAGAACAGCTGGAAGAGAAAACAGCGCTGCTGGAGGAAAAGAATACCACACTGGAAGAAACGCTGGCTGAACTGAACAGCATGATGGCAGACATAAAAGAAAAAAATGAGTTCCAGAAAAAAATGATCCGCATTATTGGCCATGATGTAATGGTGCCGCTTCAGTATATCGCAAAAACCACAAAGCAGCTTTCATTATATAAAGACACCATTAGTCCTGAATTACGAGATGAGACCACCCAGGAAATAAATAACACTTCCACGGGGCTGATGTACCTGGGGCAAAGCATTATTCAATGGATAAAGCTCCAGGAAAATTCTTTCAGGATAGACGCCTCGGAATTTGATGTGCTGAAATCGCTTCAGCAGCTTATTCCACTGCACACCCGGCTCCTCCATGCCAAGAACAATGTTCTGGACATACAGATCAGCCCGGGACTGGTATTTAATTATGATCCGGTAGCATTGCGTATCATTATTCACAACCTGGTAATGAATGCCAATAAATTTACTGCCAATGGCACCATTACTGTAAAATGCGATATCGCCACAGGCTGGATGCTGATCGAAGTAACAGATACAGGTGTTGGAATGGAACCCGAAGTGGTGGAAAGTCTTAATCACTTCAAAGCTGTTGGCTCTGTAATGGGCACAGATAGTGAAGGAGGTTGGGGTCTTGGATACAAAGTGATCTTTGACCTGGTAAAAGCAAGCCAGGGCACATTGGAAATAATCTCCTCGCAGGGCAAAGGTACTTCCGTTAAAATTGCGCTTCACGAATAGACACTACAGGTTCTTTGTGGCATCGTTTCCAGCACCCTTGCTGGCTGATTCCGGCCACAATCATTTTTTTACTATAAATAGTTATTCCCCTGGCGACATGATGGGACGTATTTCAAATATTATTCTTCCTTTCTTTTTAAATTTCAAGTTTATAAATATTGCTGTACTAATTATGCTTTGTATATTTAGGTAGTAAATCCTGCCACCAGGTCTTCTGAATGAAAACTCCTTATACCTAAAATTGAAATATTCTTTTTTCAATATCTTACTCCGTATTGTTTTAGCTTTTTTGCAACCCGCAACAAAACTATATAGCAAGAACAGGCAGTTTTTTCTGATCTGCTGTCTGCTACTTTTCCTTCAACATTCCGGAAATGCACAACCACCGCAGGAATGGATCTTAAAAGAAAGACTGGATGCCAACAAGGGGGATCTGCCTCAAAACTCTGTTCTGGATCTTTACTTCGATAAGAAAACGGGGTTTCTCTGGATGACCTCAGAAGGTGGCCTTATCCGGTATAATGGAAAAAGATGCTACACATTCGACAATCACAATCTGAAGGATATACTATCGCCCCGTTTTTACCGGTTTACCAAAACTGTAAGCGGGAGAATACTTGCATTGTCCAGAAGTGCCACAGAATTTCTGATCACTGACGATGCGCCTGTACCAAAAGGGGCCCGTTTACCCGTAGAAGACCGTCAATTCATTTTGTCGTTCTATAATTGCAATGATAAAAATGCACCGGGCAGCCACTCAACCATTAATGATACGGCGCTGATCAATGCTTTTCCTTTTGCCAACCGAAAAGTGTACTGGGTTAATAACACCGATTATATTATTGGTGGAGACCCGGGCATTTATTATGTCGCCGGTGGTAAGATAACTCACCAATACCTGGAAAAAGGGATCAAACAACTTTCTTTCTTTGAGTCGTCCAATAATTTATATGCTTTAACAGTAAATGGCAGCGCTTATCAAATCAAACAGTCTCCCTTTAAAGTAACTAAGTTAGAGGTAGATCCGGTCTTTTATTCTCCGGGAATCAAACTTTTTTTATCCAGCCATTCAGAGACACCGCTGCTGATGAAGGGAGACAGCCTGTTCAAACTGCAAGTGATTTCCGGTAAAGTTTCGGCACAGCTGTTTGCCATCATCCCCGCCAAGATCCCTGATATTACAGCGATCACAATAAACCCCAATAACAAGGAAATTTATTTTGGCACTGCCACAAATGGCCTGTATGTTTTCACTAAATCAAATTTTTACACCTACTACATACCAGAGGAATATATACACAGGAAATTAAATATCGAGACCATCAGCCATGGTTTTAATAATGTTTATTCCACCCTTCTTTTCTCCGACAATAAATATGCCCTTACCAATGAGGGAATACTATTTAACCTGGATGACGGAACGTTTGAACAACCCCCGAATCAAAACGAATCTGCTTTTAAAAAACTAGCTTCCCTTCGTGATGCCAATTTTGAGCGGCCGGCAAGCCTGAACCTCCATTACTCCACCAATTATAAAATCACTGACCGGTCTTTTTTATGGCGGATAAATCCGTCTGATCGGTTTAATCTCAAAACAGATTTTACCGATGACCGGCGCTTTGTTCTTAAAAGGCTGGATACTAAAGAACTTTTTCATTTTTCACAGGAAAAGGGAGCTGGCAAGACCGTATGGGCTTGTTCCAAAAATTCGTTTGGTTATTGTTCCGGTGATACAGTTCATAAAGTATCGGACCTTTCGTGGTTGCCCGATTCCTTAAAGAAACCAGACCTGATCAACCTGAATGTTATTGGCCCGCTTTCAAAAACACTGTTCCTGCTCTCGGTGGACAATCATTTTTTTTCACTGGACACGGCAACTTTTGTTCTTAAAAAAGTAGCCAGCCTTCCCAATATCCCATTACGAAGCACGATCTTACATAACACTGATTTTTGCTGGATATCCACCTATGGGCTTGGTTATTTTCTTTTAGATATCAATGCGGGTAAATTTTATACCGGCCCGATGGATTCCCGAAATTATCTTTTATACCCGCACACCTTCGCAACAGATGGCATGGGCAACCTGCTTATTCCTACTAACAAAGGATTATTCAGAACAAATGAATCCCATTTGGTCGAATTATGTAAGAACCCCGGCAATAACACCCTGTTGTACGAGTACTACACCATCCGCAATGGACTAAAAGGGATTGAGTTTAACGGGGGTTGTATTCCTGCCTTCAACCGGTTGCCCAATGGAGATATTCTCTTCCCTTCCTTAAATGGCCTGGTCCGGGTATTTGTTTCCAGTTTCCAATCCGAAAAAAAATACCCCGTTTATATTGAAAGTGTCAGCAGCAGGAGTAAGATTCATCCCTATACAAATGATATCCGGTTGCAGGCCAATGAACGTACACTCACCTGGCAATTGAATTTTGCACAATGGTCCGAGATTTATTCCGGCAATATTCTTTACCGTCTCGACAATTCTTCAGAATGGCTGCGGGCAGAATCTGCCACCAATACTATTGTACTTACAGAACTAAACGGTGGAAATCATTCCATACAAATAAAAGTGCTGTACGACCTGGAAGGAAAAGAAAGAAGCCTCTCCAGTTTCAGATTCTATGTGGAGAAACGTTATTATGAAAAGGCCGGGTTCTGGGTATTAGTGATCCTCGCTATTACCGGGCTGATCTTCCTGGCATCCTATTTCCGCAGCTACCAGACACGGAAGAAAAACATACAACTGGAGAAAAAAGTAAAAGAAAAAACAGAGTTGCTGGAAGAAAAGAATACAAGACTGGAGGAAACCTTAAATGAAGTGACCGCTATGATGAGTATCATCCGGGAGAAAAGTGAATTCCAGAAAAAACTCATCCGGATCATTGGCCACGATGTAATGGTACCCCTGCAGTTCATTGCCAAAACAGCAAGACAACTGGCAGTATATAAAGACAAACTCAGTACAGAATTAAGGGATGAAACCACTGCTGAGATAAATACCACATCCACCGGGCTCATGTACCTGGGGCAGAGCATTATTCAGTGGATAAAATTGCAGGAAAATTCCTTTAAGATCGATGCTACAGATTTCGAAGTATTGAGTTCCTTACAGGAGATCATTCCACTGCATGTTAAATTACTGAATGCAAAAAATAATAAACTGGATACCAGGATAGAACCCAACCTCCGTTTTTATTATAATCCCCATGCCTTTCGTATCATCATCCACAACCTGGTAATGAATGCCAATAAATTCACTGCCGGAGGGGTCATCCGGGTAAAATGCGATCAAAGAAATGAACAGATGATCATTGAAGTAACAGACACCGGTATGGGCATGGACCCGCAAATAGCCGAGAACCTGAATAATATGAAAGCCGTAAGTCCTTCTATTGGCCTTGATACAGAATCCGGGTGGGGACTGGGCTATAAAGTCATTATTGAACTGGTTAAAGCCAGCAGCGGGACTCTCAAAATAAGTTCAGAAAAAGGCAACGGCACCATTGTGAAAATCACACTACTGAAATAAAAACCACAAGGCTACATTTCCGGTTTTTAGTTTCTCCTGGTACAAACTACTGTTTCAATTTTCTTTTAAATGGACCGGATAAGGTCCTTTTATTTATTGCATACTTACAGGTATCCTGAACAGATCTTCCGGCAACCGAGTATAAAAATGCTTGCTTTGAACCCAATCCGGGGCTTAAATTAGTTTTTTTACTAATGTAACATAGCGGATACTCAGAAAATCAAGCGAATACTAAATGGGGTCCCTCAAAATGCACCCCGCTGGCTAATTTTAATTTTCATGCTCAAGATGGTTATAAGCAGATAACCAAAACGACCCCTTTCAAGGGGTTGTTTTTTTTAAACACCCTGCCAAGGCAAGGTGCTTTTCATTATTTTCAATGCATGAACCAAAGTGTGCCATTAGCAGAACGTATACGTCCCCAAAAGCTGGACGATTTGCAGGGGCAGGAACACCTGGCAGGTAAAGGAAGCATTTTAAGAACCGCTATTGAAAATGGAAAAGTGCCCTCCATTATTTTCTGGGGACCTCCCGGAACGGGAAAGACGACCATTGCTAATATCATAGCACATACTTTAAAGGTTCCTTTTTTTCAGCTTAGTGCCGTAAGTGCCGGAGTAAAAGAAGTTAGAGAAATTATAGAAACCGCTAAAACACAAAACAGCCCTGTATTATTTATAGATGAGATACACCGGTTCAATAAGGGACAGCAGGATGCACTGCTCGGCGCTGTGGAAAAAGGGATCATCACCCTTATAGGCGCCACAACAGAAAATCCTTCTTTTGAAGTAAACAGCGCCTTGCTCAGCCGCTGCCTCGTGTATGTGCTGAAACCATTGGATGATACCCAGCTCATCCGCCTTTTACACACTGCCATTGAAAAAGATGAGTTTCTGAAACAGAAAAAGATCGAACTTAAAGAAACTGCAGCGTTATTAAATATTGCCGGTGGCGATGGCAGAAAATTACTTAACCTGCTGGAGATCGTTTGTGATGCCTCCGGACCGGAAGTAGTGGTTACCGACAAGTATGTAATGGAAGTGGCACAAAAAAGAATTGCTCTCTATGACAAGTCCGGCGAGCAGCATTATGATATCATCTCTGCTTTTATAAAATCAATCCGGGGCAGTGACCCGAATGCGGCGGTATACTGGCTGGCCAGGATGATAGAAGGCGGTGAGGATGTAAAATTTATTGCCCGCCGTCTTGTCATCCTCGCCAGTGAAGAGGGAACGAAAATCGACGGTTCCCTGAAATGGG
>CAYUCU010000231.1:0-5876 GCA_964443345.1 uncultured Chitinophaga sp.
CCTCCCGGTGAATTTTCTTGTTGATGAAATGTATTGCACACCCGCCTCACCAGTGGATGCAGCTTCAGGTTCCAGGTTTTCATTGCCATATTCTGAGTACAATTGGTACAATGACGGCGTTCTGTAGCCGGAAGATATATTGGCAAATACTTTCACCTTCTTATTGATAAGATAAGAAGGATTGATATTATAGACCACATGATTTCCATAAGCGGAATGAAAATTGATCCGGCTGCCCACTTCAAGATTGAAACCTGTTTTTGTATTCCAGTTCAATGCAGCATAGGCGCCCACCTGGTTTTGATTCAGGCTGTCGGAAGCGTATTTTGAAGTATAAGGACCGAAGAAGCCCACGGAGAAATATTCCTGGTCGCTAACACCATGGCGATAATCTGCTCCTGCTGTTAATTTCAGCTGCTCGTTTAACGGAGCAAACAGGTAGGCATCCAAAAAGTGTTCCTGGCCGGCATAGGTGCCTTTTGCATAGGTATCAAAACCATTTCGGCTTTTTACGGAATCGTCCGTATATGTTCTGTCGATATTATTATAATTGTAAAGCAACACCAGTTTGCTTTTGCCGAATGTCAGTTCATTTCTTACACCGGCCTGCCAGCTTTTTTGTTTGTAGGTATAATCCAGTTCATCGGTGAAAGCTCCCTGGTCAATATCGCCGTTGATGTTGCCATAACGAAAGAAAGGCTGTATATAAATTTTATCGGTTGGCTTAATACCCAACCCCAGCTGAAAACTGTTTTGTGTAAAGCCATCCTTATCGGTCACGGGTGCATTGGCTTTGTTCACGGTCTCATTTATTCCTTTGCTGTTATGAAAAGAATAACCGGCATTGTAATCCACTTTGCCTGATCTTCCGTTGATGCCTGCATTGGCTTTTACGGTGCCATAACTTCCATAACTGAGCAACGCATTTCCGGCAATTGCTTTACCGGCAGGTTTCCGGGTAATGATATTGATGCCACCGGCAATGGCATCGCTGCCATATAAAGTGGACTGGCTGCCTTTTAGTATCTCAATACGTTCAATGTTACTCAATGCCAGGTTGCGGATATCAAAATTACCTCCAATCCCTGAAGGGTCATACACGGGCACTCCATCAATAGTGATAAGCGTATGATCTACCCGGGCGCCGCGGAGATAAATATTTTTATCCTTGCCGGGATTACTGTTGGCGCCGACAATATACATGCCGGTCTGTTCTGTCAGCAGTTGAGACAGATCTTTACCGCCGCTTTTTTCTAATTGCTCACGGGTAATGATGGTGACCACTTTCCCTGTCAGTGATGTTTTGTTGGGATACTTGTTGGCGGTGATCACCACTTCATCAAGGGATACACCTGAACTGTCCTGCGCATAAGTTGTTGTACATAGCAGACTGCCGATAACACCAGCAGCCACTACAAAAAAATGTTTGTTCATTTACATGAATTTTTTGTGTGACTGCTTCCGGAAACAAAAAGTGATAGAAATATAAACGTCCTGCGACTTTTACATCTCATGCCTTTCACCCGAAAGCTGAAATTTGTTTGCTTGATGTGGCAGGTCTTCTGGCTTAACCTTTTGTTGAACACCTTCCCGTTAATTTAATCAACAGTGGTATGCAGATTCAACTTTTTGCGAGGGGTATAGCTAGTAGTGAGTGGGGCAACCCCACTTCCTACATGCCATTCCCTACTTGCTGGTCTTACAGCTACGGGGATAGCGTCAGATTTTGACTGACTTCCCTTTTAATTCCGGTTATTGAGCCGGAAACCAAATCAATGCAAATGTAAGCCGGGCCGTTTTATTAACAAGAAGAGTTATCAACAGGGGAGTGGAGAATTATTTTTTAGCCAGCAGCAGTGCTACTATCATCACCTGTTGTGTCACTCATTTCATCGTCCGGTAATCCTGCTCAGCATTTGCGGATAGTCTTTACACCTTTGCGGCTTGGCGCCTCAGCGAAAACTATTCGTCCGGACATTCCGCCCTATTACCGGCACACTGAAACGATTAACTTTTATGTAACTTCCTTTGTAATATATGCGAACCAAACTAATCAGTACACTTGGCCACCTGGCAGGCTGGTTATTTTTCTTTAGCCTGATCGTGGGGTTTCTTTCCAACTCACCGGAACCAGGCAACAGTATTTTTTCTAAACTGCTGGCCCCGCCTTTCCTTATTTTCTATTTTGTTTACCTGTTCCTCTTTTATTTCAATTATTTTATTTTAATACCACAGCTTTACCTGAAGAAGAAATACCTTCTTTATTTTTTGATCATCTTCTCCTTATTTGTTGCCGTCTTTTTCATTAAGCCATTTGACCGGCTCATTTCTCTCAGTCCGCCTCCCGGGCAAGCTCCCCATATGGAAAGAGTGGAGAACAGACCGCCGCCACCGCCCAACAATAATGGTCCCCGCAAACGCATGGACATCAACAGCATCATCCTGTTTATAACCATCTGGTCGCTGAGCACCGCTATCCCTGTCATCCGGCAGTGGCGGCTGACCGAGCAGCGGGCCACACAGGCCGAGGCTGACAAGGCCAATGCCGAATTATCCTTTTTGAAATCGCAGGTGAACCCTCATTTTTTATTCAACACCCTCAATAATATTTACTCGCTGGCCGTTACCAAAAGTGAGAACACCGCACCCAGCATCATGAAGCTTTCCAACATCATGCGGTATGTAACGGATGAGATCAATGAAGACTTTGTACCGCTGGACAGTGAGATCGGGTGCATGAAGGATTTTATCGACCTGCAGCGGATGCGGCTGGGCGATAAAATGAATGTGAATCTTTCTATTACCGGCAATACTGCAGATAAAAAGATCGCCCCGCTTATCCTGATGACGTTTACGGAGAATGTATTTAAGTATGGCATCAGCAGTCATGAGCCTTCTGCTATCATTATCAAGCTATCCGCCGACGAACATAATATCACTTTCTTTTGCCAGAATAAATTATTTGAAACAAAACGGAACACAGAACGCACCGGTATTGGCATACCTAATGCGAAGCAACGGCTCCAGCATTTGTATCCTAATAAACATTTTCTCGACATCAGCGCTGATAAGGGACTGTTTACGGTGCAATTAACTTTACAGGCCTAACTTAGTACCGCCATGCTTATTAAATGTATAGCGATAGATGATGAGCCGCCGGCATTGCTGCTGCTAAAGGAATATATTGCGCAGTGTCCCGGTCTTCAATTGGTACAAACTTTTGATGATGCCATCACCGGAAGTGAATTTTTACGTCAGCACCCGGTTGACCTGCTGTTCATTGATATCAATATGCCGGACATTTCCGGTCTGGACCTTGTGCGATCGCTGGATAAAAAGCCGATGATCATTTTCACCACGGCACATAAGAAATTCGCCCTGGATGGTTTTGAACTGGATGCAGTGGATTACCTGCTAAAGCCGATCAGTTTTGACCGGTTTGCCAAAGCAGTGAATAAGGCGACCGAGTATTTTGAATATAAAATGAAACCGGCGACACAAGAGTCAGAAAACCTGTTTGTGTATTCTGAATACCGGATGGTAAAGATCCCGCTGGCAGATATTGAATATATCGAAAGCCTTGAAGATTATATCCGCATCCATCTTAGTGCAGGCAAACCCGTGATGACGCTGCTGACCATGAAGAAGGTGCTGGAAAAATTACCCGCCACTGCATTCAGCCGTATCCACCGCAGTTATATTGTGGCCACTGATAAGGTGCGGTCTGTACTTAACCGGAAGGCCAAGCTCATTTCTGGTATTGAATTACCTATCAGTGACAGCTATCTTGATTTTATTAATGAGTGGAAAAAGGTTTAATGACCTACTGTCATTTTTCATCAATATTTTATTGCAGCAATTCTTTAACATTCTTCTGAAAATGAATTACTCTTTTCTGCGTTTGGCAAGTAATCGCATTCCTGTATTTTAGTTCGAGCCACCTGTATCGCTTCTGCCCGGAGATTTTTATCACACTAAAAAAATGTCCGATGAAGCGTTTAATAACAACAACGGCTGTTACAGCCCTCCTTACTATTTGCACTGTAGCCACGGCGCAGGCACAACAAGACAACCCGAAGTATGAATTTGGTATCAACCTGGGCTTCCTCGTGTACCAGGGCGACCTTACTCCCAAACAGCTTGGCTCTTTTGAAACACAAAAGTTCTCAGTGGGGTTTCACGCCAGCCGGCTGTTCAACCGTTCCTTCTCCGTACGGGGCAACCTGCTCTTTGGAACATTAAAGGGCGATGAATCAAAGTATGATAACCCCGACTACCGGAAGCAGCGGAATTTTGCTTTCACCTCGCCTGTCATTGAATTGTCTGGTCAGCTGGTATGGAATGTGTTGGGCAGAAATTATATTTCTAAAGGATTCTCACCTTATGTATTTGCCGGCGCCGGTTTTTCCTTTTTACGAATAAGTCCTGATCATAGTAATATCAATACAACTTATTTTGATCCGGAAGTATCGGAGGTATGGGCAGGATTAGCTGCTGATTCTGCCCATGCACTACCTCGGATACTACCGGTGATCCCTGTAGGTGCCGGGGTGAAATATTTTTTTTCGCAGCGGCTTGCACTAAATGCAGAAACTTCTTACCGGCTGGCCTATTCCGATTATATCGATGGGTTCAGTCAATCTGTCAATCCCAAACGGAATGACCATTACCTAAATTATTCGGTGGGGCTTATTTACCGTACCGGGAAAAAAGATAAGCTGGCATGCCCTGTTATGCGGTATTGATCTTATAAAAAGAAAAATCATCGGCACAACCATCCCGTTTACCGGTACACATTATACTTCATGCAACTAATTCCGTCACAGAGGTGCGATACATGTGACGACACAGGAAGCGAATTTGTCGGGCAGTTAGATGAAAAAGAGGGGCGCTGTATCTACAGTGCCCCATATTTTAAAAGCACTTACCGGTACATTCATCCTGGTGGTCTATAATAATTGGCGATCGATGGATAAAATTGAAATTTTAAAAAACAAAAATCAACAGTCATGGAACAATCAAGAAAAAAATTCCTGAAAAACTTTTTTATCGGCGCTACTTCTGTACCGCTGATCCTGGAAGCTTGTAAAAAAGAAAGTAGTACCGGTACCGGCAGCTCCGGTTCTGGTTCCGGCAGCGGCTCCGGTACCTGTACGGTATCACCCACTGAAACAGCTGGTCCTTTTCCCACGATCACGCCTTCCTCATTGGTACGGTCTGATATACGGGCAGACAGGACGGGTGTTGCCTTTACTCTCAACATTACCATTAAGAACACCAACAATAGCTGCGCAGCGCTTGCCGGTGCCATCGTTGACATCTGGCATTGTGATAAGGATGGTTATTATTCCGAGTATGGTGGTACGGGTATGCAAACGGTCAATTATACCGGGGTGCATTTTTTACGGGGCCGGCAAACTACAGATGCCAACGGACTGGTAACATTCACTTCTATTTTTCCGGGCTGGTATAGCGGCCGCTCCACACATATCCATGTGCACATATATAATGCAGCAGGCACTTCATTATTAGTAACACAGATCGCTTTTCCGGAAGGTAGTGGCAGCGCTGTATCCACCGTAAACGGTAGCGGTGGAACAGCCTATGGTTACACAAAAGGAATGACAGGCTATACTTATAATGCCAGCGATAATGTATTCAGCGATGATTCGGCGGGAACAGAGATCGCAACCGTGTCCGGAAGCCTTTCGGGCGGATATATTCTTACGCATACTATTAATGTGGCGACTTGATAAGATCCGGTGTTGATTATTAAAAACCGGGAAGGAGTTTACTGTACTTCTCCTTCCCACTTTTTATTATTATGGCAAAAAGAATTATCAGGCTTTGTTACCGGAAAATAATTGATGTGTCTT
>CAYUCU010000232.1:0-5871 GCA_964443345.1 uncultured Chitinophaga sp.
TAATGGAAATGTGAATTTCACCAGTCTTCCATACAATGCGTATGACAGCATCTTTATAAATAATACTCAAAACATTGAAGGCCGGTATCTTTTGTTTTCTTTGGGCAACAGCGAATCGAAAACGGCGGCGACAAAATCTAATGCCATGTCTGTTCTTTATAATGGCCGTACTCAAATCAACACAACCGGATTCAGCAACAACCTCGCAGAAGCGGATGTAACTCCTAAAGCAGCATTGGAAGTGGTAAGTACTAACAGCGGCGTATTGTTGCCAAAATTAACAACTACACAAAGAAACACGATAGCAGCACCGGACCTTCACAATGGGCTATTACTATATAATACTGACGACAGTAAATTCCAGTTTTATAATGGCACCTATTGGAAAAGCATTTGCGACAGCTGCGTTACCGGAGGTGGAGGAAGCGGATGGGGTCTCACAGGCAATGCCGGCATCAATCCGGCTACCAATTTTTTGGGTACCACCGATGCGCAACCTTTAATTTTCAAAACTAACAACGTTGAAGCAGCCAGCGTATCTGCAGCCGGTGAAATATATGTTGCCAATACAACTGACCAGGGAAATTATCAACTGCAGGTAGGTGGTAACGTATGGAACAATGGAAGCATTCATATGGCAGCTACCTCCCCCATCTTATCGTTTTATTTAGGTACTGGTGCGGGTTCTGACTATTGGATGGGAAGAAGCTCCAACAGCCTGATCATAAGCTCTGCCAGTATTCTTGAAGACAAGATCGGCAATAATTCCTGGTATAATGGTTCCCTTGCAAACGGGCACCGCTGGTTTGATGGCGCTGTTTCACCAGCCGTATTGATGCAGCTTAAAACAGATGGCGAATTTTTGATCGGAACAGGCGTTGACAATGGTGCTTATAGATTACAGACCAATACTCCCGTATCCGGAAATGCATTTTTTGTGGATGCCTCTGCCAATGCCGGCATTGGTTATAAATTTAAAGCGAAAGACCAGGCATGGGTTTGGCATGCAGAAAACGGAATTGCACAGGTAGGTTTACAAAATCAGGTATCTGGCACACAATGGACTTTAGATGCTTCAAATACGACATTAAATATCCAGGGACGCACGGCTGATGTAAAATTAATTACAGATGCTTCCGGAGACATCTATCTTAACACAGGCCGAAAACTAAAAGTCAACCTGGGGTCAGATGCTACAGGAGATATATTTTATAGAAACAGTACTGGTGATTTTACTAGATTACCAATTGGGACTGCCAACCAGGTTCTTACTGTAACCAGCGGATTGCCAACATGGGCAGCTCCTCCATCCGGATCAGGTGGATTCTCTATAGTGAAAAAAACAGCTGATGAGAACAGGGCAAATACGACTACTTTGACAAATGATGCTGCATTAACTATTGCCCTTGCAGCCGGAACAACCTATCATATCAGGGGAAAAATATTTCTCAATACTGCTAATGCAACGATGGACTATAAATTTGCCTTATCATATAGCGGTACCACAAGTTCAATCATCTGCAAAAGAACCTATGCAGCAGCCGGAGCTGTTGCAGGTACAGATAATGAAAACACACTTGCACAGAATACTATCATTGGAAGTACTGCCGTTGCAGCCACCACAACCGGGATTGCTTATGTGGAAATTGATGTGACCATATCAACCACCACTTCCGGAACTTTTGGTTTTCAATGGGCCCAAAACACCAGCAATGGAAGCAATCTTACCGTTTTAAAAGGCAGCTACCTGGAATACTTACAATTCTAAACTATTAATTCCAGTTTAAAGAGTACCTGAAAGAATTTGTCAAAATGACTTATCCTCTTTCAGGTATTCTTTACGAATGCCATCCAGCAGGTCTTTCTGATGTATGGTAGTATCATTGCGGGAAAATGTCTGAAGCGTTGCAAACTGAACTGCATTAAGGATGGAAGCTCCTGTCAGTTCATATTTCTTTGCCAGTTCCTCCAGGTTTACCGATTTGTGAATAGTAAGACTGTCCGGCATTGATTTTTGCCACAGGATTAATCGCTCACCAGTATTGGGCATTGGGAAATGGATCAATGAATGAAACCGCCGCAGAAAGGCCTCATCCAGGTTATTTCTGAAATTGGAAGCCAGTATCATCAGTCCGGGATAATCCTCCACTCTTTGTAATAAATAACTTACTTCCTGGTTAGCGTACTTATCATGAGCGCTTTGCACATTAGTTCGTTTGCCAAATAATGCATCCGCTTCATCAAAAAATAATATCCAGTTCTTGGTTTCTGCTTTTCTAAATACCCCCTCCAGGTTTTTTTCTGTTTCCCCAATGTATTTTGAAACGATTTGTGAAAGATCGATCCGGTACACGTCTTTTTCAAATTGCTTACCGAGAAGTGCCGCTGTCAATGTTTTACCCGTTCCTGCCGGCCCGTAAAACAGTACCCGGTAGCCGGGTTTTATTTTTCTGCTCAAATTATTATCTGCTGCAAAGAGATGATGGTATTTCAGCCAGTTACTTATTTCATTTACCTGTACCATCGTATGCGGGTTCAGCACCACATCATCCCAGATCATACTGGTCGTAATTTTCTTTGCCGGAAAATCGAGCCCAAACCTTGGAACGGTTTCTTTATCAAACAATATCCGGTCCACCCAGTCCTGGCCGATAATGATCCGGCCACTCATCACCGGTTCGCCTTCTTTTACCGGTTCCAGCCAGAGGATACCACTGCGATGAAAGAAGTGATCTTCAGAAAAGAGTTGCTGCACCTGCAGCCGGTCCTCAATATCTGTTCCTGCTAAAATGAACTGGACCGTTTCACCAGTAGGAAGTAATCCCCTGTGATTATTGGCTTTTACGCCACCAAACTCAGGGAAATCTCCGCCAGATGGAAGATGTTCTGCGATTATTGATGCGAAAAAATCAGGTTGAATATGCGGGACCATTGCCAGCATGAGAACAACCCATTCCCCGGTGTTGGGTAGTTGTGGCATATGCCGGGCAATATCCTGCCGGATAAGCGTTCCGTTGAATGTTTCCTTTATCCACTTCTCCCATCCAAAAATATTTTTATTGAAATGGCTTTGCATGCGGTGAACGATGATCTGGCGCAGATCGTTCATGGCTGTTTCGACTGCTATTGCTGGATGTTCCGTTGTATGAAGTTTATAGATCAAAATACTAAGTGTTAAGTTATAATTATTTATACACTTTAAAAACTGCTATTTAGGTTTGCTAACCTTCAATGAGTCTTCAATTTTAGCTTCATTGGCCTTTGGATCAGCGCCACAGCAATAAATTCCAAGTGTTTTAAGCACCTCTGCAATATACCGGAAGTTATCAATTCTGTCTGCGTCTTTTTGATCCTTTAAGCCAAGTCCCGGGGTTTCAATATTTACATACCGGAGCAGACTTATTTCTTTTGTGTAGGCGTCAATAATCTGCCGAAACACATCGGAGATCAATTTTATCTTATCACCAAATGAAATAATCGGAAAATCAAGTATGAGGTTCATAACATAATCTGCCAGTTTTATATATTTATCATATGCCATCCCCTTTAAAGCTGGAAATAAAGTGGACAGGTCTGTAAGGGATTTGCTTGCAGGATCTGTTGGTACTTTGGACTGAAATGCAACATTTACATCTGTGACCTTGAGCCTGTCAAAATCAGCCTGGTTGGTTACCCATATTACTTTATCCGGGTTATCCGGGTCACCAATATGACACTTGCTTATATCTTTGGAAGCACACCATAAAAATATATTTGTTTTCCCGGGTGTCATCAACTCCTTCTTTGTAGCAACACCGAATTTTTTATCCAGCTGCTCTCTTAATTCTTTTACAGGATCTTTTCCTTCTTCCACAATATCTTTATCAATATCCTTTTTTAGGTCAGCCACTCCCGCCTTAGCTTTCTGCTTCCTGTACTTGGCTGTATCTCCTACTGAATTATTATGCAACGCAACGACCGGTAAACTAAAATTGTTTGAAAACTTTCTTATCGACATAAAAAATTGAATCTGTACAGACCGCATTATTTCAGCAGGATCCGTTGACGATGCTTTATCAATTAAATATTGTTCACAACCTGCAGGGTCATTATAACAATCACTGGCTACATCCTGTGGAAATAATCCATTAGGATCAACAGTACCTGCAGTACCGGGCACCTTCATTTCCCGGTCGCCGCCTGGCTCCAGCAGCAACAAATTATAGGAGCAGTTATCAGCAACTGCTTTTGCGGTCTTCTTAGCATTGGCTTCATCATTATGAATAACAAGTAATAGGGCACAGGCATTAGGGTCTATCTTATAGGGGTTCAGTTTAGGAGCTGAACTGGCCGTTTTTGCAGGTGCTGTTTTTGTTTTAGGCTTACGTTGTAGTGTGCCGTTATTTTTTACATCTTGCTGTATGACGTGCGTCAATTCATGTGCCATCAATTTTTTCCCTTCTGATGATTCTGTGTTGAATTGTCCTTCATTAAACACCACATTATTTCCAATTGTGTACGCTTTTGCGTTGATCGCTTTTGCAGATGCTGCTGCCTCCTTATCCATATGTACCTTTACACCACTAAAATCATAGCCCATTTTGGAAGAGAAGAAATGATTGGATTGGGCCGGCAGTTGCCTTCCCTTTCCATTTAATGAGCCGATATAACTGTTTACACTTTTTCCGGTAACGGCTGATGCGCCTGTTTCTTTCTTTTGTATCTTCTCTTCCTCTTTTTTGTCCTCCATTTTCATCACCTTCTCTTCTTCTTTCTTATCTTCTGCCCGTTGCACCTTTTCTTCCTCCTTTTTTTCGGGCTGTCGTTGTACTTTTTCCTCCTCTTTCTTATCCTCCATCTTCATTACTTTCTCTTCTTCTTTCTTATCACCCATACGATGCACTTTCTTATCCTCGTCTTCACATTTTTCGCATTTACGCTGAATACTTTGATTCTGTGCCACAGCCGGTTGAAAGAACGTATCATGCGATGCGCCACCAAAGAAACTTTGTTCAGGCTGGCTTTCCTTTTTAAAGAAAGCTCCTTCTGATCTGGCAGGTGTGCTGCGGCGGCGGTAGCGGCGGGTTATGATTGGTTTCATGATATAATTAAATTAATAGCCATTTAAATTTTGACTTGTGGTAAACCGGCAGCAATGCTTCCTTCCCATCGTGTTTGTGCACCACTATCTGTACCATGTACTGTTTGAGCATCATATTCATCCTGTGTGGTATTTTTAAGAAGTCTCCATTGGGCAATCAAACTGGTTATCTCCGCATCAAGGCTATGATAGAGAGCCAAAGCTGCATCAGTAGCTGCCTGCTCGCCACATTCCTTTACAACGATAGGCGTAGCTGTGATCTTATCCTGAATGCTGGTGCGGGCCTTATCTGTAATAACTTTAGTAATATCGAAATGGCCTTGCTCATGCTTTAAAAGCCTGGCATTTTCAGCTGGTTCGTGAACTATGCAATCTCTTTTAACAGTGCTGTTACACTGAGCTTTTGAAGTAACCGGAATATTTCCAACTTGTATAGATGACCCCGCTAATGTAAGCCGGTTACATTCGGGGTATAAATGACTCCTGCACTCCCGCACATTTCTCGCATTAATATCGGTAGATCCAATCCGTACCCCGAATGATCGCCAATGTTTATTATTAAAAGCATCTTCGCATTCTAATACAAGCTGGTTGCATTGTCTTGCAACATCTGAAACCATGCTGTCAAATTTCTGTTCACACACTGGTACCTGTGTTGTACAGTATGCCACAGGTGTCTGTTTATACCTGTTAATAGCCCAGGATTGGCCCTGGTCCATATAGGCTACCACCTGGTCAAATATTTTCGGATCCAAAACAACTTTAGATTCATAATAGCTTTCTTTCCTTTT
>CAYUCU010000233.1:0-5783 GCA_964443345.1 uncultured Chitinophaga sp.
CCTTTGTTTTATTCTTGACTAATGTCTCAGGGCAGATTGACCCGTCCTTATTAAGGAAGCCTTCAGCAGATACATCAGGGTTGCAGTTGAATATGGATGCAGCATATAGTCGTCCGTTTAATCAAGTTGGTAAACTGCCTGTTGCATTAGGGGGATATGTAGAAGCGAATTATCAATATATATCAGAAAATGGTGTGAGTGAGCGGCACCAGTTCCAGATGCGTCGGCTCACCCTATTCGTTTCTTCTTCCATTGCTAAAAGAATAAAGTTCTTATCGGAAATTGAGTTTGAAGACGGTACAAAAGAAATTAATATAGAATTTGCTTCCGTAGATTTTGAATTTGCCCCACTTTTAAACTTTCGTGGTGGCATAGTGATGAACCCAATAGGAGCATTCAATCAAAATCATGACGGGCCTAAGTGGGAATTTATCGATAGGCCCATTTCAGCGACACAGATGTTGCCGGCTACCTGGAGCAATGTAGGATTTGGGATATTCGGGAAAAAATATAGCCAAAATTGGGTTTATGGTTATGAATTATACCTTACCAATGGCTTTGACGAAACTATTATTTCAAATTCCGAGAATAAGACCTTTCTCCCTGCCGCTAAAGAAAATCCAGACCGGTTTGAAGAAAGCTTTAACGGCAGTCCCTTGTTCACAGGAAAGGTAGCTATAAGGAATAATAAAGTTGGCGAGCTCGGCTTGTCCTATATGGGTGGGATCTATAACAAGTTTGAAGATGACGGTTTAGTCTTGGATAAGAAAAGACGGGTGAATGTATTTGCCATTGACTTTAACTCTACTATTCCCAGAACAAGAACCTTCATTAATGGCGAATGGGCATGGGTAAACGTGGATATTTCTGATACCTACACGGAGCAATTCGGAAGAAAACAGCACGGGGGCTTTATAGATTTTGTGCAACCCATCATCAGGAAACCTATGTTTGGATTTGGTAAGGCTGTATTAAACGCTGGAGTAAGATTTGAATATGTGGATTGGAATAAAGGAACCTTTAAATCAACAGGTGAAAATATATCTGAGCATATTTTTTCGATTGTGCCTGCGATAAGTTGGCGACCAACATCACAAACTGTATTGCGATTGAATTATAGGTATAATTGGCAAACTGATCTGTTAGGTAATCCCGCATCTAAACTGGCAGGTATTCAGTTTGGTATATCAACTTATTTTTAAATAACAGCGAATCAAGAATGTAAAGTTCGATTCCCAAATTTAAGGTATAAAAAATTGATTATCAATTTATTGGAAAAATAGTGACCTCGACAGGAATAAATAATTTCTTGAGAATCAATTACCTTACAAAAAACCGTAAATAAAACCGTAAACTGGTGTTTTTTGATTTGTAGAACGCTTTCAAATACTCTGTCATAAAGATACAATTACTCTCATTAAGTATCGTTTATCAACTCAATTTTTTATTGAAATCATAAAAGTGAATAGATGGGGATTGAATAAACGCCAGTTGATCATTATTTGATCTGGTCAACTCACTATTACTTTACTTGCAGGGCAACTTTCAACAACCAGTTCGGCATAATGATAGCGATTGGCTTTTAAAAACAATCGCTATGGAAAGAAAAATTATGAATCTTATCGTTCTACCTGAGGAGGAATGGAATCAACTCAGAGTTGGACAAAATGAAATACTGGAGCTATTAAAAAATATTCGTTTTGAGCCCAGGAAGTCAATGCATCCTTATGGATATATGACCGCAATTGAATTCATGGAGGCTGTAAAAATCAGAAGAACGAAGTTTGATCAGTTGGTTCGTACCAATAGGATCCGAACGATTAAGAAGTTTCGAAAAATCTATGTTCCGGTCAGTGAAGTTGACCGGTACTTTAAAGATAGCTCTATTCCATGATGCTTTGGTTTGTTCTACGAACAGAAAACTACATAACCGAAGGTGTTTTGTTGATGGTGGGCTATCTTTGGTTTGTGACTGAAAGATTTATATAAAAAACATGGTGTGTAACCAGTGTATTATGGTAGTAAAACAGGAATTGAAAAGACTTAAGGTCATTAGAAGGCATCGATAAACTAAACCTAATCCATTATATATGAAACAATACTACTTTTTACTCACCGGCATGGCCTTCTTCTTTGTTGCTTGTAACGATCAGCCAACTACAGATGCAACTAACAATGATACAATGAAAACAGAAGTTATTTCCTGCCCTCCCGGCAGCAGTAAACTCGACATCGCCAGGATCGAGCAGGTAACCGGCATGAAAGGAACAGAAAAGAATGGCGAATACAAAATAACAGTGCCGCAAAATGACTTGAGTATTATCGTTGATGGTTTTAAGATTACTCCTCCGATGGGTCTGGGTAGTTGGGCTGCCTTTACACCCTGCGGTGATACCGCCATGGTAATTGGCGATATCATCGTTACCGAAACCGATCTGAAACCCTTGCAACAGGCAGTTATCCGGCAAGGTTTTACCATTACAGCGATCCATAATCATTTTGTCCGCAACAGGCCTAATGTGATGTATATGCATATTGATGGTAAAGGGAAGGTGGAAAATTTAGCAGCAAGCGTTAAGGCTATTTTTGATAAGGTAAAAGAATCACGGGGAAAAGATCCGAAAGCAAGTCCTGCAGATAGTGTTACTAATACCTTGAATATTGCCTTGCTCGATTCGATCATAGGTCATAAGGGCGAAATGAGCAAAGGTGTTTATAAATATACTATTGGCAGACCAGACATTGCTTTACAGGAACACGGAATTCCCGTCAGCACATTCATGGGTTTTAATACATGGGCTGCATGGCAGGGAACACCGGAAAAAGCCGCGGTGTGTGGTGATTTTACAATGTTGGAGAATGAAGTGGCTCCTGTCATAAAAGCACTCGTAGAAAATGGGATTGAAGTAGTCGCGGTCCATAATCACATGGTTCATGAAGAGCCCAGGATATTCTTTCTCCATTATTGGGGCGTGGGAAACGCGGAAACGCTGGCCAATGGGCTCAAAGCCGCACTGAATCAAACAGGTAAAAGATCGACCCATTAACCCAAAACCCAATATTTCAAATAAAGCTATCTTTGCCGGGATGTTAAAACGGCCTGTCATAGCCTCGTTCGTATTGTTGGCATTTGCCATGCTACAGGCACATAACTTCATGCCTCATCAGCACCATGACGATGCCCATGCAAAGCACTCTCATCATCACGATCAGGGAAAACATCACGATCACGATACGGATGATGAAGAAAACCGAGAGACTGAAGATCATGACGCTCCTTTCCATGCGGCCGGTCATAATTCCGATTTCGGAAAAATAATTATCAAGCCACAAGAGAACACCGGAACTCCTATTCAATCGGCGGATATGGCTGTTGATCTCTCCGGAATTGTTGACTACCTGTTTGCTTCGGATATTCCGCCTCCCAACTTACCGCCGGCACAAAATGAAACTTTTCTAAGCCTTGCTTCTTTCTCTTCGCTGTCCCTGCGCGGACCTCCGGCTTTCATTGCCTAAGCCTGATACAGCTCTCTTTTACCTATTCTTTAGTTTATTTAATCAATTAATTTTTCAACAATGAAAAAGTTCATTCTATTCGGATGCTTTGCAGCATCCCTACTTGTCGTTGCGTGTAACAATACAAAAAAAGAATCCGGTACCCATAAACACGATGATGGCAGTACCCATTCCGACCACGATACTACCAACCCCGTACAACAGGAGTTTAATGTAGCGGATACGGCAAAAAAAGATACATCTTACACGCACGACAACGGTGATAAGCACTCTCATTAAAGACAAACAAACAGTATTATGAAACATTTGCTGTCCATCTGCCTGCTGGCAATTAGCGTAATTGGCTGTAAACAAAAAACAGCTAAAGAGCAAATAACTGAGGAAAGTTTGCAAGCACTTTCCTATACCTTATATACTGAGAAGTCGGAGCTCTTTGTAGAGTTCAAACCACTCGTAGTAGGGCAAACCTCGAAGTTCGCAGCTCATTTAACTATCCTTGGTGAGAATTTTCTGCCTTATACTGAAGGCACCGTAACGGTAAGTTTGATCCAGGGAGATAAAGGAATAAAGAGTACGGCTGATTCCCCCAGTTCTCCTGGAATTTTTCGTCTTGCATTGCAACCAACACAAGCTGGTACGGGTAAACTCGTCTTTGATATTCAAACCCCAAATTTTACCGATCAGTTTATAATTGACACCGTGCAGGTATATATAGATGAAAAAACAGCTATTGCAGCCCAGCCCAATGAATCAGGTGGCGACGATATTTCTTATCTGAAAGAACAGGCCTGGAAAGTAGAGTTTGCCAATGCCCCGGTCATGAAAGAAACCATGTATGATGTGGTAAAGGCCACTGGCGAAATTCAATCGGCACCAGGAGACGAAGTAACCATTGCCACCAAATCCAATGGACTAGTAAAGTTTGTGGGGAATAACAATGTGATAGGCGCACCGGTCAGGACTGGTCAAACCATGTTCACCGTAACTGGTGGTGAAATTGCATTTGAAAATGTGGATGCAGCTAAGCAGGCTGCCCGGGCCGAGCTAAATTCAGCCAAAGCAGAATTTGACAGGACCAGTGAACTCATAAAAGATAAACTGATCACGCAGGCAGAATTTGACCGGGCAAGACTCCGCTATCAACAGGCACAAATTGCGTTAAATAATCTTGGCCGCAATTACAGCGGCGGCAAAAGTCTTTCATCACCCATCAATGGATTTATCAAAAACATTATAGTTAGTGAGGGACAGTATGTAAACGCTGGTCAGCCACTCGCGACCATTACCAAAAACCAAAGGTTGATATTAAAAGCCGATGTATCACTTAAGAATGCTGACAAGATCAGCAGTATACAGGAGGCCAATTTTACGATCATCCAAAACCAGATGACGTATAGCACAAAAGATCTGAACGGGAAATTATTGTCTGTTGGCAAAACCACTGGAGGTAATTCTCCATTTATACCGGTGCATTTTCAAATAGACAGTCGTCCGGGTCTCTTGCCTGGCTCCTTTGCAGAAGTTTATTTAAAAACGATCCCGTTGTACAATGTCCTGGCCATTCCTGCCTCTGCGCTGGTGGAAGAGCAAGGAATCTTTTATGTGTATGTGCAAACCGAAGGAGAAAGCTTTCAGAAAAGGGAAGTAAAACTTGGCGCTAATGATGGAGAAAAGGTGCAGGTGATTTCCGGAGTATCAGAAGGAGAACGGGTTGTTACCAAAGGAGCTTATCAAATCAAGTTATCGCAGGCAAGCGGAGCATTACCGGCGCACGGTCATGAGCATTAAATTTCAAGAACCATGTTAAACAGGATCATACTATTTTCTTTAAATAACCGGCTGCTCGTGATGGCGGCATCGGTTTTATTGCTGTTGATGGGAACTTACACGGCTACCAAAATGGAAGTGGATGTATTCCCTGACCTGACAGCTCCCACCGTGGTAGTATTGACGGAAGCACATGGCATGGCACCTGAAGAAGTTGAACGGCTGGTCACTTTCCCGGTGGAAACAGCGGTGAACGGTGCAGGTAATGTAAGACGGGTAAGATCTTCTTCTTCTGCCGGGATTTCTATTGTATGGGTGGAGTTTGAATGGGGAACAGATATTTACCGGGCAAGACAAATTGTGAGTGAAAAAATAAGTGTCGTCTCAGGCCAATTGCCAATTGGTGTCAACGCACCAGTGATGGCCCCGCAGTCTTCTATCATGGGGGAGATCATGCTGATCAGCGTGACGGGCATTTCTACTAAGCAAATAGATATCCG
>CAYUCU010000234.1:0-5592 GCA_964443345.1 uncultured Chitinophaga sp.
TAAGAACTATCTTTTGCTGTTGCTTATTTGCCTGCTGGCTTACTGGCCCCTCACCTTTGGCATCTTCAGTGTAAAAAATGATGCCATTCATTATTTCCTGCCATACCGCTTCCACATCAGCGAGGCATTACGAAATGGAGAATTTCCTTTTTGGAGCCCTTATATATATATCGGCTACCCGGTGCAGGGCGACATGCAAAGTGGCGCCTGGAACCCTGTAGTTTGGATCTTCTCCGCCATTGGAAGATATGATCTCACCTTATTCCATTATGAAAACCTGCTTTACATTTTTTTAGGCGGTGCAGGAATGTATAAACTAACCAATCGCCTTACAGAACACTCCCACACTGCATTATTAATTGCTGCCAGTTATATGCTCAGCGGTTTTATGCTCGGAGGACAATTGATCAACTGGTTATCTGCAGCTGCCTTCATTCCTTTTGTGATCCATTATTACCTTCTTGCACTTGATTCAACATCAGTCAAAAATTCAGTCAAGACCGGAATTGCACTTTTTTTTCTTTTCACCTCTTCCTACCCTTCTTTCTTTATTCTGACAGCCTATCTTTTGGTTCTCCTGTTCCTTGTTACCATACTACTCCGCATTCGAAATAAAAAAACCTCTTTCACAGACTGGAAAAAGATTTTGTTGCACCAGTTACTGATCGCCGCTGTTTTTACAGGTCTTGCTTTGCCGGCACTCGTTTCATTTATTGACCTGCTCCCTTATTACCAGCGGGGCGGTGGCACCAGCTACCTGGAATCATCAACCAATGCTTTTGAAGCACAACATTTCTTAACGATCCTCTTTCCGGGCACAATAAAAGCAACCGATATTGTTTCTTCCACTGATGTCACCTGCAGGAATATCTATTTTGGAATCATTCCGCTAATTATCCTTTTTGCATTACCTCCTAAATGGAACCGGAGAAACATACTGTTAGCATTACTGGCTGTATTCTCACTCTTATTCAGCCTGGGAGATGCCACGCCTGTCCGGAAGATATGCTACGATCTCATTCCTTTACTGGATACCTTCCGTCATCCTTCACAAATGCGGCTATTCTTTATATTGGCTGTTTTGTTGTTAGCAGCGCCGGGCTTAAAAAGGATTTTAAATAATGAAATATCTCCGGGTCAAAGGAAGAAAATAAAATTGATCTTCCTGTTTACAGCTGCTGTATTGCTTATTACCCTTATAATTGCTCTCACCCAATCATCCATTATGAGCAAGCTATCTGGTGGCGCTGGCGGAGGTGCAAGGGCTGCTTTAAAAAATATTCTTGAATCTGTTACTCTTAGTGACACGATTGTATTGAGCAGCCTGTTGCAATTATTATTTCTTAGTGCCTTTCTTATTTGGTTTAAAAGAGCACTCAGCTCCAAATTATTTCTCGGGGTACTTTGGACAAGTAACCTTTTTATTATGGCACTACTGGTCTTGCCCGCAAGTTTTGTAAGTAAAACATCTCCTAAAACAATCAATGCTGTTATCCATGCTTCGCCAAAAGGATTTCCAACAGATAGTTTGCAAAATTCTTTAGCCACAAACAGCAAGGATGCGTTCACCAACTTCGACATATCCGGGCTGAACTACTTTTACAATAAGAAAATCGGTATCAGCCGGGTTACGAATTCACCGGCATTTTTAATTCAGCAAGACAGTTTTACTCAAACACAGCTGCTCTACGATTATGTATCCTCGCTTCCGGTGGTTTATATCGCTGATTCTGTACTACAATTAAAAGATACCGGCATTTTGAACAGGACTGGAAATTGCAACTATGCTTTTTCTGAAACTACAAGCAGTAGCAATCCATGTGGCAGCAATACCGCTGCCGTCCGGAAATTAGCCGCTAACCGTATTGATGTTGAGACAGAAACGGAACGACCTGCGTTTTTAGTTCTTTCGCAAAACTATTATCACCATTGGAAAGTAACCATTGATAGAGAACCGGGAATTATTCAAAAGACCAACATGAGTTTTATGGGCGCCGCAATCCCGGCTGGCAAGCACACGGTTACATTCCGTTTTTTGCCGGCAAATACGATCAAAGCATTATGGATACAACTGGCCGTTCTTTTAACTTTACTCCTTACCGGAGTGTTTACATTTTATAAAAGAAAGAAAAAATAGTATGAGCCGGACCAGGACATTCATATTATCGCTGTTGCTGACTTTGCCGGTCATCCTGTTTCTGATTCATCATTATACCAGTCACAGCCCGGAGCTTCATCCCACCGGCTTCACCGCAGATGAAAATGTGTTGTACATGTCCTATGCACATCAGTATGTTGACCAGGGAAATATTTCTCTTTTTTATTCCAATCCTTTTGATGGTGATCCGCAATCACCTAAAATATATTTTCAACCTGTAAACTTCCTGTTTGTCCCATTGCTGAAGATGGGTGCCGATCCCGGTCTTGTTTTTTCCTTGTTTGGTTTACTGATGGCATTTTGCTGCATATACCTGGGGGTACGCATCATTCAGCACCTGTTACCAAATAACAAATACCAGGTTTTGATCACCATCCTTTTTACCTGGGGGGGCGGATTAACAGCGCTGACGGGGGTTGGCAGTTCCCTGCTGACAGGACTACCCTTTTCTTCATGGATTGATGGCATATATGTGGCGGATCCTGCCAACGGCTGGTGGGGAATGAACTGGGGACGAACATTGTTTATTCCACTGGAAGCCTACTATCATTTCCTGTTTCTCCTGAACATTTATTTTATACTGAAACATAAATGGACAGCAGCAATTGCGGCAGCTACCTTTCTTTCCCTGTCACATCCTTTTACCGGAATTGAATTTTTACTTATTACTATCGGCTGGCTGCTCCTTGAGAAGATCATATTCCGGAATAAAAAAATTCCTTACTGGTACCTGGCAGGCATTGTTGCTATTACGGTTTTCCATAGCTGGTATTATTTATATTACCTCAACAGTTTTCCGGAACATAAACAGATCTTTTCGCAATACAGTGCCGGGTGGACCTACAGTTTCCGGATATTCATCCCGGCCTACATTTTAGTTTTCGTATTATCATTTATAACATTTTACAAAAACAGGTCAATACCAACATTTCTTTCGGAGCCACATCAGCGGCTATTCCTTTGCTGGGCCATTATCGCTTTCCTGCTTTCCAAACATGAGTGGTTCATAAAACCCATGCAGCCCATTCACTTTACCCGTGGCTATGTTTGGGCGGGCTTATTTTTATTAGGGTTGCCCGGCTTAGTTTGGCTGGCTGAATATTCAAGGAAAAAAACTGCCTGGAAAGTTTGCTTCGCCATATTCATTTTCCTGTTCCTGCTAGATAATACTTTGTGGACCGGAAATCATTTGCGGGATAAGAACAAAACGGAATGGGAAGGTTACATCACTAAAGACACCAAAGCCGTATTTACTTTTTTAAGCGAAACGACCAGCAGGAATGACTTGCTCGTTGGCAATGCGCCTCTTATAAATTATATGGCAAATGTTTATGCCCCGGTCAATTCATGGGCCTCTCATCCGTACAATACGCCCAACCGGTCAGAACGGGTTGAGATAATGAAACATTTTTTAGAAACCGGGATAAGATCACCCGAATGGGCAAACAGAAAGCTGGTCCTTGTATTAAATAAAAAAGAACACTCGTTGACGATTCATACTTCTGTAATGGTCAATAAAGTATTTGAAAATGATACGTACGTCATATTTACTCCATGATGTTCTTTCCTTTCATAGCACTGCTGATCGCCTGGTCCATCACTCTTTCTGCATAAGGTCTTGATATTTCATTCAGCCGTTCTATGGCTGCCTGAATAGTATCCTTATCTCCTTTTTCAATTAATTGTTTCAACTGATCAGCCGCTGCAATTGTATCTGAGCGTTCCTGTTCTGTAAGAAAGGAGCTGTTCTTTGCAATGAACTGGGAGGTTGTTTCCAATAGCTGCTGTGCCTCTGTTTGGGCTTCCACCAGGGCCCTTACCTGTATATCATCTTTTGCATGAGTGAGGGAATCGAGCAACATTTTTTCGACTTCTTCATCTGTCAAACCATATTGTGGTTTCACCTCAATACTTTGTTCAATACCGCTGCGCAATTCTTTTGCTTTCACTACCAGTATACCATCCGCATTTACCAAAAAAGAAACTTCTACTTTAGGTAATCCTGCCGGCATACCGGGAATACCGGTTAAATTAAATTCCGCCAGTTTCCTGTTATCTTTTACCAGGTCTCTTTCTCCCTGGAAAACAGCTATCCGCATACTTCCCTGTCCGTCTTTCTGGGTAGTGTATTGCCGTCCGACCTTGGAAGGAATTTTTGAATTGCGTGGGATCAGCACATCCATCAGACCACCCATGGTTTCAATACCAAGAGAAAGCGGCGTGATGTCCAGTAATAAGAAATCTTTATTATTACCAGCTAAAATATCTGCCTGGACAGCCGCACCCAACGCTACCACTTCATCCGGGTTTAATGTATCATGCACTTTTCTTGCGAAAAAATTACTGACTGATCTTTTCACTAACGGCACCCTGGTAGAACCTCCCACCATCACTACTTCATCAATATCAGTAATAGCAAGACCTGCATCCTTCAATGCGTTTTTACAGCATTCTACTGTTTTGTTTACAAAGATGGTGATCAGCTCTTCAAACTTTTCCCTTGTCAATACGAAATCGTATCCGGCAACCCGGGCAAAAAAAGAATCAGTAAAGGAAAGATGCTTCTTGGCTTCTTCAGCCTTCAACCTCAACTCCTGTGCAAGACTTTTATTCATCAATAACTCTTCATTGCTTAATCCGACTTCCTTTACCCAATACTCCACTACTGCCCGGTCAAAATCGTCACCCCCAAGGTAAGTATCCCCGTTGGTGGACAATACTTCAAATATGCCTCCTGCAATACGAAGAACAGAGACATCGAAGGTGCCGCCACCCAGATCATACACGGCCACGGTTTTTGATTCATCATTGAGCATTCCCAATCCGTAGGCAAGGCTGGCAGCTGTTGGTTCATTCACGATGCGCAACACATCCAATCCTGCTAATTTTCCCGCATCCCTTGTCGCCTGTCGTTGTGCGTCATTAAAATAGGCCGGAACAGTGATCACCGCTTTGGTAACCGGTGTTTTTAAAATATGCTCTGCCCTGCTCTTTAATTCTTTGAGTATGAAAGATGATAATTCCACTGGTGAATAAAAAATGGAACCGGCCTGAACTTTCACGAGGCTTTCTGTATTGTCGTCAATTACTTTATAAGTAAAATAGGAAGCATGATCTTTTACATCAGAGTAAGATTTTCCCATCAGCCGCTTTACAGAGAATATGGTGTTCTGCGGTTCTGTTACCAGGAATTCTTTTGCGGTATCACCCACCGTTACGAGTCCGCCATCTCCAAAATGCAAAACGGACGGAACCAGTGCCGCACCATCATGCTCTTTTAATACTACCGGCTGTTTAGACTCGGGATGTATGATCGCCACCAGGCTGTTGGTGGTGCCCAGATCAATACCAACGATCATTTCCTGCTGCTGCAGGCTTCCTGTTGCTATATTAATTCCAATCTTCGCCATGATACTGATTATATTATTTCAAAT
>CAYUCU010000235.1:0-5544 GCA_964443345.1 uncultured Chitinophaga sp.
AGCATTTTCAATACAACTGCAGGTGATCAACAAGGACCGGAATATGTTGGAACCATTATCATTGGTAATTACCCAAATATCGGTACCGTTTGCATGCCGGGCCGTTGCCAGCCTTTCTGAACAAGAAGCCCACAGCAACGTGTTTTTGAAAAGAACCTCTCCTTTGCCGTTATCCCTTTTGGTGTCCAAAAGCGAATACCGGTAGCCACCCTGAAAGCTGTTTTCAATCGCATCAGCGGTAAAAATATAGAAAAGACTGTCTGTGCCCGGAACAGGTACAATGGCGATCTGGCAGGCAGAGATATTGCCTCCAAGGTTGTCACCATTCAGCATTATCTCATGGAATTTATTATATACCGTCTTTCCGTTCGTATAAAACAACAGGTTTCCGTCTTCATCAGACATGGAACAAGCTGCCTCAT
Source organism: uncultured Chitinophaga sp. (assembly GCA_964443345.1). Lineage (GTDB taxonomy): Bacteria > Bacteroidota > Bacteroidia > Chitinophagales > Chitinophagaceae > JJ008. The sequence goes on from CAYUCU010000235.1 coordinate 423, forward strand.
CAGAAACCATGGCGCTGTTGGACAGTGTTGCAGGACCACTTTGAGAGGCCGAATTATTAAAGTCTAATGCAGCGTTTCTTCCAAAATACCAGTTATTGTATTGCTGTGCTGCTGAGTGAAAACAGGGAACCAAAAGCAGGTAAAGAAGTATTGTAATGAGTATTTTCAAATTGCCCCTATGTTCAATGTATTTAATAGACAGTTGCCTCGCAAAATTGCTGCTTTTTAGCGGAATTAACAGCATGGGATAACTTTAGTGCAATAAAAGAACGATTTTTACGATTTTTAATAAAACTCTCTGCTATTGAACTGGTTATGCAGAATCTCAGGTATCCTAATTTTTACGCTATCCGCCCATTGGAGCAGTGCCCAGTTCCCTGTTGCCGGGCCTCAAAGTTCTAACCTGAGGCAACGGCTTTTAAAGATAACCGGTGATACCGTGGTGCTGGATACGATCAGCATAATTCCCAATACTATTTCAATAGAAAATATTCCGGCTGCTGATTACCGGCTCGATTATGTAAACGCCATTCTTTACTGGAAAAAACGACCGGCTTCGGAAACTATTGTGGTCACCTACCGGGTTTTCCCGTTCCGGCTAACGTCCAGTATTCAGCGATTGAGTTATGATAGCGTAGTAAACAAATTTTATGTAAAACCATTTGATATCAATAACGGCTATCCTTCCGGTCAGCGGGGCGCATTTGATTTTGGCACCTTGAAAGCAGAGGGAAGTCTGGGCCGGCAGATCGGGTTTGGTAATGCCCAGGATGGGGTGGTCAATTCAACACTCAACCTGCAATTAAGCGGAATGCTTGGTGACAGTATAGAAATACAGGCTGCTATTACCGACAACAACATACCAATTCAGCCGGATGGCACCACACAACAACTGAATGAGTTTGACCAGGTATATCTGCGGTTTAAGAAAAAGGGGTGGCAACTTAACCTTGGTGATATTGATATCCGTCAAAACAAAAGTTATTTTCTTAATTTTTATAAACGGCTGCAGGGCATCTCTTTTCAAAACAATATCCGGGTATCCAAAACGGTAACTTCTAATACATTAGCCAGCGGTTCTATCGCCAAAGGAAAATTTAACCGCCAGGTACTGGAGTCGCTGGAAGGTAACCAGGGCCCGTACCGGCTTCGTGGCGCTAATAATGAATTCTTTTTTATCATCCTGGCAAATACGGAACGGGTATTTATTGACGGACAATTAATGCAGCGTGGGGAAGACCAGGATTATGTTATCAATTATAATACTGCTGAAATTTCTTTTACTCCCAAAAGAATGATCACCAAAGACAGCCGGATACAGGTGGAATTTGAATATGCCGACAGAAATTACCTCAATGCGAACCTGTACCTGTCACAGGAATTTGAGATCAACCAAAAATTAAAGATCCGTTTCGGCGCTTTTAATAATAATGATGCTAAAAATTCACAGATCAACCAGGTGCTTGATTCAAAACAAAAACAATTTTTAGCAGACCTGGGTGACAGTACACAACGGGCTTTTTATCCGGCAGCAAGTCTTGATACATTCTTTTCTGCTGATAAGATATTATATGAAAAGATCATAGTGAGCCCTGTGGATTCTTTTTACCGTTATTCCACCGACCCGGCCGTAGCAAAATATAGCTTGTCTTTTGTAGATGTAAAAATTGGCAACGGAAATTATATACCGGAATTCAACGGGGCCAATGGAAAAGTATATAAGTACGTGGCGCCAATAGCCGGCATTAAACAGGGACAGTATGAACCGGTGCAAATATTAGTAGCACCAAAGAAACAACAGATACTTAACCTGGGAATTGATTATGCCATTTCAAAGAATACCCTGGTCAAAACAGAAGTGGCCACCAGCAATAATGATGTGAACACTTTTTCTTCCAAACATGATGGGGACGACAGGGGATGGGCAGCTAAATTGCAGGTGACCAACGAAAAATTTTTTTCATCAGCTAAGAAAATGCAACTCAATACTACACTGGACTATGAATATGTTCAGGGCAAGTTCAAACCATTAGAACGGTTGCGCAATGTGGAATTTACCCGGGATTGGGGCCTGGCACTAAACCCAGCCGCAGTGTCTGTTGATGAAAGCATTATCAAAGCAGCAGCCGGGCTGCGGGACAAAAACAATCATAGCATTTCTTACCAGTTCATTAATTACCACCGTAGTGACAACTATAATGGATTTCAGAACACGGTCATTCATTCCGCCAACTGGAAGGGATGGCAATTCAATAACCAGTTTGTGATCACCAGCTTCAATGCGCAAAACGATAAAGGAAATTTTCTGCGGCCGCAAATTGATATCAGCAAGCGATTTAAGCAACTGAAAAACTGGAGACTGGGTGCTAAGTATAACCTGGAACAAAACACCGCCAGGAATAAAACAGTTGATACGCTGGTGCCTCTTGCTTTTTCTTTTGATACCTATGCAGTATACCTCAACTCAGATGAAAGCAAAGACAACAAGTACGGGATCACCTTTTTCACCCGTTCGGATAAATACCCTGTTGGGAAAAATTTTGTACGGGGCGACAGAAGTCTCAACCTGAACCTGCAAACAGAATTACTGGCTAATCCTAAACGAAGATTTTATCTGAACACCACTTTCCGGAAACTGAAAGTGTATGATGCCACTGTATCAAGACAAAAAGAAGATGAAACTATTTTGGGAAGGGCCGAATACCTGATGAATGAATGGAAAGGCCTCGTGGACGGAAGCATCCTGTATGAAGTGGGGGCAGGGCAGGAGCAACGAAGGGATTTTGCTTACCTGGAAGTGCCTGCTGGGCAGGGACAGTTTGCCTGGATAGATTATAACAGCGATGGAGTGCAACAACTCAACGAATTTGAACTGGCGGCCTTTCCCGACCAGGCAAAATTCATCCGGGTCTTCACACCCACCAATGATTTTATAAAGGCCAACTATATCACTTTTAATTACCGCTTTGATATCAGTCCCAGATCTGTATTAAATTCCCCTGACCTGAAAGGCATGAAAAAGATACTTTCCCGGCTGAATCTTGTTACTTCTTTTCAAACCACGAGAAAATCAATTTCTGATGGCAGCTTTCAGTTCAATCCCTTTAAGTATGGCGTAAGTGATGATGCACTGATCATTGTGAATACTTCGATCGTAAATACGGTTTCCTTTAACCGGCTCAGCAGTAAATGGGGTGTTGACTTCAGCAATTTCCGGCGCAACGGGAAGTCATTACTTACTTACGGGTATGAAAGCAACAAAGTAAATGACTGGACAATGAAGTGGCGCTGGAACATCAGTCGTGCCATTTCATTAACACTGAATGGAAAGAAAGGAATGAATGCCTTGTACACACCACAATTTGCCAACCGTAATTATGAGTTGTCGGTTTACAATATTGAACCGTTCTTTGTTTTTATCCGGGGTACAGCATTCCGCCTGGTTACCAGCTATAAGTTTGAAACAAAGAAGAACCTGCCGCTGTATGGTCCGGAAAAGTCAACTTCCAACTCCATTTTTGTGGAATCGAAGTACAATATTCTGCAAAGCAGTTCCATTACCGGCAAATTCACATTTAATAATATTAGTTATAATGCTGTGGCTAATTCCACTGTCAGCTATATCATGCTTGATGGTTTATTGCCCGGCAAGAATTTCTTATGGGGATTAGGCCTGAGCAAGCGGCTGTTGAATAACTTGGAACTGAACTTTCAGTATGATGGAAGAAAGGCCGGTACTGCCCGTACGATCCACCTCGGCCGTGCCGGTATTACTGCCCTCTTTTGATCTGCTTCCGGGTATGAATTATTAATTCTTAATTACTAATTATTAATTAATACTTCTTCTTACCCAGCTTCGTCCACGTTTCGTAAGAGGTATCGTACAGGTCAGGGTCGGGGTTGTTCTTGTCCACCATCAGTACTGTACCCGTGCTGCTTGCATAGGAGCTTCCGTATCCGGTGGGCAACACATATTCCGTGCCTTTCTCGTCGGTATATCGCTCCACATCTTTTATATAATCACCAAACTGCTCAATGTTTTTATCAAATGTTATTGCTTGTTTTTTTCTGGTCTCCTCCCGTAAATTATTAATGTAGTCGTTAGTTTCCTTCATGATGTTGCGGGTTTCCTTTACCGGTTCAGTAGCCGTAACTGTTGATCTGCTCGTTTCTTTTGCCTGGTTATATTGCTGGCGCAACAGGTTTACGGTTTGCTGTTCGTAATCACAAAATGCCTGCGTTTGCCGGGCCGATGATTTTATGGAAAAGGCTGTAGCCACACCATCTTCGGGATTGCGGGTGCCAGATGCACAGGAAAGAAACAGGTCATCCATATCCCAGGAAACATCTTCATAAAAAAATCCCATATAATCAGGCGGCTGGCTCATTCTCGTCATTGTCATCGTGCCATATACTATTTCATCAAACCGCTTCCCGTTCTTTTCATAATGACCGCGGATACGCCCATGCTGCCGGGTGATGGTCGTGTTCATATTATATCCCTGCACACCGGGCTGTTGCGACGAGGACAATGTGGTAGCTTCTGTAAACTGTACAGTTACGCCACGCAGCCACTGCAGGTAGGTCATCAATGCTTCCGTTACATCACGGGGCGGATAGTTGCCGGAATTGCCCATTGGGGTGGCCCAGTACCGGCTGGTGTACCCGGCCTGTAGCTGCACAGTAAAGCCGTCATTATTATAACAATGGGCAAACAGGTGTGCCGGGTTGTACATGTTATGACGGTCCCATATCACCTGGTCTTTAATATCCCATCCTTCGGGGGCAAGGTAAGTATAGGCTACCAACCCGCTCTGCAGGTCCGTTACCTGGCGCTGTTTCATCGTGAGAGATGCATTATCAATTGCCATATTTTTTCAGTTGATTAGTCAAGATAAAAAAATAAAAGGAAAGATGATATATAGATAGGGGCTTTCTTAGGAATGTTTGCACTTTGATAAATATAACAGTGGGTTATCCAGCTGCAGTACTACTATAAGCTTCGGTGGATAAATGCGATCCTGCATAAGGGCGGTACAGGCTGCAACAGGCGATGCCATATGCACTGTAGCCGGGCAAGAAAAATAAAACTATTTACTTTCAGATACCTTACTACCAGAAT
>CAYUCU010000236.1:0-5425 GCA_964443345.1 uncultured Chitinophaga sp.
GAAGGAGCACAATTGGCTGTACAATTACCGCACCCGGTGGGGCACGGGCAAAAGCCTGGGAGGATTGGTAAGGCGTGCTGCCTACCTTTCAGAAAGCGATACCGCTTTTGCACTATTTGAACAGCACTACCAACTTTTGCAGGATTGCTACCGTCATTTCTGGGCTGACGCAAAACCCTTTATCCTTCAAAAATTTAATGAATTGCAAAATGAGGGAGAAACTGCCTCATAATTCGTAACTACTGAACAAACAATTCGTTTTACATTTGCTAATACTCCTTTTTTATGCGAAAAATCATTGGCCTGCTTACTGTATTCCAACTATTCTTTATTTGTCTGCTGGCGCAAACGGGTACATTACCTCCTGTAGATAAGTCGCCGATGGACATGAGTTATTACCCCGCTAATTACCCGGTACTGAAGATTCAGGACAAAATAACCGAAACCCCGATTGCAAGGATCATTTACAGCCGCCCGCAGAAAGCCGGAAGAACCATCTTTGGAGGCCTGGTAAAGTACGGCGAAGTGTGGAGGCTGGGTGCAAACGAGGCTACTGAGATCGAATTTTTCAAGAATGTAAAAATAGGGGGCAAGAAAATAAGCAAAGGCCGCTATACGTTATATGCCATAGTAAATGAAAACTACTGGACCATTATCATAAATAAAGACACCGACACCTGGGGCTCCTTTAAATACGATGCTAAAAAAGATGTGGTAAGGGCAACCGCTTCAGTTCAGAAAACAGACACCGTTGTTGAATCATTATCCATGGGTTTTGAAAAAGCTACCGGTGGTTTTAACCTGGTGATAGGCTGGGACACTATTAAATCCACTTTACTTATCACCTTCTAATGATCGTTGCATATGAAATTTTTTCTTACATATATTCTCACTGCCTGTATCTTCATTTCTTGTAATAATAAGAACGACGATAATACTGTTCCTGCAACAAAGAACACTCCGGCAGACAGCGGCACCACTGCAAAACCGGAACGTACTCCTGTAAATCCTTATGCCGTGGTGGACATATCTCCCATGGATATGAGCTACTACCCGGTTGATTATCCAAAACTGAAGATGACAAAGGCTATCAGCACGCCCCCGCTGGCCCGGGTAATATACAGCCGTCCGCATTTACAAGGACGCCATATTTTTCATGAAGTGCTGAGATATGAAGAACCCTGGAGGCTGGGAGCCAATGAAACTACAGAACTGGAACTGTTCAAAGACGCCACCATACAGGATAAAAAAATAAAAAGTGGCAGATACGCTGTTTACTGTATCCCTCATAAAGACTCCTGGACGGTAGTGCTTAATTCAAATATCGACAGCTGGGGATTGCAGCCAGACCCCTCTAAAGATGTTGCCAGCTTTACGGTACCTGTTACTAAAACCAGCAACACCCTGGAATTCTTTACTATGGTATTTGAGAAAAAAGATCCTTCGGCAGAACTGGTAATGGCCTGGGATGATGTGGAAGTACGGCTACCCATCGCTTTCTGATCTCACCTTCTTCTATTTCCTTTTGGGTTTTGGGATTTATTATTTGGATATTTACACTATGTGTGGTATTGCCGGCATTATACAATCCAATCCATCAGGATACAACATAGAACATCTGAAAAAGATGACCGATTCCCTGGCCCACCGCGGGCCGGATGGAGAAGGCACCTGGCAAAATGAGGCTGGTAATGTATTGCTGGGGCATCGCCGTCTCTCGATCATTGATCTGACTGATGCAGGTAAGCAACCACTCCAATACCTGGGCCGCTATACCATCATCCATAATGGGGAAGTTTATAACTACATCGAATTAAAAGATCTGTTACAAAAAAAAGGATACACTTTTCATTCGCAGACCGATACAGAAGTGATAGCAGCCGCTTACGATTGCTGGAAAGGCAATTGCGTGAACCATTTCGATGGTATGTTTGCTTTTGCTATCTGGGATGAAAAAGAAAAAGAACTTTTTGCTGCAAGAGACCGTTTCGGAGAAAAGCCTTTTTATTATTTTTTTGACGGAACCCGGTTCCTGTTCGCTTCAGAGATGAAAGCACTGTGGGCAGCCGGAGTGGAAAAGACGGCTAATCAAAAAATGCTGTTCAACTTCATCACTATTGGATATGTTGACAATCCTTCCCGGCCGGAAGAAACCTTCTACGAAAATATTTATAAACTGCCCCCAGCCTCCTCGTTGAAATTCTCCAGTATTTATTTTCATTTTTCCATTCAGCAATACTGGAAAATTGATTCCGATGATCAGAATAAGAATATATCTGATGCTGCTGCAGTGGAACAATTCGATCATCTTTTCTCCGCATCGGTCAAACGAAGATTGAGAAGTGATGTGGCAACCGGTACTTGCTTAAGTGGTGGTCTCGATAGTTCTTCTATTGCGGCATTGAGCTATGAGTTGCAGGCAGCAAACGACAGTCGTAAATGTTTCACCGCTATCTTTCCGGGTTTTGAAAAAGACGAATCTGATTTTTCCAAACAGGTGGCTGCACAGTTTCAGTTAGAACCTTTTACCACCACCATCACTGCCAATGAATTGATGAATGATTGGGAAAAACTATGCTATCACCAGGAAGAACCTTTTGGTTCTGCCAGCATCTATGCACAGTACAGGGTTTTTGCTTTAGCCAAACAAAATAATGTAAAAGTGCTGCTGGATGGACAAGGTGCTGATGAAACGCTGGCGGGTTATCATAAATACTATAAATGGTACTGGCAGGAATTATTCCGTAACAGAAAATTGCGAAAAAGCAAAGAGGTGGCTGCGGCCAGGGAGCTTGGCATCAACGAATCGTTTAATTATAAAAATATGATCGCCGCTTATTTCCCGGCATTTGCCAGTGTGGTGATGGAGCGGCAGTATTTATTAAAAGCCATTCGCCATGATGATCTCACCAGGGATTTTATAAGATTACAAAGCAAAGAGGCCTATTACACTCCGCCGGAGTATTTTGACCTGAACGGTGTTTTATATTTTAATACCTGTACACATGGGCTGGAAGAGCTGCTCCGGTATGCCGACAGAAATTCCATGGCCCACGGAAGAGAGGTACGGCTACCTTTTCTTTCGCATGAATTAGTGGAATTCATTTTCTCTTTACCCGCCCATTTCAAGATCCGCAAGGGCTGGACAAAATGGATATTACGGGAAACAATGAAGAATAAATTGCCCGATACCATAGCGTGGCGCCGGGATAAAACAGGGTTTGAGCCTCCTCAAAAAAATTGGATGGAAACAGCTGTTATGAAAGAAGCTATCCAGGAATCCAAGCGAAGACTGGTGAATGAAAAAATACTAAAGCCGGAGGTTTTAGATAAACCCATCACACCGCTATCAGCACACGAAGCTGACAATTTCGACTGGCGGTATTTATCGGCAGCTAATTTATTCAGACAGGAAGTGTCTTCATACTCATAAGTAAGTTGCAATGTTATTAACGAAATCAGCCGCAATTTTAAAATGCGGCTGAACGATTACCCCGTCACTTGTTTCAGCAATTATTAGCGCATCAGGCTTTCCTGAGCTTCTCATATACTTCTAAAACACCCAGTGCATCTGCTTTAACGGTGATCCAGTTCTTTGCGTCTTCAAGCTTCACATAATAATACACACCGGCGTCATTGGATATCTCTGTAACACCAAAAACGGTTTTATCACCATACTTCATTCTTATTTTTCCCAGGATGACAGGAGGCAGGCTGGATTCACTATAGTAACGGTAAGCAGTGGTAATATTACCCTCTTTGTCGTACCAAACTTTTGACGTTATATCACCACATTTAAAATAAACTTCATAACCTCCGTTATCGCCGGCATACCACAATACTTCCTTTGGATTATAGAAGGTTTGCTTAAAGGCGTTCAGAACTTTTTCGGAGACTTCGGGAGGATCAACAGCGAAAGCGGCTGTAACGTACAGCAGCAACCCGGCGGCAAATAGTACTTTTTTCATGGCTAAAAGGTTTAATGGTTAATTATCTATCCTAAAGGTATTTGTATACCATACGGCAAACAAGAAGTTTTGAACAAGCGGCAACAGGGAACACAGCAAATAATTGATCACCAAAAATCAAACTGCATTGAAGCACCTGTAAAAGGTATTAAGAACGAAATATTATTACCCAAGGCATGAATTCTTTAAACAAGAGAAAGCCGGTTAAACAACTGTTAAAGGAAATTAATTCCTGATAAGTGGCTGGTGATCTGGTAACCTATGTACTATAAATAAGATTAGTTAGTATAATATTCCTCATCTTTGCACCTTATTATTTTAATATGAAAGCAGCTACAAAATATATTCATGCCGGTATGGTTCCCGATCCAAGTACCGGTGCGATCATGACCCCGATCTATCAAACCAGCACCTATGTACAGGAAGCCCCGGCCGTAAATAAAGGCTATGAATATGCCCGCAGTCAAAACCCCACCCGCAAAGCACTGGAAGATGCATATGCCGTGATTGAAAATGCACAATATGCACTGGCTTTCAGCAGTGGTGTGGCAGCAACAGATGCTGTTATTAAATTATTAGCCCCCGGAGATGAGGTGATCTGCGGTAATGATATGTATGGAGGTTCTTACCGCCTGTTTACTAAAGTGTTTGAAAAGTTTGGTATCAAATTCATTTATGTCGACACCACCAATGCCGGCAATATAAAAAATGCAGTAACTGATAAAACCAAACTCATTTGGATCGAAACACCTACCAATCCATTAATGAACATTACAGATATAGCTGCAGTAGCGGCTATTGCCAAACCAAAGAATATCTTACTGGCAGTTGATAATACTTTTGCCTCTCCAGCCTTACAAAATCCATTAGATCTCGGCGCCGACATCGTCATGCATTCTGCCACCAAATACCTGGGTGGCCATAGCGATGTGATACAGGGCGCATTGATGATGAACGACAAAGACCTCCGGGAAAAACTATACTTCCTGCAAAAAAGCTGTGGCGCTGTGCCCGGCCCGATGGATTGCTTCCTCGTTTTAAGAGGAATAAAAACATTAGGCATCAGGATGAAGGCCCATTGTGAAAATGGAAAGATCATTGCCAACTGGTTGCGCAGTCACCCTAAAGTTGCAAAAGTATATTGGCCCGGCTTTGAAGATCATCCCGGCTATGCTGTAGCAAAAAAACAAATGAGTGATTTTGGTGGTATGATCTCTTTTGAATTAAAGAACGATAGTGTAGAAGAAGCTAAACGGGTATTATCATCCACCCATTTATTTTCATTAGCAGAAAGCCTGGGTGGTGTGGAATCGCTGATCAACCATCCGGCCACTATGACGCATGCTTCCATTCCAAGAGAAGAGAGGATTAGGAACGGGTTGAGCGATTCATTGATACGGTTAAGTGTAGGTATTGAAGATGCCGAAGACCTGGTTGAAGATTTGAGTAAAGCCATT
>CAYUCU010000237.1:0-5392 GCA_964443345.1 uncultured Chitinophaga sp.
ACGAACCCCAGATACCACCTGCTAATACTAATATGGGTAAGAAAGTAGATTCCATACCGATCGCCAAACCACCAATGACGTTTGTGGCATGACCGGTTGATGATTGACGGATAATAGAATTCACCGGACGTTTACCCATCGCCGTATAATATTCTGTGATGATGCTCATCAATGCGCCTACTGCAAGACCTACAGCAATAGCACCAAGCACACCCCATTTAGTAAAGATCACACCTCTTAGTTCCATCGCTTCCGGCATTAACCAGTACACAAGACCTGCAGCTGCAATGGCCGTAAGCACCATAGAACCCCAGTTACCCATGTTCAATGCTTTCTGAACGGTACTGGTGTTGATACCCGCCGTTTCGCTGATGCGAACAAACAGGGTACCCACGATAGAAAATAAAATACCCACACCGGCTATCAGCATCGGCAGCACCACAGGTGCAAAGCCGCCCAATGTATCATCAGAGCTGATCACTGTAGCCTGCTGGCCCAATACGATCGTTGCCAGCACCGTTGCTACATACGAACCGAATAAGTCGGCACCCATACCAGCTACATCACCTACATTATCACCCACATTATCTGCAATGGTGGCAGGGTTTCTTGGATCATCTTCCGGGATACCGGCTTCCACTTTACCTACCAGGTCAGCGCCAACGTCGGCTGCTTTGGTATAGATACCACCACCCACACGGGCAAATAAGGCTATTGATTCAGCACCAAGAGAAAAGCCGGTCAGCACTTCAATGGTACGTACCATTTCTTCTGAATTGACAGCGGCACCCGGTGCAAATAATTGTTTTAATACGATGTATAAACCACCCAAACCCATCACGGCCAGTCCGGCCACACCCACACCCATTACAGCACCACCGGTGAAGGATACATTCAATGCTTTACGTAAACTGGTACGGGCAGCCTGGGCGGTACGCACATTGGCTTTGGTAGCCGCCTTCATACCGATATACCCGGCAGTGGCACTCAGTACCGCACCAAAAACAAAAGCAATAGCAATAGACCAGTGGGAGTGAGGATTAGTAGTGGCCATTACAGCCAGCAGGATCGCAACGATAGTAACGAAATAGCCTAATATCTTCCATTCGGCTTTCAAAAAGGCCATCGCACCTTCAGCAATGTATTTGCTGATCTCTTTCATCCGGTCCGTACCGGCATCTTGTTTGGAAACCCAGTTGAACTTGACAAGCGTATAAAGTAACCCGATCAGGCCCATTACCGGGACGAGATAAATCAATTTGTCCATAAGAGTTGATTCTTGATCAAAATTTAAACAAAAAAGGCTTATTCAGCCGGGCGGCAAAGATAGGGGAAGGGGGGGAATTTTGGAATTGGGAAATTGGGAAATTGGGAAATAGCATCCTATGCCTCAAATGCCTGAAAGAATGGGAGTTATAAGTCATCATTCACTCCTTTTTCCTGCTGAATCCTTTTGGGAGCCATCTTCGCAAACAGGTGTTGGTTGGATAGCGTCCATTTGTCTTACTCAGAATACTGTATTGTATTAGTTTGAACCACAATAGGAGCATAGGAACATAAGGATAAACATAGTTGAATCTATGTGTGTATTTCTATCTGCCTATGCTCCTATTGTGGTTCAAATAAAACTTCCTTACCAATAAAACATTCCCATCATCACGACCCCTAATGAACAAATTAACCAGTAAACTAATAAACCAATTAACCAACAAACCCAAACGCCCCTCCCAAACACTCCACAATATCACCGGCTATCATACTTTCCATCGAACTATTCTTCGCCGCCATATCTCCCGCCAACCCATGCAGGTACACACCCAATATCGCCGCTTCCACCGAACTGTATCCCTGTGCCAGCAAACCGGTAAGGATACCCGTAAGCACATCACCACTGCCGGCGGTGGCCATGCCCGCATTACCCGTGCTGTTGAAAAAGCCACGGCCATCTGTAGTGGCAATGAATGTGTGATGCCCTTTTAGTACGATGATGCCATTCAGCTCTTTTGCTTTTTGTAAGGCTAACATCACCCGGTCAAATTCATTGGCCGTTTCACCAAACAAGCGGTCAAACTCTTTGGGATGGGGTGTAAGTACAGAACCCGCGGGGATCAGTTTCATCAGGTCTTTTTGCGAAGCCATACAATTCAATGCATCCGCATCCAGCACCACCGGGTGCCGGTACGTATCAAACAATTCCCGGAGCATCATTTTTGTCTCGGCCGCTGTGCCGATGCCCGGACCAATACCGATCGTTTCATATTTCGTTAACTCATCTTCCACTTTGGTAAGGAAAGAAGAATTAAAATCGGTCAGCACCATGGCCTCCGGGACCGTTGTTTGTAATATATCATAACCACATTTCGGAATATGACAGGTGAGTAATCCCACACCGCTGCGCAAACAAGCTTTGGCAGATAATACAGCAGCACCCATTTTACCATAACTGCCCGCTACCAGCAGGGCATGACCAAATGTTCCTTTGTGTGCAAACCGGTTCCTTGGTTTATAAACAGAATGAATGATGCTGTCATCCAGTAATTCAAAACGGCTGTGCAGTGTTTGCAAAAATCCATTGTGCAAACCAATATCCAGTAAATGGATCTCCCCAATGGCCCCTTCATTCTCTGCAAACAGGAATGCCGGTTTATAACATTGAAAACTCAGCGTATGCGTGGCCTTTACCGTTAGCTGTCCGCGGGAAGAACGGTCGGTAAATAAACCACTGGGAATATCAATTGATACAATGGTACAGCCCGACCCATTGATATGTTCCACCAGTTTGGCCGTTACACCTTCCAGCCCCCGGTTCAACCCGGAACCAAACAACGCATCTACAATGAGCTGCCCTTCGGGAAACGGATGGAAGTTTTGTTCCGACTGTACAAAGTGAATATCTGCCTGTGGCAATTTATGCAGGCGTGCCAGGTTGGTTTGAAAATCATCAGTGCCCAGGTGACCAAATTCCAGTATAAAAATAGAAACAGCAAAACCCCGTTCCATCAGCAGGCGGGCAATGGCTAATCCATCACCGCCATTATTGCCTTTGCCGCAAAAGACAGCATAGGATGGTGCATCCGGATATTGCTGCACCAGCCAGTCCGCACATTTGGCAGAGGCCCTTTCCATCAGGTTGATAGATAGGATAGGCTCCTGCTCAATGGTGTATTGGTCCCATTGCCGTATTTCTTCTGCGGAAAGGATCTTCATGCCCCTAAAGTTAGGAAATCACAGCCCCCGTTTATAGTTTTTATGCGGGGATTCATCAATTCCCCGAGAGGAGATTGGAAATTTACTCTGTGTGTATTTCAATGAGCCCTGATTATTGGGATGAACCACATAGAAAGATAGATACATAGTAATACACACATAGCATTCTATGTGAAAGCCTATGTTCCTATCTTTCTATGTGGTTCGAAATACTGGTTAGCACATGATTGATGTAATATCTCATCATAAAAGAATTCTCAATCCCCCCGCCGCGGCGGGGAATAAGGAATCTTATCATAAAAACTATAAGTGGGGGCCCTATTTCTTACGGGTTTTCTTCTCCGGCTTTTTCAACAACACCTGCTTCAAACTATCGATCTCATCCGATTCCGGTACCTGCGTTTGCATATACTCCCCAAAGATGTCGTAACATAACTGCGCCCGGTTATAAATACTTTTCGTGAACCGGTTGCCCAGTATGATGATCGTCACCTTTTCATCGGTCAGTCTGGCGAACGCCGCATTGCACCCATGCCATTTACCAAAATGATACACCACCTTTTTTCCATTCGGTAGTAACTGTAACCGCCATCCCAAACCATAATTATGCACCGAAGGCTTCTCTAAACTATGCGGTGCAAAAGCAGAATCCAATAATGACAGACGGATCACCTGGCCGGAGTATAAGGCCTGGTCCCATTTCAGCAGGTCGCGGGGAGTAGTGTAAATATTCTTATCGCCATAGGTGCCATCCAGGAAATCATATTCCCAGTTCACCCCTTTGGGAGTAAAAGAAGGAGTGGCCGTTAGCGTATCTTTTCGGGTGAACACATAGGTATGTGTCATCTGCAGCGGTATAAAGAAATGGTCCCGCATATAATCCGGAAATTTTTTACCCGTCACCTGCTCCACGATCATCGCCAGCAACACATAGTTGGTATTGCAGTAATTGAAACGGGTGCCGGGGCTATAGGCTTTGTCCGGTTTCTTAGCGATCATCATTTCCAGCATGTCTTCATTCGTGGCCAGTTGCTTATTCCATTTTTTATCCGGGCCGATGCCCCATTTATTATTACTCATGAAGTATAAATAATTGGGCAACCCGCTGCGGTGGCTCAGCAGCATTTCGATAGTGATGCCGGGGTAGGGCAGGCGGGGAAAGAATTTGGAAAGGCTGTCCGTAAGCGATAGTTTATTTTCCTGTACCAGCCGCAGAATAGCGGTGCTGGTAAATGTTTTACTGGTGGAAGCAATATGCAGTGCAGTGGAATCGGTGATGGTGCCTGCCTGTCCGTTAGGCAGGTCCTTTCTCCGCAGATCGATCAACCCGTAATATTTTTCATAAATGACAGCGCCATTCTTTGCAATAAGGATACCCCCATTAAAATTCTGACGAAGCAATCCCGTATCAAAAAAAACACTCAGCTCTTTATAGTAGCGGCGGAATTCATTTTTGTCCAGCACAGGCGGAGTGGGCGGATAGTATTCCAATGAATCATCCACCGGCTTTTTAGTGCCGGAAGAAGAACAGGAATAAAAAAGAACAGCCAGGGCCAGTGCGCCGATAAGTGATTTCAACCGGTTGATTTTGTTCGTTGCAAAAGTATTGGAAATGCGAATGGGAAATTTGAAAATTTGAAAATGTGGGAAATGTGGCAAATTAGGAAATTAGGAAATGTGAGAATGTGAAAATGAGCAGCCGGGGTCTTTCATTTTCACATTTCCTAATTTCCACATTTTCACATTAACTATCTTTGCGTGATGGCAACCAAAACAGCAACGACCAGCTATCCCAAAGAAAAGATCAGGATACTGTTCCTCGAAAATATCAGCGATGTGGCAGTAAAGAATTTTCAGCGCCACGGCTATGCACAAACCGTGAAGATATCCAAAGCCCTTAGCGAAGAACAACTGGTGGAAGAGATAAAAGACGTGCACATACTCGGCATCCGTTCCAAAACACAGCTTACCAAAAAGATACTCGATGCAGCCAAAAAACTGCAGGCCATCGGTTGCTTCTGCATCGGGGTGAACCAGGTGGACCTGAAAGCGGCTACTAAGAACGGTGTGGTGGTGTTCAATGCACCGTATTCCAACACCCGGTCGGTGGCGGAACTGGTGATTGGTGCCTCTATTATGTTGATCCGCCGCATACCTGATAAGAATAAAGCCGCACATGATGGTG
>CAYUCU010000238.1:0-5273 GCA_964443345.1 uncultured Chitinophaga sp.
TTTTGAAACGCCACCGGCGGAGCTGAAATGGCATGAAGAAATGCTTTTAGGTCCCGTATCTCCCATTTGTCCAGGTCGGTTTTTTTTATCAGCTGGTCCTGGCGGGCCACTCCGCCCTTTCCGTAAATCACTAAAATACTGGTAAGGTCTTTTATACTTCCATCGTGCAGGTACGGGGCTGTTTGGGCCACATCCCGTAAAGAAGGGGTCTTAAATTTTCCCCGGTCCTCTTCTTTATGTGTCACATTATACAAACCGGGATCAAACCCGGGTGACCCCTCGTAAAAAAAACCATTTCCATGAAACTGGTTGTCGGAAAACAGCGGCCCGTTATGGCAATTCATGCACCGGGCTTTGGTGCGGAAGAGGTGCAGGCCCCTGAGTTCACTGTTGTTCAGTGCTTTGGTGTTGCCTGCTGCAAATGTGTCAAATTTGGTTTTACCACTGGTGATGGTCTTTTCAAACGTGGCAATGGCTTTTGTAAGCTCATCGGGACCAATATCATCATACCCGAATGCCTGCCTGAATAATTGACGATACTGCTCATTCCTTCTCAGCATTCGCATCACATCCGGCATTTCGCTGTGCATTTCTGTTTCGCTGTTGATGGGGCCAAAGGCCTGGTCCTGCAGGTTGGCTGAGCGGCCGTCCCAGAACAGGCGGTTGTAAAACCAGCTGTTTTGAATAGTGGGTGAATTTCGTTTTGTTATCGCTCCATTGTGCCCGATAGACTTTTCTCTGCCATCTGTCCAGTTCAGTTCCGGCTGGTGACAAGTGGCGCAACTGATCTTTCCGGAGCCGCTGAGTCTGGTATCAAAGAACAGCTTCTTACCCAGTTCGATCATATTCCGTAATGAGTCTTTGTGTTTTTCCAGCGGGCTTTCAGGTAACGGGCCCAGCTCAGTCCATTGCACACCGGCATCAATAAACGGTGCCGGCCATTTATCGGGTGATTGGGAATAGAGTTTGCGCAGCTTGTCCGCATTCATATTCTCTTCCTGCTGTGTGAAGGAGACAAATGCAATCGTTGCTGCGGAAAGCAATGCTATGACGAACCATTTCTGCATGGGGCAAATATGCAAAAAAAGCACCGGACAAATGCTGACCGGCGCTTTTTTATTAATGACTTTGTTTGAAACACATAGACAGATAGAATACATAGAAGTACACACACAGAACACTATGTGTAATCCTATGTTACTATGCTACTATCCCGGATTTGCCGGGACAAGTTGTGGTTCGTATCTATATCAAACATAACTACTCCCTCATATAGCTTTACAACTTTACTTTAATACCGCCGTTGATTACGAATCCCTCTGTATGTGTCCAGATATCATCAAAGGTGGGATTGGTATGCGGATCGTTGGCCACCCGTTTGAAACTACTCTGTCTTGTATCGGTAAAGTTTTCAAAATTGATATAGACAGAAAATTTCGTCCAGAGTTTTTCTGCCATAAAGCCAAACTCCCAGTAATCAGCTGTTTTAAATCCATTATATAAAAATTGCGGGCTGGTATAATATCCTTCCAACCCAAGTTTCAGAAATTCATGCTTCTCATAAATAAGCGCTGAATTGAATTTATGTTTAGGCACTAAGGGAAGGAACTGGTTACCTGCCAGGTACTTTGCGGCAGCATCTGTAAAGGTGTAACCGAGGAACAGCTTGAAATTGTGCTTGTAAATGAATTTTGCATTGGTCTCAAATCCTTTGCTCTGTACGGGTTGGGCTGCATTTACAAATGAATAACCGGGAGTGCTGCTGCCTTGTAATATCAGCGGCCTGTCTATCCAGGTATAGAAGAACATAGTATTAAAGGAGAAATCAAGATCAGGGGCGATCTTTGTTTTAATATTAATATCCGCCGTGCCGCCATAGCTTCTCTCCGATCGTACATCGGCCAGTTGCAATACATTTTGATACTGCATGGTTTCTGTTTGTTCGTTAAAAAGTGTTGGCACCTTATACCCCAGCCCTGCACCAATGCGGGAAGAAATGCTGTTGCTGTATTTTACCAGTAATGAAATGCGGGGCAATACAAAGAACTCACTTTTTGAAAATATATTGTTGCTGTACTTTGTCCAGTCGAGGCGGAGACCTGTTTCCAGTTTTATTTTTTCAGAAGCATCCCAGGTGTCTTGTATGTAAGCGCCGGTAGTAAAATTTTTGTTATCCCTGTTCCCGGCGCTGTTTTGGTTCTCATTGAATTTATCATATACGATATTACCGCCGGTAACAATTGAATGTGCGGCCAGGTTGGTAAGATAAGATACATCTGTAAAACTATTGTAGCTGATACCGTCAAAATGATAACCGGGTATTTCTATATGCCGGTCGAAGATGGAGAGGCTTTGCTTTATCGTCAGGTTCTCTTTATCACTGACTTTTTTCTGCCACTCTGCTGTGGTGATATTCCGGAAGGTATTATTCTCTTCAAAATACTGATGGAATGCATCACCTTTTCCTTTTATCACCTGTACATCACCCCCTTTTCTGTCTCCTTTGGTAAAACTGTTACCAATGATGAAAGTCGTTTTCTCATTGGGATAGATAAACAGCTTTGGGTGAAGCGTAAACTCAAATGATCTCGGCACTTCTGTAAAATCATCTTTATCCACATCAAAGAATTGTTGGTTATTCACCAATCCAAGAAAAGTATAGCCCATCTTTTTATTTCTTTTGGAAGAGAAATAACCGAGGTTCGATTGCCCGATGCTGGATTGATTGAACAGAAAACTATGCTCCGCTTTCTCTTTTGGTGTTCTCGAAATAAAATTCACCACACCTGCAATGGCGCCCCCGCCAAACAAGGTGGAAACAGGGCCTTTGATGATCTCCACTTGTTTCAGATCTAATGGCGGAATTTCCAGCACACTTAGCCCGCTTGCAAAATTGCCAAAACTGGCAAAGCCGTCTTTCAATAGTTGTGTGTACCGGCCGTCCAATCCCTGGATACGGATACTGGCATTGCCACTGGTAGCAGATGTTTGCTGCACCTGTATGCCGGTACTTTCATGCAGCAGCATCGACACATTGGCCGGCCGCATATTACTTTTCTCATCTATCTCTTCCATCTCGATCGTCTCCACTCTTGTGGGCACATTTTTAATGTTGCGGCTGGTACGGGTAGATTGAACGATCACTTCTTCCTCTTCTTCCTCTTCCGGTTCTAATGCTATTTCAAGTACGGGACCGGTAAAGGGGATGATGACTGCTATTTCTTTTTCACCATACCCGACATAAGAAACAGTCAGCTTATATTTTCCATCGGGTAAATTTTGAAACACTGCCATACCCATACTGTCTGTAATTATATTCTTCTTTATTGAATTAATTAAAACAGTAGCTGAGCCCAGCGTTTCTTTAGAATGGGCATTGATCACTTTCACCTTCAGGTTTTGCTGCCCGAAAATGCTACCGGCACATAATAATACCAGTAGTACTATACTTATTTTCTTCATGGGTAATTTGTTAGCCCCTCCAAATCCCGCCACATACGGGACTTCAGGTCGTTTACATTCAAATAGGTTTACTGTTGGGATAATTAATTAACCTAATTTGGGCGGCTGCCAGAAATCATACTCAACCTGCGGAAGAGATGATTGTAAGTAATTGGGGTATACAGGTGATACCTTATAAGAAGTAAAGTCAAATGAGAATGGTTGGTAGACTATAGTAGCAGTGGCACAACCTTCGCAACTGAAGAAAGGGGAGCAGTTGCCACAGTCTTTATCTTCCTCTTCATGGTTAGCAGATTGTTCCGTTTGATCCGCTGAGCAATTGTCAAATGCACAGCAGGGCACTGCCGGCAGGGCAAAAAGATAAAGGGTGAATATGAGACAGATGAATTTGATGCTGCAAAAATACTCTTTCCCTTTTAATAACATAATAAAAAAGCAGGGCCAAACCCTGCTTTAGTTTTTCGTCCGTCATCTCTGTCCATTTTTTAATCTGTGTACCGGTGTCCGGCATTTATCCAGTCTGTCACTTTTTGTTTTTCTGCTGTAGTAAACAATGGCTGCGGGCTTTGGGGCATTTTTTTAAGAGTATAGGTAACACAAGACTGATTGATCTGGCTCCATTTGGAAACAATATTGCAGTCACTATCAAAATTATACCCGGCCGCATTTCCGCCATTCATATGACAACCGGAACCACTGCACCGGGTACTGATCAATGTACGCATCTGTGCAAATAACGGTCCTGAAGGCACATTGCCAACAACGGCAACAGCTGTTTTAGTACAGCCATTCGCATCTTTTACACCTATTGTATAGTTGCCGGCTGCCAGTGCAGAGAATACATTACTTGCCTGGTAGGTATCGCCATTTATGTTATAGGTAAATCCGGTAGAGCCGGTGGCGGTCACCGTTATTTTTCCGGAGGCGGGGGTGATACAAGGTGTGGTATTGACAATAACTGTGGCAATAACTATTGTAATAGCTGTACATGGGTTGCTTGCCACCAGTGTTACTTGTTTGGAACCTAAGCAGCCATTTGAGTTCTTAGCGGTAATAGTATATACACCGGCTGCCAGTCCTGTAAAGGTTCCTGATGCCTGGAACACACCATTATTCAAACTATAGGTAAATCCGGTACCACCAGTTGCTGATGCGGTGATGCTTCCGTTTGACTGACCTGTAGTGGGATCAACCTGTGTGGTCGTTACTGTTACGGTAACGCCAGCGCAGGGATTAGTTGCTCCCAGGGCCACGGATGTTACGCCGGTGCAGCCGTTCGAGTTTTTAGCTGTTACGGTATAATTGCCTGCAGCAAGTCCTGTAAATGTTCCCGATGCCTGGAATGCGCCGCTGTTCAGGCTATAGGTAAACCCGGTACCCCCTGTTGCAGTGGCAGTGATACTTCCGTTTGACTGACCTGAAGCGGGATTTGTTTGAGTGGTAGTAACAGTTACTGTAACTCCTGCACAGGGATCATTCACACCAACAACTACTTGTGTAGTGCCCACGCATCCATTAGCACTTTTTGCTATCACATCATAGTTGCCTGCCGCCAGGTTTATAAAATTGCCGCTGGTTTGAAACGGACCGCCATTGATACTGAAGGTAAAGCCGGTGCCCCCGGTAGCCGAAGCCGTTATGGTACCGTTTGACTGGCCGGTTGTAGCATTTGTTTTTGTGGCAGTAACCACTATAGTAACACCTGCACAGGGATCCACCGTAAGGATGGATACTATTGCCGTGTCAGTACAGTTCCATGAATTTCTCGCCACCACGCTATAATTTCTGAAAGGTTCCAGCCCATCAAAATA
>CAYUCU010000239.1:0-5272 GCA_964443345.1 uncultured Chitinophaga sp.
ATGATAAAAGCATCACCCCGCATGGACTGATGAATGAAGGCATTGTATCTACTCAACTGGGGTTGCCAGGCAAACCTGCAATGGCAGAAGAACTGATCGTGGCCAGGGACATCAAACTCTCCCGCTATGCCAATTCTAAAATGCACTTCACCGGAGTAAGCACCCGAAAATCCCTGGAATACATCAAAAGAGGAAAAGACAGCGGCGCTGCTATCAGTTGCTCCGTTACTCCCTATCATCTTTTCTTTTGTGATGAAGACCTGGTGAGCTATAATACGAATCTGAAAGTAAACCCTCCGCTGAGAAGCAAAGAGGACCGGGATGCCTTGCGAAAAGCAGTGACTGAAGGCTATATTGATTGCATTGCCACTCATCACCTGCCGCATGAGTATGACAGTAAAGTGATGGAATTTGAATATGCCAAATTTGGAATGATCGGGTTAGAAACGGCCTATGGGGTGTTATCTACTTCACTTCCTTCTATTAGCCCGGCCAAATGGGTGGAATTATTGGCTACAAATCCCCGCAAACTTTTTAATCTTGCACCAGCTTCTATTAAAGAAGGCAGTGTAGCTTCTCTTACCTTATTCGTACCCGGTTTTAAATGGACCGTTTCGGAAAAAGACATCCGGTCAAAATCAAAGAACTCACCATTTATTGGAAAAGAGCTGACTGGAAAGGTAGCAGGTATCATTAACGGAACTAAAACAGCCATAAGCTAAGCAACTACAATGAATTTGCGACCTGCCATAAAAGGCCTGATAGCCGCCGTTATTATGATAGCCATTGCGCTTGTAACTTATTATTCAGGCATGCCGGCCAATTCACCCTTCCAGTTTCTTGTTTATGCTGTGTATGCGCTTGGGGTGGTGTGGACAGTCGTTGCCTACAGCAAAACTTCATTGTTTACAGGTAAGTTTGGCGATTCATTTAACCAGGGCTTCCGTTGCTTTATTGTGATCACACTGATGATGGTACTTTTTACAGCAACATTCAGCTCCATGCATCCGGAGTTTGCTGAAGAGTCATCTAAATACTACCGGGAGGAATTATTAAAACAAAAAGATACGCTGCCTCCTGATATAGAAGCTGCCGTTGCCAGGTACAAAAAGAACTACACCATGACGCTTGTTTACGGCTCAATTATCGGATATTTGATCATTGGGGCTGTTGTAACTGCGGTGTCATCATTAATTATTATCAGGAGAAAATAAGTTATGGACCTTTCCATTGTCATACCACTTATAGATGAGTCGGAATCCCTGCCGGAGCTCTCTGCATGGATTGAAAAAGTAATGAACGATAATCATTACAGCTATGAAGTGATCTTTGTAGACGATGGCAGCACCGATAATTCCTGGGAAGTGGTTGAACAGCTCCGGTCAAAAAATCCCAATATTAAAGGAATTAAATTCCAGCGGAATTATGGCAAGTCAGCAGGATTGAATGAAGCCTTCCGGGCTACCAGCGGCGATGTGGTAATAACAATGGATGCGGACCTGCAGGACAGTCCTGATGAAATACCGGAGCTGCGCCGGATGCTCATCGAAGGCGGGTATGATATTGTAAGCGGCTGGAAAAAGAAACGGTACGACAATACATTCACCAATAACATTCCTTCCAAATTTTTCAACGCTGTCACTCGTTGGGTATCTGGTATCAAACTGCATGATTTTAATTGCGGGTTGAAAGCTTACCGCAGCCGGGTGGTAAAAGGCATAGAAGTATATGGAGAAATGCACCGGTACATTCCCGTATTGGCCAAATGGGCCGGCTTCAAAAAGATCAGTGAGAAAGTGGTGGAGCACCGTCCCAGGAAATATGGCGTTTCAAAATTTGGGTGGAGAAGATTCGTTAATGGTTTTCTCGACCTGTTGTCCATCACTTTCGTAGGCAAATTTGCCAAAAGGCCCATGCACTTCTTTGGTTTATGGGGTTCCCTTTTCTTTCTTATGGGACTGGGTATTTCCATCTATCTTGTTATTTCAAAATTCATGGACAATAGTTTTGCACTCACCAACCGTCCCGGATTTTTCCTTGCCCTCACCTCTTTGATTATTGGTATGCAATTATTCCTGGCAGGTTTCATCGGCGAGCTGATCTCCAGGAATTCTCCCAGCCGAAATGCTTACCTGGTAGAAACCAAAACAGGTTTATAAATGGCGAAAGTGGTCATCATAGGGCCCGGGCATCCGTTGCGGGGCGGTTTGGCTACTTTCAATCAGCGGCTGGCAAAGGAGTTCAATGATGAAGGGCATGATTGTTCCATTTATTCCTTCTCCTTACAATATCCTTCGTTCATCTTTCCGGGTACCACGCAATACACAGATGAGCCGCCGCCGGAAAAACTGGTGATACATAGTGTCATCAATTCTATTAATCCTTTCAACTGGCTAAAAACCGGCAACCGCCTGAAGAAGGAAAGACCGGATATTATCATCGTACGTTTCTGGCTGCCGCTGATGGGGCCTGCACTGGGCACCATCCTGCGAAAAGTAAGAAAGAATAAACATACAAAGATCATCTGCATTGCAGATAATGTGATACCTCATGAAAAGCGCTTGGGCGACAAACTTTTCACTAAATACTTTCTGAAAAGTTGCGATGCTTTTATCACCATGAGTGAAAAAGTGCTGGCCGATCTTCGGCTATTTGAAAAAACAAAACCAGCGCAGTTAGTTTCTCATCCGCTGTATGATAATTTCGGCAGTATCATTTCCAAACAGCAAGCCAGGGAAAAGTTAGGAGTCAATAGCCAGGAGTCAATAGTTCTCTTCTTCGGATTTATCCGCAAGTATAAAGGGCTGGACCTGTTGTTTGAAGCAATGGCGGATGAAGGAATAAAGAAAGCCGGCATAAAATTATTGGTGGCAGGAGAATTTTATGAAGACGAGAAACCTTTCCGGGAACAAATAGAAAAGCTTGGTATTAAAGATCAGCTGATACTGAGAACAGATTTCATACCAGATAGTGAAGTGAAATACTATCTCTGTGCGGCCGATGCAGTGATACAACCTTACCGCAATGCCACGCAAAGTGGTGTAACACCCCTCGCCTATCATTTTGAGAAACCAATGGTGGTGACCAATGTTGGCGGCCTGCCTTCCCTGGTGCCGGATGGTAAAGTGGGATTAGTGGTGGAGCCGGAACCAACAGCAATTGCTGATGGTATCCTGAAATTCTACCAATTAGGAGAGAACTATTTTATTCCGCATCTTCGCAATGAAAAGCTGAAATACAGTTGGAGTAATCTGGTAAAAGCTATACAAAGTCTTGCTGAGTAATGATATGCAGTACAAGTGTGCGACGCAACGAAGTTGATAGTAGTAATGCAGTTGGGTCAATAAAAATCAGTACAATTAAAGGTAAATGATATACAGAAGTAAAGCTCCTTTGCGTATCGGATTGGCCGGTGGTGGTACGGATGTAAGTCCCTACAGCGACCTGTATGGTGGTGCTATATTGAACGCCACCCTGTCACTACATGCCAATGCAACCATAGAACCTATTGCAGAGAACAAGATCATCCTGGAAGCGATAGACCGGAATGAGGAACAGCAGTTTGACTGGACAAAAGAATTGCCAACCAACGGAACACTTGACCTGCTGAAAGGCGTTTACAACCGGGTGCAAAAAGACTATGGGATAAAAGAACAGGGCTTTCGGTTGTCCACTTATGTGGATGCCCCTGCCGGTTCGGGCCTGGGCACTTCTTCTACCCTGGTAGTGGCTATTCTTGGTGCTTTTGTGGAGATGCTGCGCCTTCCATTGGGTGAATATGATATTGCGCACTATGCCTTTGAAATAGAAAGAAAAGACCTGGGACTCGCTGGTGGAAAGCAAGATCAGTATGCGGCCACTTTTGGCGGGGTGAATTACATGGAGTTCTTTGCAGATGATAAAGTGATCGTTAACCCGCTGCGGGTAAAAGAGCAATATTTGTTTGAACTGGAAAATAACCTGCTGCTTTACTACACTTCCACCAGCCGTGAATCGGCGGAGATCATTAAAAAACAGAGCAAGAATGTGAGTGAAAAGAAAGAGAAGTCGATAGAAGCCATGCACCAGCTGAAACAACAGGCGCAAATGATGAAAGAAGCGTTGCTAAAAGGCCGCCTGAATGAGATCGGCGAGATACTGGACTTCGGCTTTCAGCAAAAAAGATTAATGGCCGAAGGTATCAGTAACCCGCTGATGGAAGATATTTATGAAACAGCAAAAAAGGCGGGGGCTACCGGGGGTAAAATATCCGGGGCCGGTGGGGGCGGATTCATGATCTTTTATTGTCCCGGCAATACAAAATTCAAAGTGATCAAAAGTTTGGAGAACTTTGGCGGACGGTACCGCAATTACCAGTTTGTGCAGTATGGGCTGAAGACATGGACTATTTGAGGACAAGTTGATCAGTTAATTGGGTGATTGGTTAATTTGGAACAGGGGAATTTGGAATTTGTTTTTTTGAATTTATATCTAACTATGGAAAAAATTAAAAATATCATTCAGGCGTCAATTGATACGAAGCAGCAGATCCTGCAGGATGAAGTTTTATTAAAAACCATTCAGCAGGTAGTTGATCTCATCGTTGCTGCATTTAAAAATGGCAACAGGGTCTATTTCTGCGGTAATGGTGGCAGCGCTGCAGATGCGCAGCACCTAGCGGCAGAATTCTCGGGCCGTTTTTATACCGACAGAAAAGCATTACCGGCAGAAGCATTGCATTGCAATACCTCCTACTTAACCGCTGTGGCCAATGACTACGGGTATGATGTGGTCTATTCCCGTATGATAGATGGAATTGGTCAAAAAGGCGATGTGCTGATCGGGCTATCTACTTCCGGCAATTCAGGTAATATTATCAAAGCATTTGAAGTGGCAAAAACAAAAGGCATCGCAACAGTTGCTTTTACCGGCGCCTCCGGAGGAATGATGAAAGCGATTTCCGGTCATCTTATCAATGTGCCTTCTGCTGATACACCAAGAATACAGGAAAGCCATATCACCATCGGGCATATCATTTGTCAGCTGGTGGAGGAAAAGTATTTCAACACCCAACCCTCTTAAAGGGCTCAACAGCGTCTTTCATGATCAAAGAAGCAATCGTACTCGCCGGTGGTTTGGGAACAAGATTGAGAGATACCGTTCCGGACCTTCCCAAATGTATGGCACCAGTGGCAGGCAGACCCTTTCTTTTTTATGTCATTAATTATTTGCGCAGCCGGGGCATAGAAAAATTCATTTTCTCCTTTGTCTACATGCATGAGTTGATTGAAGA
>CAYUCU010000240.1:0-5262 GCA_964443345.1 uncultured Chitinophaga sp.
CCTTGCGCTGTCATGCTAACCATAACCTTGCTCTGCCGCCATGCTTCTCCCCGGCATACCAAAAACAGGGTATTTTTTGTAAACGGGTTGTAAAACTGAACCGGAGATAATAAATTGTGCTAAGTAAAGACTCTTAAGAGCGGCTCATTTTTTTTACCCGTGTAAATACTCCGGCAATAAAGGTATAAAAACTGTTTAATATGAAAGGCTTTGAAAGTCCGCTTGTTCAGCTTAAATTAGGCAACGTTTCTATTTACAATAGTTTACCGCTTGCGATTACAAACCATCTAAAATTATGAGTTATGAAAGAAAAAAACATCTCCTCAAACCTGCTTTCAAAATTGCTTCTTGTTATTGTTGTTTCTTCTGTGGTTTTTTTCAATGCCTGCAAAGATGGCGGCACCCCGGCCGGAGGAGGAGCGCCGAGGGTTTTTAAGCTGAATTGTGTGACCCTTAGCCGGGCCCAGGTACAGGCATGGGTGGATAGTGGCTGGACAAACCCCAACAACCCTGACCGTATCACAAAACTGCTCTTCCAGTTTTACAGCCAAAACGGCACAATGGCAAATTCAAATATGCAACTGGTGGTTTATCCCGGCAAAACGCTGGATGATG
Organism: uncultured Chitinophaga sp.; assembly: GCA_964443345.1. GTDB lineage: Bacteria > Bacteroidota > Bacteroidia > Chitinophagales > Chitinophagaceae > JJ008. Next base: position 616 of record CAYUCU010000240.1, read on the forward strand.
TACATATAACAGGTAAGGCACTGCTTTCAATTGATACAACCTGCACTTCTTACTCGTTAACCGGCACCGCAATATTCAGTAATAATGAGTTTAGTTTGGAAAAGCTGGGCATTTTAAATCCTGACGGTACGCTGAATGATTTTGATTATATCCGGTTCACTCCTGAGCAATATCCTAAAAACCCGGATTATCTCAATTATAAGATAGAAGTAGTAAGAAAAGGAACACCAACGGAAGTGGAAGGTGATGGCACCTGGCCCTGTCCTCCGTATTGCGATTAACGAATCTGAATGCGATTAGCAAATGAATGAAATAGTGAAGACGATCTTAGTATGGTCAGAGGTATGGGGAATACTAATACCTCTGACCATTCTTATACTATATAAGGTAAAGGACCGTGAACTAAAACCGGTGGTACTGTATGTATGGATCGCCGCATTTCTGAATATAATTTCCCGGATCATCATCGAGCTCAGAAAAGCAAAATTGCATCACCATTTGCCTGATTTTCTTCAAAGCAACCACCTGTTTTATAGTATTAATTCCGTTGGCCGGGTCGTACTTTTTACCTGGTTCATATCGAATATAAAATTGCTGAAGCCTTTTCGTTTGCGCTGGTTCATCATACCTGTATATATATTGCTGGTATTAATTAATTTTATTTTCTTTCAACCTGTTACCACATTCAGTACCAGACTTTATGCAGTCGAAAGTATACTTCTGCTGGTATTATGTATTTCTTTTTTCCTTTACTCGATCAAAGACGAAAGCGATACCATCTGGATGGACCATCCCGCTTTTATCGTTGCTGCAGGGGTCAGTTTATACGAGGCCATCAACTTTTTTGTTTTCCTGTTTTACGATGTAATAAGCGAACATATGGAAGATTTTGGAAGGACCACCATGCGGATATTTTCCATTTCCTATGTCATTCTGTGCATACTTCTGGCAATCGTATTATTTCGGGCCAGGGAGAAGGTTGAAAGAAAGAAAGGCTTAACTTAACAATCAAACCATCGGCATGAAGCAGGATCTTGATATCAAATACCTGGTCATAATAGGCATTTCCGTAATGGCTATTCTCTTTACCAGTTTTCTCGTGGCCCTTATCTTCAGCCAGCGAAAAAAACTCAAGTACCAGAAGAATATGCAAAGCCTGAAAGAGCAGCAGCAAAACCAACTTATAGAAGCTGCCGTTCGGAGCGAAGAAACAGAACGCCATCGTATTGCTGAAACATTACATGATGAAGTGGGGGCCATTCTTTCCTCAGCCAAATTGCACCTGCTTGGTATCAAGGCGGCCACATTGGATGAAAGGGACCAGCAGTTACATGAAAAAGGCCGCGGTCTGCTGAATGAGGTGATCCAGAAAGTAAGAGGCATCTCACACAACCTGCATTCAAATATTCTGAAAGAGTTTGGCCTCAATGAAGCCATCCGTGATTTCATTAAAAAAACGGTCAACAGTTCTGTCATTGAAGCAGATACTAACCTGGATGACCACTATATGTCCGAAAATCATGATGATGATATCAGCACCTACCGGATGATACAGGAGCTCGTCAATAACATCTTAAAATATGCCGGTGCCAAACGGCTGCAGATAAGTTCTTTACTGAAAGGAAATGAACTGGACCTGGAGATCTTTCATAATGGTGATGGCCTTACCCAGGAACAATTTGAAGAACTCAGCTTTTTGAAAGAAGGGTTGGGATTGAAAAATATCCGCAACCGTATCATCCTGCTGAAAGGGTCCATTCGTTTCAGCAAAGATGAAGATGGTTATCGTATTCATATTCATGTACCGGTAAAATCAATTGCGGCATGAACCCGATCACGGTTGCCATAGCAGATGATTACAAAGTATTCCGGGAAGGACTGAAAGCCATCCTCTCTGCTGATGAGAACATCATCACTCTTTTCGAAGCGGATAATGGGGCAGAATTACTGGATGCTTTACAAACGCAAAGTCCCGACATCATTCTAATGGACCTGAAGATGCCGGTGATGGGTGGTATAGAAGCCACTAAAGAAGTGCGCAAAAAATATCCGCATATAAAAGTACTGGTGATCAGTATGTATGAAGACGACAAATTCATTACTCACCTGGTGAAAAACGGTGCCAATGGCTACCTGCTGAAAAACACCGAACCGGAAGATATCCGCCGTGCCATTTATTCCCTTACTGAAAATGGATATTATTTCAATGAGCCAATTGAGAATGAGTTGCTCAAAGAACTGATACTGAAAAACAACCTGCTCCCTTCTTTTAATGAACACATCGAACTTAGCGGAACTGAAAAAGAAATCCTTAAAAGCTTATGCAGGGAACCGCAGGATAAAGCTATCACCCGGGAAATAAGGCAAGGGCTGATGGAAAAAATTGGCGTTCGCAATACTGCCGGGCTGGTAATGTACGCACTGGTGAATGGGCTGTCCGATAATTGATTTTTATTTCTACTTACCTGCCGTCATCAGGCTTGTCTGCCGCCTGGCAGATTCTCAAACATATCTTTCGTCATTGCAGCCAGGTCGTACTCTTCCTTCCATCCCCAGTCATTTCTTGCCACGGAATCATCAATGCTTTGCGGCCAGCTGTCGGCAATGATCTGCCGGTAATCGGGTTTATATGTAACAGAGAACTCCGGGATATGCTTTTTGATCTCTGCCCCGATCTCTTTGGGAGAGAAACTCATTCCTGAAACATTGTACGAAGTACGGATACGGATCTTTTCAGCTGGTGCTTCCATCAATTCAATGGTAGCACGGATGGCATCCGGCATATACATCATTGGCAGGTAGGTATCTTCTTTCAGAAAGCATTCATACTTTTTCTCCTCCAGTGCCTCATGAAAAATTTCTACTGCATAGTCGGTAGTGCCGCCACCCGGCGCTGATTTATAAGAGATCAACCCGGGATAACGGATGCTTCTTACATCTACCCCAAAGCGCTGAAAAAAATAATTGCACCAAAATTCTCCGGCATATTTGCTGATGCCATACACAGTAGAAGGTTCTATAACGGTTTGCTGCGGGCAGTTTTTCTTTGGTGACGTGGGGCCAAAGACTGCGATAGAAGAAGGCCAATAAACTTTATGCAATTTTTCTTCCCGGGCAATGTCCAGCACATTCAGCAATCCTTGCATATTCAGGTTCCAGGCAAGACCGGGATTTTTTTCGCCCGTGGCGGAAAGTATGGCTGCCAGCAGGTATATCTGGGTAATGTTTTGCCGTATCACCTGCACATGCAGCATTTCTTTGTTCATCACATCCAGAGATACATAAGGGCCGGTTCCTTCCAGCAGGGGGTTCTGCTCCCGAAGATCAGAAGCCACCACATTTGCGTTTCCGTACATCTTCCGGAGGGCCAGCGTCAGTTCCACTCCTATTTGACCGGATGCACCAATGACCAATATCTTGTCTTTTACCATAGCAAACAATTATTGGGTAAATGTAGAATCTAAAAGGTAAAATCTGAAATGTAAAAGAGAAGTTTTTCCGCCCGGAGATAAAAGAGAGAAAGAGTAATGCTTCCCATTTTGTATTCCTCCTTTTCTTTTATCGCTGGATGAGACCTTCTTCCCTCCATAACTCACCTGCCTAAAAACTCGCCAGTAAAAGCTATTTTTGCGGCATGGAAAAATTTCTAACGAACCTTTTTGCCAATCAATCATATGATGCTGACAATTTCTTTTTGATGGCCGGACCCTGTGTGGTGGAAAGTGAAGACCTCATCATGGAAGTAGCGGAGAAAGTTTCAGGCATTTGCAAGAACCTGGGCATCCCTTATATTTTTAAATCCTCGTACCGGAAAGCGAACCGCACCAGCGGTACTTCTTTTACAGGGCTGGGTGATGACCTGGCCATGCAACTGCTGCAGAATACCGGTAAAAAGTATTCCTTACCGGTGGTTACGGATATCCATTCACCGGAAGAAGCGGCTAAAGCTGCCCGTTTTACAGATGTATTACAGATACCTGCTTTCCTGTGCCGCCAGACTGACTTGCTGATCGCTGCTGCGCAAACAGGTAAAATAGTGAATGTAAAAAAGGGGCAATTCGTAAGTGGCGAAGCCATGAAGTTCGCTGTTGATAAAATACGAAATGCAGGAAATGATAAAGTGATGTTGACAGAAAGAGGTACCACCTTCGGCTATCAAGACCTGGTGGTGGACTATCGCAACATTCCGGCCATGCAGGCACATGGAGTGCCGGTGGTGATGGATGTGACGCATTCGCTGCAGCAGCCTAATCAAACAAGTGGTATAACGGGTGGCAACCCACAACTAATAGGCACCATTGCCAAAGCAGCCATTGCTGCCGGTGCTGATGGTTTGTTTATTGAAACACATCCTGATCCATCCGTTGCTAAAAGTGATGGCGCCAATATGCTGAAACTGGATCTGCTCGAAGGGTTGCTGGAGCAATTAGTGAGGCTGAGGAAAGCAACAATTAGTTGAAAGGGTAAAAAGTTAATACGTTGAAATGGCTTCACGTCATGTAAGCTTATTACATACCACCCAATACTTTACCTCAAATCCACTTCTTCCACGCCGGGATATTTTGATTTGTCAAATGTAAACTGGCTGTCACTGACAGCAGCATTGGTCTTCATCGTTGTCACGGTGTAGATATAGCGGTTACCGGC
>CAYUCU010000241.1:0-5246 GCA_964443345.1 uncultured Chitinophaga sp.
TGAAAATGAAGCTATTGAAACGGTTTTTGACCTTCGGTTGTTTCTTTTTTCTCACCGGTCTTCTAAGAGGGCAAAGTTGTATCCCCACTACAATAAATGGCACAGAGCTCAATATAGCCTGTCCGCAAACCTGTATCGGTTTTAATTTCCAGGTCACGCATATTAAAGGGACCACCGATTACCTGGTTCGTTCTATTCCTTATACTCCCTATCCTTATGTTACTCCCGGAGGGGTGGAAGTAACCTCTGTGTATGCAGATGACCTCTTTTCGCAGCAGGTAAATCTTCCGTTTCCTTTTTGCTTTTATGGGGCCACTTATAATAGCCTGGTGATAGGCTCCAATGGTCTTATTTCGTTTGATGTTTCCAACGCCAACCTGGAGAATTCCTGGTCACTAACTACGGTTCCGCACGGCGCCATTCCCCAACCAATACCTTACAACGGAGGCACACAAGGAGATAAGACCACTACTTATTATCCAAGAGCATCCATTATGGGAGCCTATCATGACATTTACCCGTTGCTTTCGGCAGGCGGCACCCGAAAAATAGAATACAGCATAACCGGAAACGCTCCTTGCAGAAAATTTGTTACCAGTTTTTATCATGTACCCATGTACAGTAATCCTTGTAATAACCAATTAAGCACCAGCCAGATCGTATTACATGAAAATACGGGTATAGTTGAGGTTTTTATTGATAACAAACCACTTTGTTCCAGCTGGAACCAGGGCCTGGCAATTATAGGAATGCAAAACTGGGCAAGAGATGATGCGGATTGGCCGGCCGGCAGAAACTGCCAGGTGTGGAATGAAAATACTACCGCTTACGAATTTTTACCTTCAGGGCCAGGCTCCAAATTTTTGTCCTGTGAGTTGCTGACACTTGCAGGAACACTAGTGAATGTAGCCGATACCAGTACCAGTACACCGGGAATTCTGGATATAAGTTTTACCGGCATCTGTCCGCCACCGGGGTCAACACAATATGTGGTAAAAACAACTTTTGTTTCCTGCAGTGATCCGGCTGACGAACTGATCAGTTTAGATACAATAACTGTAAACCGGACCAACAATCTCTATGCTGACGCTGTTTCCACCAACACTGATTGCGGACCGGCTAATGGCACTATTACCGTAATCGTTCCTCCGGGCAACGGCATACCTCCCTTTACTTATATAATGGATGGAGGAACACCTGTAACCGGGCCAAGTCCTTATACATTTACAGGAGTAACTATGGGGTCACATACAATTGATGTACTGGATGCCTCTGCCAGTTGTACCAGCACAGTAACAGAAATTGTTGGCCGCAACAACAGCTTGCTTGCAAATACATCATCCACCGCTGCCTCCTGTTCCAATGTGTATAACGGGACCATCACAGTTGCCGCCACTAATGGAACCGGTCCTTACACTTTCAAACTCGATGGGTTTGGCGCAGTGCCGGGACCCAATCCTTACACCTTTACCAATGTAAACGGAGGAGACCATGATATCATTGTATATGATGCCACGGGCTGCCAGACAAATACTATAGTGGTGAATGTGCCAACAGGTGCGGGAGTGAACGGATTTACTGTAAGTACTCCTGCAACCTGTGCAGCCGCCACGAATGGATCAATAACTGTAACGGCTGTCGGGGGAACTGGCCCTTACAATTATCAAATGGATGGTGGGTTGCCGCAAATTGCAGGCAATACATACACATTTACCAACGTTACTCCGGGGCCACACGCTGTTTTAATTACAGATGTTAATGGTTGTTTCAAACCACTGGCCCCTGTGGTTGGTGCTGGTCCGGATATAGTGGCCACACATACGGCTTTTGCCACCAGTTGTTTTGGCGCCGCCAATGGTGCGGTTACCATCAATCCTTCAAACGGATCAGGCCCTTATACTTTTTCATTGGACATTGCCCCACCAGTGGCAATGTCAGCGCCATACACCTTTACAAACCTGGGTACCGGGATACACAACTTCCAGGTATTTGATGCGGTGGGTTGTGCCAGTATTATTTATCCCTTTACGATCCTTCCCGGGCCCCCGCTCAGTACTACCGGCACTGTAACAAACGTATCCTGTTTTGGAAATGCTTCCGGAACAATACTTGTTAATCCTCCGCTACAGGGAACTCCTCCGTACCAGTATTCAATCGATAACACTAATTGGCAAAGCAGCCCTTTATTTACGGGATTGAATGCCGGAGGTTATACTATTTATTATCGTTCTGCAAATGGGTGTAGTGGTTCTACTGATTTTACGGTTGCGCAACCTCAGGTATTAGCTGCCACTACTGCTACCAATCCCGTTCGTTGTAATGGGGAGAATAACGGGACCATCGTTGTTTCTCCATCCGGGGGAGTAGCACCATACCAATACTCCATTGATGGGGGTGTTACCTGGCAAAGCAACAGCACCTTTATTGTAACTGCCGGCACATACAACATACGTATCAGGGACGCCAACCAGTGTATTACAACCAGGAACGGAATTGTTGTGACGCAACCACCCGTTCTTTCCGCTTTTGCAGTCAATACAAATGCCAGCTGTGATGGTGGAAATGACGGCCACATTATAGTGAATGCATCCGGAGGAAATGGAAACTATACTTACGCAATTAACGGATTTCCTTTTCAGGCATCCAATGTGTTCAACGTTGATCCCGGCACATACACGGTAACTGTAAATGATAATCTTGGTTGTACCAATTCATTTCCTGCCAGTGTGGGATTAACGGTCAACCTGTTTTTGCAACCTCAAACAGATCCGCATATTTGTGAAGGAACTTCCACCCAATTGCAAACCAGTTCCAATGCCACACAGTATGCCTGGTCGCCCCGGACTGGTTTAAGTGACAGTACCCTTGCCAATCCCGTTGCCAATCCGGCTGTAACAAGCCAATATGAACTGACAGCGGTATTAGGCCGTTGTACTGCTTATGATACGATTGTAGTGATCGTTCATACGGCACCTCTTCCCGATGCAGGGGCGGATGGGAATATTTGTTACGGGCAATCGTATGTGCTGCAGGGAAGCGGTGGGGCCCAGTATAGTTGGGCACCGCCTATATATCTTAATACGACAACCGGAGCGAACCCGGTTTCGACACCAACCAGAACAACAGCTTATTTCTTATCCGTGACCGATTCAATCGGCTGTCACTCTTTAGTGACAGATGAAATGAAAGTGGCAGTGAAAAGAACAATGAAGGTGAATACATCACCTTTTGACACAACCAGTCACCCCGGCGCACAGTTTCAATTATTGGCCACCTCGCCAGGCATCAGTTATAGTTGGTCGCCACCACTTGGATTAAGCAGCACCACTATTCCCAACCCTGTGGTAACAGTGGGTGGAATCGGAGATGATATTACCTATGAAGTAGTGGCGGTGGATGAGGAAGGATGCAAGGCAGAAGGCTATGTGCGGATCAAAGTATATAAAGGCCCGGATATTTATGTGCCTACCGGGTTTACACCTGATGGGGATGGCCGAAACGATAAGTTTACACCCATACCAGTAGGGATAAAAAGTTATAATTATTTCAGGGTGTTCAACCGCTGGGGGCAACTCATTTATTCTACCAGCAGGATGAATGAGGGGTGGGATGGCAAATTGGCAGGTAAAGAGCAGGCTTCCGGAATGTATGTGTGGATGGTGGAAGGGGTAACTAAAGAGAACAGGGTCATAACTAAAAAAGGAACCATTCTGCTGATACGTTAATAATTGATAAGGTTTAGTGTATAAATTTAATAGGGAAGGGCGGATTTAATTCGGTGGCTTTTTGGTGAACCCTTATTTTTGCTTGCCCTCCGAAGCTTTATTTAAAATAAGCAAAGGCGGGCTCGCCTGCCGGAGTCTCTCTTAAAACGGGATGAAGAAGGGCTGATCTCAAATAAAACCCAATATGGTAGATGTAATACTCGGCCTCCAGTGGGGCGATGAAGGAAAGGGAAAGATAGTTGACTTCTTTGCCAAAGATTATGATGTGGTGGCAAGGTTCCAGGGCGGGCCAAATGCCGGGCACACCCTGTATGTGGAGGATAAAAAAGTAGTGCTGCACCAGATCCCTTCCGGTGTTTTTCGCAGCGGGATCATCAATCTTATAGGTAATGGTGTGGTGCTGGACCCTGTAACACTAAAAAGAGAATGTGATACGGTCGCTTCTTTTGGTATAGATCTGAAAAAAAACTTGTTCATTGCGGAACGCACCCATTTGATCCTGCCAACACACCGGGCATTGGATAAAGCAGCAGAATTATCCAAAGGCACACAAAAGATCGGTTCTACTTTAAAAGGTATTGGCCCCACTTATATGGATAAAACAGGCCGTAATGGTTTGAGGGTGGGCGACCTGCTGGATAAAAACTTTACTACTTCGTATATCAAGCTTCGCCTGAAACACCAACGTTTGTTAGATAATTATAATTTCCAGGAAGACATCACTGCCTGGGAAGAAGAGTTTTTTGAAGCGCTGGAGTTCTTAAAGGAACTGAACATCGTAAATGGTGAATACTTTATCAATAAACAGATAAAGGCGGGTAAAAAAATATTAGCAGAAGGTGCTCAGGGCAGTATGCTGGATATAGATTTTGGCACTTTCCCATATGTTACCTCTTCCAGCACTATTTCAGCCGGAGTGTGCAGCGGGCTTGGGATTGCTCCGCAACATATAAGAGATGTGATCGGCGTTACGAAAGCCTATTGCACCCGGGTGGGCGGAGGCCCTTTTCCTACAGAACTGGAGAATGAAACTGGCGAGGAGCTAAGAAAAATTGGAAGCGAATTTGGTGCAACAACCGGTCGTCCCCGCCGTTGCGGGTGGATAGACCTGGTGGCGTTGAACTTTGCCTGTATGATAAACGGGGTAACAAAAATTGTGATGACAAAGGCTGATGTACTGGACGCTTTTAAAGACCTGGAGGTGTGCACTTCCTATAAAGTGAACGGCAAAGAAACACTCGAAATCCCTTTCCAGATGGATAAACAAAAGCCGGAACCGCAGTTTAAGGCATTTGCCGGCTGGAATATGGATACCAGTGCAGCGAAATCATATGACATTTTGCCTGATACCATGAAGACATACGTTAATTTTATCAATGAATACCTTGGTGTGAAGATCCATTATATTTCAAATGGCCCGGGAAGAGAACAGATAATACAGGTATATTAACCCGGGTATCCCGTATTGTTTCCACTAATTATTGTGAAACACCGGGAAACGAAAAAAAAGTATTTTAAAAA
>CAYUCU010000242.1:0-5174 GCA_964443345.1 uncultured Chitinophaga sp.
TGTATTCCTATGTCTCTATGTTTCTACCTGCCTGCCGGTAGGCAGGTGTGGTTCATCTTTTTCAAACTGGCCCACTACCATAAAAGTCAGGTAACCTGGAGTGATAAAATTGAGCGAAGTGCTTCAAAAACAGCTGAATAGAACCTCTCTGTGGACAGAAGGGATGATGAGCAGGGTGCTGTAGCTTGCCCGGCATTTATTGCAATAAACCGGGCTACCAGCACCCCGGGCAGAGAGTCAAAAAATCCTGTAAAAGAAGCTTCCCATTCTCTCTTCAAACCCCTATCTTTGCCGCCCCAAATCTGTGTTCGCAGATTCTTTGTCCGCCTTAGCAATAGCAACGGTGGATACTGTCCAATGGGAAAAACCCGCCTTTGCTTGTGCTTTGGCGGATAAACCGAATTTTAAAAAGTAAAAACATCTACATGAACAATTACGAATTGATGGTGATTTTTACCCCGGTTTTGAGTGATGATGAGTTTAAAGCGGAGCAGAAAAAGTATGCGAAGCTGGTTACCGACGCTGGTGGCACTATCATAGCTGAAAATCCCTGGGGATTAAAATCACTGGCCTACCCGATCCAGAAAAAAACAACTGGTTTGTATTGGGTACTGGAGTACACTGCAGCATCTGATTTTATTGAGAAGCTGAAAATTCAGCTTCTGCGTGATGAAGCCGTTCTTCGTCACCTGTGCACTAAACTCGATAAATACGCCGTCGAGTACAATGCGAGAAAGAAAAGTGGTGTAAAATCCGGAACCGAAAAAGCAGTGGAGGCTTAATATCATGGCAAAAAACGAAATAAAATACCTGACCGCCATTAAAAGCGATAAAAGAGAAAAGAAGTTCTGCCGCTTTAAAAAATATGGCATCCGCTACATCGATTATAAAGATGTGGAGTTCCTGAAAAAATTTCTGAATGAGCAAGGCAAGTTATTGCCCCGCCGCCTTTCCGGAAACAGCCTGAAATACCAGCGCAAAGTTTCTGATGCGGTTAAAAAAGCCCGTCAGATGGCATTATTGCCTTACGTAACAGACCTTTTAAAGTAAAGCTGTTAGCCGATAGCTGTTAGCCACAAGCTAATCGCTAAACGCTGAAAGCTAAAAGCTAAAAAATATGGAAATCATTTTAATTCAAGACGTAGATAACCTGGGTGCCAAAAATGAAGTGGTGAAAGTAAAGAACGGCTATGCCCGTAACTACTTACTCCCCCGTCAACTGGGCGTGGAAAACAGCCCCAGCAACAGAAAGCAACTGGAAGAGCGGATGAAACAGGTGAAGAAGAAAGAAGATAAAATGCTGGCCGAGATCAACAGTGTAATTGCTAAATTGGGCGAAGCTCCTATTAAATTAGGCGCCAAGACCGGTACCAGCGGCAAGATCTTCGGAAGCATCACTTCTTTACAACTGAGCCGGGCTATCCGTGAACAAAGAGGGTATGAGATCGATCGTAAGAAGATCACCATCCCTGAAGATGTAAAAGAATTAGGTACTTATAAAGCCACCATCGACTTTGGTAATGGTAAATCAACTGAAGTGGAAATTGAAGTGGTAGCTGAATAAAGAATAAATTACTATTGAAGAGAAGTTGCCCCATGGGCAACTTTTTTTTTGCATTACACCGTATTGAGCAAATAATTCCCCGCCACCCCCCTTTCCCGCACCTGGCTGTGCTTTAATTCTATTGGTATATGGTTTGCCCTGTCCTATATACTCACTGTCCATAGTGAAAGATAAATCCCGTCTTTGAACTACCACATTATTCACTTTAAAACTTCAGGAATGAAAACTCTTTACACCGCAAAGAAATTATTCGGGCTTTTATTTACATGTATCCCCTTATTGGCAATTGCTCAACAACCCACCTCCGTGGTGCCATCAGCCAACTGCATCTTTACCTACACCTTCAACACTACTGATGAAGGGTTCAGTTCGCCAAGCATTTATTCAGATGATAATGATTTTGGCATATTCTGGAATGGGTCGCTTTTAACGGAAACAGCAGGCGCTGGTCTCAATAACAGAACAGCCAGTGCTATTTCTCCTATCTTTTTTAATACGGAGGTCAATAAAACAACTGTAGGTTTTGATTATACTGCCCCGGCAGGAACCGATTACCGCATCAGGGTGATCAGTGCTGTAACAAACCCGCCACTGGAAATACTGGCCTCTACTGCTAATGGCCCGTTATGGACCAGTCTTCCATCCACATCGGGTTCGCTTTGCCTGGAGCTGCAGGATATGGACCTTACCGGGGGATCACAAATACGATATGAGATCACATTCCGTACTGTAAACACGGGCAATATTACATTTGACAATTTCAGAAGAGCTGCTTTTAATGCTCCATTGCCCGTAACGTTCTTAGGGTTTATCGCCAAAGAATCAGCTACCGGCTCCGTACTGTTATTGTGGAATGTAGCCGACGAAATAAATGTGAGAGGCTACGAAGTAGAAACCAGCTCAGATGGAATAACATTTACCCTGGCAGGTTTTGTAAACGCTTCCGGAAAAGACAACTATTCCTTTGACTATACCCAGTCGTTTAAAGGCACCCGTTACTTCAGGGTTAGGAATATAGATATAGATAACAGGTATAAATACACCGGAGTAATAAGGGTACAGAAAGAAAATGCGAGCCCTCAAATAAAAGTTTATCCGAATCCTGCTGCTGACCAGGTCGTTCTGGAACATCAAAAACAATCCGGCAAAGCAGTGATACTGATCATTAATATGAATGGTACTACCGTACTTGAAACGTACTCTCTTGCAGGCAGCTACCAGACCTCTCTTAATGTGGCAGGTCTGAAACCAGGGGCCTACCTTGTAAAATTTGATGAAGGCAAGGGCGCAGTACAAACGGCAACGTTCATTAAAAACTAAATTTCCCGCAGAAAAATAAGGAGGCAAGGGCCTCCTTATTCTTTCTTACTCCCCTATAACTCAATTATTTAGAGCCCCCAGTAGTATCCTTACTTAAAAATGAGGAAAAGTTGTCAAAAAATCCCTTATTTTGTCTTGCATTTGGTGCTCTTTCAGTTTCACAAGTCCTGAACGTCTCGAAAAACCGTTGAATGTTCATTAGGTACTGTTTACTGTTGACACTTTTATTTTTTTAAAAACATCTCAAAATGAACATTTACGTAGGAAACCTTAGTTGGAACCTGAAAGACCAGGACCTGTCCAATCTTTTCGCAACACATGGCGAAGTAACTTCAGCAAAAATTGTTACCGACAAATTCACTAACCGCAGCAAAGGCTTTGGTTTTGTGGAAATGGCAAATGATGACCAGGCACAAGCAGCTATCGCAGCTTTGAATGGTACTGAAGTTGACGGTCGCAACATCGTTGTTAACGAAAGTCGTCCGAAACCGGAAGGCGGCGGTAGCGGCGGCAGCGGCTTCAAGAAAAGAAGCTTCGGTGGCGGCGGCTACAAAGGTGGCAGCGGCGGCGGTGGCGGCTACAAAGGAAAGAGTGGCGGCGGCGGCGGTGGTTACAACCGTGACCGTGGTGGATACAATAACGATTATTAATCAATAACGATATTTATCTCGCTTTAGAAGTCTGGTTCGAAAGAGCCGGACTTTTTTTTATTTATTACATCCTGTCAGATCTTTGCCGCCGCTTCTTCACCGGTATTGATGGCGCCTTCCATAAAGCCCTGCCAGTCTGCTAAATGTTCTCCTGCAAAATGGGTATGAATATGTGATCGTTTCAGGATCGGCATTACCCGGAACCATTGCCCTTTTCCATACACCGCATATGCACCGCGGCTAAACTCATCATTACCCCAGTAATAATTGGTTTGCTTTTCCAGCGTATCCTTTACATCATCAAAATACGGTTTTAATGTTTGCAGCACCATATCCTCTTTCCATTTATCGGATTGGTTGGCTACCACAGCCGCCTTCTCGCCGATAGTATAAGAGATCAGCACTCCTTTCTTTGAGTCCTGGTTTTTGGTGGCATGATAAAAATAGTGGGGCGACTGATCAGTGATCATATCAAAATTCTCTTCTTTCCAAAACCGCTTACTGAACAGCAATGGGTTTTTATTGATACGGGCATATTGCAATTCATTCATGGCATTTACCTGGTCTGCTGGCAGACCCGGTTCCCATTTTATTTTCTTTACAGCAAAGGTTGGCGCTGTGCAAATGATCTTGTCGCCGGTAAACTTCTGTCCATTATCACAATACACCGTTACACCCCCTTTTACATTTTGCACTACCCTGCTTACAGCATGCTGCAGTTTTATTTTATCAGCACCGATCTTTTCTCCAATACTTTTTGCCAGCATACTGTTTCCGCCTTTTATCTTCAGGTCCATCTCATTCTTTTCGCTGCTCTCTGCATATTCTGCCAGTGCTGCAAAGGCCGATACGCTGCGGATGGTCTCACCAAAGTCGGTGCTGTCCAGCAGTTCTCTCAGGTCAAGGTCCCTGCCTTCACAGCCATTGTTCACCAGGAAGCGCCACCAGTCCATCTTATCCAGTTTCACTTTATCGGCCATTGTCATTTTTTCATAATTATCAATGATGGACTGGAACTTCTTTTTCCACCCTTCGCTGTAATCCCACTGACCTGCTTTATAATAGTTGCCCTTGTAGATCAGGTGCGAATCAAACTGGTTGTTCTGCAATACCAGCCCGAATTCATTAGAGAGGTTTTGCAGCCGCTCATGCGAGTTGCCCACCCATTCGGCCCCGAGTTCAATAATTAAATTTTCTTTCTCGTCCATGGTATGAGAAAACACCCGGCCACCGATCCGGTTTCGGGCTTCCAGTATTACAAAATCAATTTTCTTTTTATGGAGATAATACGCTGCTGCCAAACCGGCAAAGCCGGCGCCGATTATAATTACCCTGGGCTTCTTTCCAACAAAAATGTTGCTAAAGCCCGAAGATGCCAGTAACAATGCGGTGGTGGCAAAAGAGGTTTCTTTAATGAATTGTCTGCGGGAACTCATCAGGAAGGTTTTGGTTATCCTGTAAGTTCTGCATTTTGATCGTATTTGCCAATACCCGGAAGTGGTAATAGCAAAAAGCCCTGCGGTACAGGGCTTTTATATTAACTGATCAGCGAATCTTATTCTGCTTTTTTCACACTTCCGGCGCCACTAATTTGCTGGCTCACCGTTGCATTACCCTTGTACTTCACATCTGCAGCGCCT
>CAYUCU010000243.1:0-5090 GCA_964443345.1 uncultured Chitinophaga sp.
GGCTCAGTATATGTTCCTGTATGATTACTGTTGAATGAGATTGCCTCATTATCGAGATCATGGTTGGAACTTCCTCTCAGGTAATAATAGATAGAACCGCCCTGTAAAGTTCTGATCTTACTTATTTGCCAGGGATTAGCAGTTAATAGCTCTTCCGGGGTTTTACTAGGTGTGGGCGGGGTATCTGTGTTATCTGTGCTATCTTTTTTACAAGAATCAAAAAATGCGATACTGATCATCGCACTAAAAAAAAGTAGAAAATAGGATCTCTTCATGTTTCAATAGTTTTAATGTTGTGGAAAGATACTATTTTTTAATATGCGGGAGCGTATCATTTATACTTTTGATATAGTAGGTTAAAGGTCAGTAAGTATATTTCTTAACCGACTTGTTATTTAGCCCTAATTCCGCACCGGCCGTCCGCTCTTCAACACACTCTGAATGCGTTCCAGCGTTTTCTTTTCACCACATAATGAAAGAAATGCTTCTCTTTCCAGGTCCAGCAGGTATTGTTCAGAAACGAATGTCGGCTCACTCAGATCACCACCGCACATTACATAAGCCAGCTTTTTAGCAACTACTGAATCATGTTCTGTAGCATAATTGGCTGTCTTCATCGCATGAATACCGGAGTACAAAGCGCCAAGTGCAGACTGTCCCAGTACCTTTATATCTTTTCGCTGAACAGGGGCCGTATAGCCACTATCAAATAATTCGATCACTGATTTTTTTGCTTCCGCAATGCGCCGCCCCTGGTTCATCACCACTTCATCCAATCCTTTTCTGTACACACCCAATCCAAAGCCTTCGTGAGCAGAGGTGGCTACTTTAGCAGTGGCAATAGAAAGAAAACGATTTTTTAAAGTAATGGTCTCCGGTTCATCTTCATGCATTTCATCTGATGCCCGCAGTACAAATTCTTTGGTGCCACCGCCACCAGGGATCAGGCCCACGCCTAATTCCACCAAACCGGTATAGGTTTCTGCTGCCGGACAAACTTTATCTGCATGTAAACTCAGTTCACAAGCACCACCCAATGCCAAACCATGTGGGGCCACCACCACCGGAATGGAAGAATAGCGTGCCCGCATCATCGTATTCTGGAACATACGGATGGCCATGTCCAGTTCATCATATTCCTGGTCTATCGCCAGCATGAAGATCATGCCTACATTGGCACCGGCAGAGAAGTTAGCGCCTTCATTAGCGATCACCAATCCTTTGTAATTTTTTTCCGCTTTATCGAACGCTGTTTGAATACCTGCCAGCACATCACCACCAATACTACCCATCTTGGTGAACCATTGAAGCCCCAGCACCTCATCACCGAGTTCATACAAGCGGCAACTTCCATTCTTCCAGATCTGTTTATCGGTGTAATTGCTCATTACTATAAAAGCTTCACCACCGGGCAATACTTTGTATGTTTTGGAAGAAGGGTCGTAGCAATATTTTTTACCACCTTCTACTTTATAGAAAGATTTATTTCCTGCGGCAATCATTTCATCTATCCAGGGAGCTACTTTATAACCAGCAGCTTTCATGGCTTCGGTTGTTTTAGCCAGGCCCAGCACATCCCAGCTTTCAAAGGCACCGATCTCCCAGCCAAAGCCGGCCATCATTGCATCATCCACACGGTACAACTCATCACTGATCTCCGGAATACGGTGTGAGATATAAGAGAACAAACCATAATGAAACAACCGGTAGAATTCACCGGCCTTATCCTGCCCGGCCACCAGCATTTTTAATCTTGTGTACAGATCATCCACCGGTTTGGCGGCTTCTATGCTTGCAAATTTTGGTTTGACCCGGGGCCCGTATTCCATCGTGTCCAGGTTCAGTGTCAGTATTTCTTTTTCACCACCGGTCCCTTTTGTCTTTTTGAAAAAGCCCTGCCCGGTTTTATCACCCAGCCAGTTATTGGCTACCATCTTGTCCAGCCAGGCGGGTATCCTGAACTGATCTATCGCTTCATCAGTGGGACAATTATCAGCAACACCTTTCGCCACTTTTACCATCGTATCTAATCCTACCACATCACCGGTACGGAAAGTAGCTGACTTCGGGCGACCAAGGATAGGGCCCGTGAGTGCATCGATCTCATCAATGCTCAGTTTCAGTTTGTCTTTCAGGTTCATGATGGCCATCATGCTGAACACACCAATGCGGTTGGCGATAAAAGCCGGCGTGTCTTTACACAGCACTGTTGTTTTTCCGAGATACAGATCACCGTACGTCATCAGGAACTCCACGATCTCCGGGTCGGTATGTGGAGTGGGAATGATCTCCAGTAACCTCAAATACCGGGGCGGGTTGAAAAAGTGACTGCCGCAGAAATGTTTTTTAAAATCATCACTTCTTCCTTCGGCCATCATATGGATAGGGATGCCGGAAGTATTGGAAGTAATTAATGTTCCGGGCTTCCGGTATTTTTCTACCTGTTCAAATACTTTTTGTTTGATATCGAGGCGCTCCACCACCACTTCAATGATCCAGTCGCAGGTGGCAATCTCTTTCATGTTGTCATCAAAATTGCCGGTCGTTATCTTTTTGATCACATCTTTATGATAAACAGGAGAGGGGTTTGCTTTGATGGCAGCAGTTAGTGCATCATTTACGATCTTATTTCTTTCGGCAGGTTTTGCATCTGCGGCCACATCTTTGGGTACAATGTCGAGCAAGAGAACCTGAACGCCGATACCTGCAAAATGACAAGCGATCCGTGAACCCATTACACCGCTGCCTAATACAGCTACTTTTTTAATGCTTCTTTTTGACATACAACAAAATTAGTTAGTTATGCAACTATTTGGAATTCGAAGATAAGAGTTTTTGGGAAAGTATTACCCTGTCCCTAAAGGGAACTTAGGCCAGGGTTTCGTTTCTTTCTTTGACTGTTTACGAAAGTAGAAATATCAGAACAGAGAGCTCATTGGTATTTGCTGAGTAGCATTACAGAACCCTGAAGAGTCCGCCTCCGCTAGAGCTTCGGTGGATAAATGCGACGCGACAGGCGATGCCCAAAGAACCTGCCTGCCGGCAGGCAGGCAGGACGCCGGGTAAAAAAATCTGTAGTCAATAATCGGAAGTAAAGTAATCCTGGAGTAAGCGAAGCAAATGCTGTGCTTTAAACAATTATTAATTATTAATTCTTAATTATTATCTATTAATTCCCACTCACCTCCCCATCATCACAAACGCCCCCCAATAATACGGATAGATATATTTTTCTTTAATTGTTTTTTGTGCAAAAGCAAAGGCTGCCGATTTATCTTTTGTCAGCAGGTACTGCTGGTAGAAAAGGATCATGAAATCTTTGGTGGCAGCATCATCCACTTTCCACAGGCTTGTCATGATGCTCCCGGCACCTGCTGCACGAAAAGCCCTTTGTAAACCATACACCCCTTCACCCGCATCTAGATAACCCAGTGTGGTCTCGCAGGCAGAAAGCACCACGAGAGAGGTATTGGTAAGGTCAAGGTTCTGTGCTTCATACGCCGTAAGCACCCCATCATAGGTGTTGGGATAGTTGGTGGTGCTGTAATAATTCACTACGCCGGAAAGTAACAAACCGGAGTTGGCCATCGCATTGAACAAGCGAAAGCCGTCTGTGGCATTGGCGCCGGCACCCGCCCAAAAACCATGTGTGGCAATATGCAATATGCCTGGACTGTGCAACTCGTACATCTTATCTTCTGTGGCATAGTCTTTCAGGTAAGAGGTTGCAGCTACTTTATTTTTTTCCATCTCCGTCTTTATGCTCAGCACTTCGGCTTCTGTGCCCGGCAGGTCCGGAATGTTCTCCTCTTTAAAACCATTTACAAACCCACGGGTATTGCCTGCTGCCAGCTGGCCCGAGCCACCACCAGGCGCAGTTGTTTTATACGATGGACGGCCAAAAAGAACTGCAGTAAGATGTTCTTCTTTTACCGTTGCCGCAGCAATATCAGTGGTGGAAGTGGCGGACTGTACCTGTATCTCATCCAGCACATATTTATTGGTGGCCGGATTTTTAAGCGTGGAGATATTGATAAGATGATAAATGCCATCTGGTGATATATATACTTTAGTGATCGCTTTTCCATTTCCAATGGTCTTTAGTTTATCGGCAATGGCTTTCCAGTAATGGTTATATGATTCTTTATCATCGGTTTTAAAACGAATATTATTTTTATACTGCTTATAAAACCCGTCTTCCATAGCTGCTGGTGCATCCGGCAGGTACACCACTTCGGGGTATGGGCTGCCGGCGGTTATGATATAAGCGGCATAGTACGCCGTATCTGAATAATACAACTGGTCCCTCCATTGAAACCGGATGATCTCTATAGCGGCTTCCCCTTCATTCAGTTTGGCTTTTACTTCTTTCCAGTCCGCAGGAGTTATTTTTAATAGTTTTTTAAAATCCTTTGCTTTGGCCGTCAGCTCATTTTCCATGTTGGCCACTTCTGTTTGCAGGGCTTTCAGGTTTTCAGCTGCCGGCTTTGCTGTATCCGGCTGACTGGCAGGTTCAGATGCTTTAAAGTATTGCCGTATCAGCTGTTGTTTCTTATCCAGCCAGTCCTCATATAGTTTGGCGATGGAAGGATCATTGCTTTTCAGGAACGCTTCTTTTCTTCGCTTGGTCCCCTGCAATGAAATGGACTTGGTGAATAACAAGTTATTGTAGGCCTGTTCTGCAAGGAAGGGATACAACACCGGTTGTTTTTCTTTGGCCAGTTTTACAAAGCTGTGAAAATTTTCATAGCCTTCTTTCAGCTTGGCATTGTAATACGTAACAAAGGCCCTTTCACCAAAAGAGAATATCACATCATTGATCCACCCGGTATTCAGGTCAAACATTTCAGCATAATAGGTTTTCGCATCCTCCCATTTCCGGTCCCGCATGTTGAAATAGGCAAAGTCTGAAAAGGGTTTGGTGGACTCCCGGAAGTCACGGGTTACCCGTATCCGTTCCAGGATGGGTAAAAATATGTCGCGGTATTGCGGTGAGCGCAGAAATGCCAGCTGACTTGCTTTAAAATAATTTGTGCTGATATCTGCCTACTTGCTAAACCTATTGTAGTACGTTTTTGTCTGTTCAATAT